>NZ_JACJEB010000012.1:0-151020 GCF_014163845.1 Shewanella sp. SR43-4 | reverse complement strand
GTGCCAATCACAGTGCTGTCGCTGCTGTTTTCAAAATACGTAAAGTTGTAGCTGGTTTCGCCCACGGGTGGAGTGAACTCAGGCGTTTCATTGACATCAAGCTCAGTGAGGGTGACGTTAATGTTGGTGGTGTTGACACCATCTGAGGCGCCAACGACTAAATTGTGCACGTTCGCCAGGGCTTCAAAGTCATTGGCGACGGCGGCCACGCCCGCTGGGGTCAAGCTGATAACACCGGTCACGGGATCAATCTCAAACCAAGCGTCATCATTGCCGCTGACGATACTGTAGGTCACTGGCGTGCCTTCTGGATCGATGGCATTGACGGTGCCAATCACAGTGCTGTCGCTGCTGTTTTCAAAATACGTAAAGTTGTAGCTGGTTTCGCCCACGGGTGGAGTGAACTCAGGCGTTTCATTGACATCAAGCTCAGTGAGGGTGACGTTAATGTTGGTGGTGTTGACACCATCTGAGGCGCCAACGACTAAATTGTGCACGTTCGCCAGGGCTTCAAAGTCATTGGCGACGGCGGCCACGCCCGCTGGGGTCAAGCTGATAACACCGGTCACGGGATCAATCTCAAACCAAGCGTCGTCATTGCCGCTGACGATACTGTAGGTCACTGGCGTGCCTTCCGGATCGATGGCATTGACGGTACCGATCACAGTGCTGTCGCTGCTGTTTTCATTGTAGCTAAAGCTGTAGCTGTCAGACACTGGAGCATCATTTATAGGCGATACAACCGGCGTGTCACTGTCTTGGCCAGTTAAGCTGCCATCTGACACAGTTAAATCAATCGCTGGTAAAGTGCCACCGTTATTGATCAGATCTGCCCCTGCCTGGGTTAACACCACTTCGCCGTTGATCAATGCATAGTAACCGTCGGTATTGGTGCCGGCCGTAAAGTCCACTGTCAGTGCATCACCGTCTTCATCGAAGGTATTGTAAGTCGCCGCTACATCGCCAGCTGCGGCGCTATTTTCGGTAAAGTCATTGGCGACTACGTCAATGGTTGGTGCATCATTGACAGGTGTGATTTCGATGGTTAGCGTCGCGGTTTCACCCGTATTAGTGGTGTAAGTAATAACAGGAACGGTACCGTTCCAATTTTCATTGGGTGTGAAGGTGTAAGAACCATCTTCATTGATGATCAGGACACCACCTTCAAGGGCAACGTCTGTGCCAGGAGTATAAGTTTGGCCATCCACTTCAAAGCCACTCACGCTTAGGTCAGAATCTACATCGCTATCGTTATCGAGTACATTACCTGTAGCAACAGTATCTTCAGCAACAGTATTGGTGTCGTTAGCCAACACGGATGCGTCATCTACAGGTGTGACTTCGATGGTAAGCGTCGCGGTAACACCCGTATTAGTGGTGTAAGTAATGACAGGAACAGTACCGTTCCAATTTTCATTGGGTGTGAAGGTGTAAGACCCATCTTCATTGATGATCAGGACACCACCTTCAAGAGCAACTTCTGTGCCGGCCGTATAAGTTTGGCCGTTCACTTCAAAGCTACTCACGCTTAGGTCTGAATCTACGTCGCTATCGTTATCAAGTACATTACCTGTAGCAACAGTATCTTCAGCAACAGTATTGGTGTCGTTAGCCAACACGGATGCGTCATCGACAGGTGTGACTTCGATGGTCAGAGTCGCGGTTTCACCAGTGTTAGTAGTATAGGTAATGACCGGCACTTGGCCATTCCAATCTTCATTAGGAGAAAAAGTAAAAGAACCATCAGGATTGATAACGAGCACGCCACCTTCAAGCTCGATTTCTGTCCCCGCAGGATACGTTTGTCCATCTACTTCAAAACTCACTACACTCAAACTTGAGTCAGTATCGCTGTCGTTATCTAAAACATTTCCAGAAGCAACTTGATCTTCGCTAACTGTAATGACGTCATTTAATACAACCGATGGGGAATCATTTTCAATAAGCACTTCTTTTTGAGTCACTGCTGTTGGGGTAGCAGTTTGTCCTGTCGTGTCGTAGCCTGTATTCGCAATGGTCTCTGCACCATCTCTTGATACTGAGACATAACCAAAATCACCTTGGTTGGCTGTTGGGGTGCCAGCGGCGGTTTCTGGTAGGTTTGCTGTTGGATCTTCGCCAGATGCAATTAATGCCTGCAAGGCTGCGATTTCATCTATAGCTTGTTGATCTGCTACTTGCTCGATAATGGCATCATCAGGAGTATCTGCACTATTAAAAATAGTGCCGTCATCGAATGTAATAACAAAAGCAAACTCATTGCTGCCTGAAACTAATGCTCCAGCAGGAATTGTCTGGCCAAGTTGTAATTCCTTGGTTTCATTGTTAATTGTTATTGTTACTGTACCTTCTGAAGCAGAAAGTATTCCATTTTTTGACGTAGTAATTGATTCCATTTGAAGCTCCCAACAGCTTTATATACTTAAGATAACAATGAGTTAATTTGCATCATATTTGCTTAATATAATAATAGTATTAACATTAAAATTATTTTATAAACATTAGGTCAAATAATATCACTTACCACAATGGTAGTCAATTTTTTGACGTTAAGGCGTTTCTAAACAAGCTAGTTATAATAAGCATACAAAACAAAGTATTAATTTGTTAACTTATTAGTTCTATATATTTTTACGTCATAAAAAAGTCGTAATTACTTGTAGTGGCATATTCTCGTTTATTTCTTAATATCGGCATAGATAACAAAAATGAAGCAGAATATCTAAAAAAGCCTACAAGATTGTAGGCTTTGAGATGAGATTAAAAATAACTTTAGTGTTTAGATTATGTTTGCAGCATTACGATAACTGTTTGCCGCAGAAGAGTTTTCACCTAACTGTTCTTGGGCTTGTGCTAATGCTAACCACGATTGATGTGTTGGTGCTATACGACAGACATTTTGCCAATGAGTTTTAGCTTGTTTAGTGTCACGACTTTGAATAGCAAGCTTTGCAAGGCACATTTGATAGTCAGCATCATGTTCATGGGTGGTTTCTAGTCGGCTGAGTAATTTACGCACCTCTTGATCTTGTGCATCGATTAAATCAGGTATTGCGGCAAATAAAGCCGCCGATGGTGCAGCGCTAAGTTGTTTAATAATTAACTTTATTGCTTTATCTTTATGCCCATACTGAGTCAATCCATGAGCATAAGCGACAACTAATTCATCTTGTTTACGCTCTGACTTACTTAACCAATGCCAACATTTATTCAATTCTGCTTCAGAAGTCTTAGCTGCATTTACCATTAAAATACTGTTGGTTTTAGTGTTTAATTGGTTGAACTCAGTTTCAGAAAGTAATTGGCGTTTTTTCAGGATTGGTAACAACAATTTTAATGCCTGCCAATCATTTTGCTGCAAATATAACTCTTGTGCTAGTTTCAGTACTGGTGCACTACTTTTACTTGTTGGATTTAGTTTATCAAGTACTACTCGAGCTTGAGTGAGCTCCCCCTGCTTCATTAAGTAGCGGGTACGCGATGTATAAACCGCTGTCTTGGCAATAGGGTTATTTTCTGCTTGAGTTAAATAATGATCTCGCGCAGTAATATCACCTTGATAGTGAGCTGCTCTTGCTGCCGCAAAAAGATTTAATACTGGAATTTCACCTTTTTCAGCACCTTTAGCCATGGCTTTTTCTGCCGCAGGCCAATCTTCTTCAGCCAGTGCTAAAGCGCCGGTTAAAGTATGCTTTTTAGCCGCTTTTCTACGCCATTGCTCTGGCAGGTAGCGACTGCTTAGTAGCATATTTAATAATAATAAAATTAACCACTCGAGTAATTGCAGCGCAAAATAAAATACAATTAACCCCACAACACCTATGACTAAGCTAGTTTCAATCTGGTAGTCACCTATTGCGATGTAAACGTAACCGCTTTGTCCAACAATAAGTGGGCTGAGACACAGTCCAATTAAAATGAGAACAACATAAACCAGCGTCTTAATCATTGTGCTGGCTCCTGTGTAGGCATTATTTCACCATAGGTAACCAGCTGCTGGAGTAGTGGCGATGCTTGAAATTTATTAAGAGTCACTTTTTCAACTTTAACCTTGGCCAGTTTATCTAAAGACGCAATTATTGCTTTAGTCTTTGGATCTGTTAAGTCAAAGTATTGTTGTAACCACTTGTCTGCTAAAGCAATAGATTGCTGATAATTCACTTGGTCAAATCGGTACAGTGCTAATTGTGCTTGCAATAATTTGTTGCGAATATTTTCAACTAAATACCATTGCTGTTCCGGTGATAACAGCGGCTCTAAATCAGTGGTCCGTTTGCGGATAGTAATAAAACCATCAGTTAAGTCATGCCAGGTTGTGGCGAGATTTTGTTGCCAATCATCAATAGAGTCGGTGACTGCCTGGGTGTTTTTATTTTCTGTAAAATTCTCATCCACACGATTTAACGGTAACCCTTCCACATCATTGATAATATTATCTAAGTCAAAGATGGTATTGGTTATGTCAGTGGTTTTTAATGCGTTAACTTTAATGATGTCTTCAGCTAAGGCTTTACGTAAAAGAGTTAATGCTGGATCTTTCATCGCACTGATACGTTCATCTGCAGACTGTAATAAACCAATTGCTGTTTGCGGATCGTTTTCTAACCATAGTTTTCTGCCAGCCATGCGAACTAAATATTCGGCTTCTGATGCCATCCAATGGTTAGGACTGCGCTGGGCAATAACAGCTACACGTTCTTGCAGTTGTTTATTTGATTGCTGTAGTTCAGCTAATTTTGCATAAGCTTTAGTATCGTTCAGCTGTTGTTGCTCTAACGTACCAAAGCGTTTATTGGAAGCCATGACGGTTTGTTGTAATTCATATTTTAACGATTTATTTTGTGTAACTTGTTCAGTGATACTTTGTTCTAATTGAGTTTGGCCTTGACTTTGTTGGCTAAGCTGCAAATAAAGCCAGTAACAAGACGCCACAGCAACAATGGCAACCAGTAAACTGAATAATACCCCGATACGGATCCACCAAGAGCTAGGTTTAGCTTTGCGTCGGCTGTTGTTTACCGGAGAATTTGTCTGATTATTATTTTTGTTGTCAGCAGATTGTTGGCTCGTTGCATTGGCTTTTTTTGCCTGTAGCGGCTTTTCTATTGGATTTTGCGCAGGAGAAATCACTTTCTCATCCTTGTGTGCTGGCGAGTTTGGATCTTTTTTATTGTTTTCCATGAACAGTCCTTGAAAGCAAGAATACAACCAATATAAGCAATATTAGAAAATGTGTGTCGATGCAAGGTAACAATACAATAACAAATTATAACGCAAGACTCGTGAGTATAGCTTGAGTATTTGCTCCATTTGCATTGGTAATATGGCTTAATCCCATTGCTTTTGCTTGTAATTCGACGCGATGACTAGGCACTATGATATGACATGCACGTAACCATGCAAATAATTCTTTTGGGACAAGGTCAACTAAATTGGATAATATTTCGCCGCTGGTGACCACAATGGTATCAATACCGAAGGATTGCCATTGTTGAATGGTCTGTTTTGCGTTGAGCTTAGGTCTCACGCGCTGATAGACCTGCCAATAGTTCACCTTGGCACCTCGAAGCGCTAATTGTTCAGCGAGCATTTCACGTCCACCTAATCCACGTACAATAATAAATGACTGCTTATCGACATCTCGTAATTGGGGCTGTGATAATAAACCTTCACTATCTTGGCTCTCTTCGGGCGAGCTAATCGCTTGGATATTATAGTGAGCTAAGCTATCTGCGGTTGCTTGACCAACAGCGAAATAGCGACAGTGCTGTGGGAATGAATTGTTGAGTTTAGTGGCGGCAAAATCGACGGCATTAGTGCTAATAAAGAGCAAATTATCAGTGTGGGCTAAAGTAGCATGGCTCATTGATTCGTTTGTTTCAATTACCGCTAAAAGTGGGGTAACAAGATAAGCAACGTCTCGTTGTGAGAGTTGCTCTTCCATTGCTTGATTGCGCCCTTGTGGGCGCGTTAGCAAGACTTTCATGGCCAGTTATCTCTTAACTAGCATAAACAGCATCTAAAATAGTTTTAGCCCCGCGACTGAGTAAATCTTCTGCAAGAGACTCTCCAAGTGCAACGGCATCAGTTTTAGAACCCGATACCATACCCGTTATTATTTCACTTCCATCAGGATTGCCGACTAAACCACGTAGGGTTAAATTATCGCCTTGAATTTCAGCAAAAGCACCGATAGGCACTTGGCATCCGCCCTCTAACCGAGTGTTCATTGCTCGTTCAGCCAGCACTCTGTAACGGGTTTCTAAATGTTCAAGTGGTGCGAGTAATGCTTTAACACGCTCGTCATTTAGACGACATTCAATGCCGACAGCACCTTGTCCATTGGCTGGAAGTGACTCTTCTGCAGAGATAAATCCTGCAATTCGTTGATTGAGTTTTAAGCGGATTAATCCCGCAGCAGCCAGGATAATAGCATCATAATCACCACTATCGAGTTTGGCTAAACGGGTACCAACATTACCGCGTAAGTCTTTAATAATAAGATCTGGACGAGCGGCTCTAATTTGACACTGACGGCGCAGACTTGAGGTACCCACAACCGCGCCTTGAGGTAATTCACTAATAGATTTATAGCTATTTGATACAAAAGCATCGCGTGGATCTTCACGTTCGCAAATTACCTGTAGGCCCAAACCTTCAGGAAAATCTACTGGTAAATCCTTCATTGAGTGCACTGCAATATCGGCACGATTTTCAAGCATCGCGACTTCTAACTCTTTAACAAATAGCCCTTTGCCACCAATTTTAGCTAAAGGAGTATCTAAAATGACATCACCTTTGGTGCTCATTGGTAATAACTCAACCGTGAGATCGGGGTGAATGCGTTCAAGTTCAGCTTTAACAAATTCAGCTTGCCACATTGCCAGTGGGCTTTTACGTGTTGCGATACGAATTATATTTTCAGACATGGTAGTAGATCCATTAGATAGCCTCAATGGAGTAATGCTATCACCGCTCTCGCTTGGATGTAACAAATCGATGGTAATTGTTTGAAGTCTGTAGGGCTTATTTGTGATTCATCTCGTTGAACAACTACTGGTGAAATATAAAATAAATGCTACGATGATCACTGTTTTGACGAAAGCGTGACCTTGGTCGAAAATTTGAGCTTAGGTTCGAGTGTGTTAGAAAAATTTGTCACCAAATAGTTTGTGTAGCAAAAAGCGTAAATGGAGTAAGTCTTGACCGATAAAACGGCATATTATCAAAAGGATTTAGCTGAGAAACTAAATAACATTAGATTAACTAGAGTGACTAATGTACTGCCTGATTTGCAGCAGCATTTATTTCATATAATTCCTTTTTTAATACATCATAATCAAATAGATGTCTCCGGCATTATCGACCCCAACACGCCGTGTGGTGTTCATGGGTTTGATTTGTCAGATGCAATGATTGCAGCATGTGATGCCTTATGTTTGTCTGTACCCTCCGCCATTGATTCAAGTGTTGATGCTTTTGAAGGTATCTATGCCATGGGCAGTACTGCTAGTTTTGGGCAAAATCCGCAAAGCGATTTCGATATCTGGTTGGTTTACAATAGTAAACTGACTCAAGCACAACTTAAACTCATTGAATATAAAAACAAACTCATCAGTGACTGGTTTGCCGGTTTTGAGTTTGAAGTGAATTTTTATCTAGTACATCCGATGCAATTTAGAGAATGCAGCGCATTTGATAATTGCCAACCAGTAGGATTAGAACACAGTGGTAGTAGCCAACACTGGTTATTATTAGAAGAGTTTTACCGTTCTCATATTAGGCTCGCCGGTAAAACTGTGGCTTGGTGGCCCGATGCACAAAGCCAAGATACTCAGTCTAATGCCAACTTACTTTATCTTGGCAATGTCAATTCATTACCTGCGGCAGAGTATTTCGGTGCCTCATTATGGCAGCTCTATAAAGGGCTCAATAAACCTCATAAAGCCTTGTTAAAAGTGTTGTTATTGGAAACTTATGCCTCAGAATATCCCCATACAAGACTAATAACTCAACAACTTTGGCAATATTGCCTAGATCAAGATTTTAGTGTTGCTAATGACGCTTATTTATTGCTTTATCAACGTATTGAAACTTACTTGATAGCTCAAGGTGATGATAACCGTTTAGAGATCGTTAGGCGTTGTTTTTATTTAAAGTCTGGTATCACTTTATCGAGTTTGTCACCTACTCATAGTGCAACAGACTGGCGGGTTGAAAAAATGGCCAGCCTGGTTAAACAATGGGGCTGGAGCCATGAGCTAATCACCACATTGGATAATAGTCCTTATTGGCATGCTGGCCAGTTGAAATGGTTCAACCAGCAGCTCAGTGAACTGTTATTAGTCAGTTACAAAAATCTATTGAAATTTGCTTCAAAACAAACCTTAAGTGAACGTATGCGAGTTGAAGAACTCGGCTTATTGGCTCGTAAATTACATACTTATTTTAGTGATGATGACCATTTAATACAGCCTCTAAACCGACTTTGGAGTTTATCGACAGCTGAAAAATCGTTGACTATCTTTCATTGCAAGCAAGCATCACGTTTTTATCTCTATCGCCAAACTTATGTCGAACAGTATCCGTCTCAAGCTGTTACAGATAATCAAGGACATGAGTTCGATAATCATCCCATCCATGAAGCGGATAATATATGCAGTTTAGTTGCGTGGTCAGTGTTAAATGGGCTCGCAACTACCGATACTAAGTGGTTTCAAGTTGGACGAGGTAAAAGACGGACAGATAAATTGAGTTACCTAACCCGTAAACTTATCCCTATTATGCACAATGTACCCACTGTCTATAAACGTGATTTATGCGAACCTTGGTGTTATCAAAAAATTGTGTTGATTACCAATATGGATAAAGATCCGACCACTCAATTGAATGAGCAAGAACTGATGTTGGAACATATTAATGCCAATATTCTTTCCTTTGGACAGAAAAAAATCAGTATGTTGTCGTCGGTGGCGGTTGTGTGTTTAAACAGCTGGGGAGAATGGCAAAGCCATCGCTTCAATGGCAATACCGCATTACTTGAAGCTATTTCATTTATTATTCTGGGGTTAAAACGTTCAAATGACCAAGTTGATTTATCGATTATTAGTTGCTCAGCTAAGCTAAAGCAACCGATTTTTAATCAGCTTAAAACCTTATTATTACGATGTTATGGTTTAATGAAAAAGGTCAATCAGAGCAATACACTAATGCATCCAATAATTATGGGCGATCAACAATACAGTATGTACTTTAATGCGTTAGGTATGATGTATCGCAAGACTGACGTTGTGGCACAGGTCAGAAATGATCACACTCATGAGTTACCACTACCTTATACCGTGGATGATACTAACGTGAATGTACCATCGGTGATTCGCAAATTTATTGTCATGGATGCTAAGCAATATTTTGTCCGTCAACGTAAGCAAGTGCTTGATGTGTTTATTGCAGACGAGAAGAATCAGCTTGAACATTTACAATATCAACATACCAGTATCAATGATTTTGTGGCTAAAGAAAGCCATTTGTATGTCTTTGACGAACAAAAACAGCACCGGCCTGTTTTTAATATGCCGCAGTTTTTTCAACTTGTGCATATTGAAGGTAAATTAACCGTAATGCCATTTGGCTTGTCAGTAGATGAAATGGGCTCAGCATTTTAAGCACAAGCCCAAATTCAATGACCATTTAATCACTCACTTAGTGCTATTACACACTAAGTTATTGTGAGGTTTATGCGTTTATCTCGAGCAAAATACCGCTTTGTTTATTGATGGCATCAATCACAAAAGACATAAATTCTAATCCATTACGGGTATCTAACCATTTGCCATCATTGTAATTAAAGTGATAACCACCTGATTTTGTCGCCAGCCAAATTTCATGAAGAGGCTCTTGTTTATTGATGACGATTTGCGAATTATCTTCAAAAGCCAACTGCAAAACATTGCCGCTGGCATTAATATCGACATCGGCATCTTGCTCGTCAATTGCTTTTTCTACCGCGTTCTCTATTTCGCCAAACATTTCATCGGCTAATCGATGAAACTCAGTATCTGTAATAGCCATGTATTTCTATCCTTTGCTTTCTGCGTTATGAATGCGATTATAAGACCATTATTCACTAGATGCACAGATGTTGAAAAAAATGAGACTGCTTTTATTTATTATGCTTGCTAGCCTATTTGTAACCGCATGTGGTCAAAAAGGCGTTTTATACAAAACTCCTGAGCCAGTGGCCAATAAAGTCGCCCCAAAATCTGCCAGCACAGATGTGCCCAAGCAAACTGAGGTGCTCGACTCTCAACCTTCAACCTCACAACAAGAATAGCATTTATAAGGGACCGCATTTTGGATTACTTTTCATATCAAAATGATTCACTATTCGCAGAAGACTGCGATGTAGCAAAACTGGCTAAAACGCACGGTACGCCGTTGTATATTTATTCTCGTGCCACATTAGAGCGCCATTGGCATGCCTTTAATAATGCCGTTGCTGATCATCCTCATCTTATTTGTTATGCGGTGAAGGCGAATTCAAACCTTGCAGTGTTAAATGTATTGGCCCGTTTAGGCAGTGGTTTTGATATTGTTTCTGGTGGTGAGCTCTCGCGTGTATTACAAGCGGGCGGCGACCCTAAAAAAGTGGTTTTTTCTGGTGTGGGCAAAACGGTTGCCGAAATGGAGCAAGCCCTAAACATTGGTATTTACTGTTTTAATGTTGAATCCAGTGCTGAACTTGAACAGCTTAATGACGTCGCTGGGCGCTTAGGTAAAGTAGCCCCGGTTTCTTTGCGGATTAATCCCGATGTTGATGCTGGTACTCATCCTTATATTTCCACAGGTCTTAAAGAAAATAAATTTGGCATAGCCATGGATGAGGCTGATACGGTTTTTGCTCGTGCTGCTGAATTAGCTCATTTACATGTAAAAGGTGTCGACTGCCATATTGGTTCACAGCTTACCGAGATTAAACCCTTTTTAGATGCCATGGATCGCATGCTGGCGTTGATCGACCGTTTAGGTGAGAAAGGTATTAAGATTGAACATTTTGACGTGGGTGGCGGCTTAGGGGTTACCTATAATAGTGAAACTCCGCCGCATCCAGATAAATACGCCGCAGCATTACTCGATCGTTTAAATGGTCGTAAGTTAACATTAATTTTTGAACCAGGTCGTGCGATTGCGGCTAACGCAGGTATTTTCGTCACCCAAGTGCTTTACCTAAAAGAAAATAGCGATAAGCGTTTTGCGATTGTCGATGGTGCCATGAACGATCTTATTCGCCCTGCGCTTTATAGTGCGTGGCAAAATATTATTCCGGTACAACAAAATGATGCGCCAACTTTCGCTTATGATATTGTAGGTCCTGTATGTGAGACTGGTGACTTTCTCGGTAAAGACAGGCAGTTAGCGGTAAAAGCGGGTGACTTATTAGCCGTTCGTTCAAGTGGTGCTTATGGTTTTGTGATGGCCTCAAATTATAACTCTCGTCCAAGAGTCGCGGAGATTATGGTTGATGGTAGTGATGATTTTGTTGTTCGTCAGCGCGAAACGCTACAACAACTTTGGCAAGGCGAATATTTATTGCCATAGGCAATAAGAAAACGGCATAACGTTTTATAAGGAAACTTTTGTGATCCATTTCACTAAGATGCACGGACTGGGTAATGACTTTATGGTCGTTGATGGCGTAACACAAAATGTGTTTTTTTCGCCTGAACAAATTCGCCGTCTTGCCGATCGAAATTTTGGGATTGGTTTTGATCAATTATTGTTGGTCGAGCCGCCCTATGATCCTGATTTAGATTTTCATTATCGCATCTTTAATGCCGATGGCAGTGAAGTTGAGCAGTGTGGCAATGGTGCACGCTGTTTTGCTCGTTTTGTTCGCAATAAAGGCCTAACCCAAAAAAATAAAATTCGGGTGAGTACTAACTCAGGTAAAATTACTTTGCGGATAGAGCGTGATGGTAACATCACAGTTAATATGGGTGTACCCGTTATTGAACCAAGCCAAATTCCGTTTAAAGCTAAAAAAAGCGAAAAGACTTACTTACTGCAAACCGCAATGCAAACTTACCTGTGTGGCGCTATTTCTATGGGTAACCCCCATTGCGTTATCGAGGTTGAAGATGTGCAAACCGTCAAGGTTGATGAAATTGGCAGTATGTTAACTCGCCACGAACGCTTCCCTAAGGGCGTCAATGTTGGCTTTATGCAAGTCATTAACCCTGGGCATATTAAGTTGCGCGTGTATGAACGTGGCGCAGCAGAAACGCTAGCCTGTGGCACGGGCGCATGCGCTGCTGCAGCCGTTGGTCAATTACAGGGTAAGCTTGATAAGCAGGTGAGAGTCGATTTACCTGGTGGTAGCTTAGTCATTAATTGGGACGGCGAGGGTAAACCTCTGTGGATGACGGGCCCGGCAGAACATGTATATGATGGACAAATACAACTATGAGTGAGATTACCTCCGAAGTCAGTTTAGCTAACGAAGTGGCAGGCAATACGGTTAGCAGTGCACAAGCCAAAGATATCAATTCAATTGGCCAAGATCTTGCTGTCGACATGATGGCTAGTTTGCAACAAGCCCCTTTTGATGAAATGCTGATCCGCGAATACTTGTTAGATAATCCTGACTTTTTTAATCGTTATCCAGAGTTGTTAGTGGCCATGCGTGTTCCGCATGCAGAACGTGGTGCGGTTTCATTAGTTGAGCGTCGACAAGAGCTGCTTCGCCAGCGCGTCAATCAGCTTGAAGAAGAAATTACTTCGCTGATGAACATAGCGACTCATAATGAGAGAATCTTTAAATTTAATACTGAGTTATCGTTTAAAATGCTTGCAAGTCAAGACTTAGGCGAGCTGCGTCAAGTATTGTCTGAAGGATTAAAAGCTGAGTTTGGCTTTAGTCACGTTAGGTTGATTACGGTGCACGATATTGACAGCGAATTAGCAAAAATTTGGCGTCATCGTGTCCAAAGCGGTTATTACTTTGGGCGGCTCACGCAATCAGAATCTAAACGTTTATTTGGCAGTGATGTGGGGTCTGTAGCACTGACTAAATTATCGGATGACAATGGCCAGGTGATATTTGCCATTGCCAGTAAAGATCCCACTCATTTTCATCCTGATATGGACTCGTTGCTATTTAGCCAATTGCGTCGTTTGTTAGACCATAAGCTACCGCAACTGTAATAGTTAATGCTCAGTGTGTTGTTTAGGATGCACAGCGTACTCCAATCGTTCATGTACTGGGAGCATTGTGATGCAGCCAACAGACTGGCAAACGATATTTAGCCAACATTTAACCTCAGAAAGGCAACTTTCAAGCTATACCGTGCGTAATTATATGTTTGAATTACGAAGGATTGAAGGCATCTTAACCGAATCAACTCAGCTTATTGATGTTACCCGCGACGAGTTACAATCTATGCTGGCAACATTACACCGCAAAGGCTTGAGTCCACGTTCGTTATCTTTGTGTTTGTCTGCCGTAAAACAGTTCTTTGATTTCCTATTGCGCGAAGGTGCCATAACGGTCAACCCAGCACACAGCTTAAGTGCTCCAAAACAAAATAAACCTTTGCCAAAAAATATGGATGTCGATGCCGTCAGTCATTTGTTGTCTATCGAGGGTGACGATCCGTTGTGCTTACGTGATAAAGCTATTATGGAATTATTTTATTCCAGTGGCTTACGTTTAGCTGAGCTCGCCAGCCTAGATTGCGCTGACATTAAGTTTGATCAAAGCGAAGTTAAAGTGCTGGGTAAGGGCAGTAAACAGCGGGTTGTGCCCATTGGCAAACTAGCCTTAAATGCATTAACGGCATGGCTAAACTGCCGCAGCCAGTTACCTTGTAGTCAAGCGGGTGATGCATTATTTGTCAGTAGCCAAGGTAAACGATTATCTCATCGCAGTATTCAAGCGCGGATGGCTAAGTGGGGTCAGGAACAAGCTATGGCGGTAAAAGTTCACCCACATAAATTGCGTCATTCGTTTGCAACCCATATGCTTGAATCAAGTCAAGATTTACGTGCCGTACAAGAACTGCTTGGTCATGCTAACTTATCGACCACGCAGATTTACACTAGTTTAGACTTTCAACACCTTGCCAAAGTGTACGATAACGCGCATCCAAGAGCGAAAAAAGACAGGGGGAAATAATGACAACGCCATTACTTAAAGCATCAATGATCCAGTATCAACGTCTACAACCGTTTAGCGCGATCAGTTTTGATTTAGACGACACACTCTATAATAATCTTCCTTACGTATTACATGCCAGCGATGAACTATTTTCGTTAATTAATCAAACCTATCCCGCCACTACAGCATGGGGGGCAGATCAATGGCAGCAACTTAAACATCAGTTATTTATTCATCATCCAGAGTTAGTACACGATACCACTGCAGCCCGTTATGCCATGTTGCGCCAAGGCCTTTTACACTTTGGTTATAGCGAAGTTGAAGCCAGTAAAGGGGCACAAGATGGCATGGCGTGTTTTACCCATCATCGTAGTAACTTTACCGTTGATAATAATGTATTGCAGGTACTAGAGCGTTTAAGTCAACGCTATCAGCTTATTGGTATTACTAATGGCAATGTCGACAGCCAACGTATTGGCTTAGATAAGGTCATGAAATTTGTGCTTCATCCAGGCCACGGAGTTAAAATGAAGCCTGCTGCCGACATGTTTAGCCTCGCTTGCCGTCAACTGGATATTAAGCCTGCAGCATTATTGCATGTGGGTGATCATCCGCTGTCTGATATTGCTGGGGCAAAAATGGCAGGGTGCCAAACTGTGTGGTTAAATCCCTGTATGCAGCAACGGCATAAAAAAGCTCAACCGGTTTTGCCACACATTGAAATTAATCATTTAGATCTTCTGTTAGGCTTACTTTAGGGTGACGTTAGCGTTTTAGGTCTATGCCTGCTTTAAGGCTCATTTGTTCTACTTGCTCGCGGCTAGCATGCATATCGGCATCACCTACACGAAAGTAGGTGCCGCTATACGGATCAGTACCAACATAAATAGGCCTAAGTTTTACATCGACACAGGGCACATGGATGCGAATAAGCTTTTTCGCCATTATTTCAATGATTTGTACATCCGTTGGAGCTAAAATATTGTGACTGATCTTTTTCGGATCGTGTAATATTTGCCAAATTTCACTCAGCATCGGCATAGGATTAACAATCCCCTCAATAGTAAACTCACCTTGTTGCTCCTTTACGCCTAAAATAATTTCACCACCTAAGGTGTTGGCAAAAGCGCTATAGCTTTCCCACATGCCTTCGGGCAATGTACCCTTGCCGTCTCGTCCACCTGCTAATTTAAATTCAACTTGAGCTGATTCATGTAAGTTAGCAATGTCGTCTAAGGCAAACGTTGGGTAATGATGAGGTGACATTTAGGCTCCAAATCGTCTTATGCAATCAGTAGATAAAAATAGATATGATCACTGTATGAAGTTTTGCCCACAAAAGGAAGATCATCAGTTCGGCTGTGCTGGAGGTTAATTAACCAACCAGCTGTTTTAGTACTTAAATTAAATCCGCAATTGTGAATTATTTACTGTAAAGTTATCTTATATATTAGTTGGTTAATTCCAGAAACCATTTAGTCGTAGGTTTTACATTGTCAGCACAATATTCAGTTAACCCTATTCCTCACAGTTGGTTCGGATATTTATATCATCGCAATGCCAATGCGCTTGAGATAACGGCAGAGGGCATAAGCTTTGTTCCAACCCAGAGTCTATTTTTATCGCGTTTGCCATTGACGAATCTTGAGCATGTATCTTGGCAGCAGTTAGATCATCCACCACTGTTTAGTGCCAGCTTACTGGGTAGCTTATTAAGTTTTACCGCCTCTGGCGTGAGCTATCAAATTCCATTTCTGAGTTATTTTGCTCGCTCTCATTTTAAACACCAAGTGGAATTACTGTGGGCGTTATCCCATGAACAAGCATTGTATGATTTGATAGCACGGATTGAAAAAGCCATATCGAAGCGCTATTTACGTCAGTCATTGCTAGCGAAAATGAGTTCAAGAATCGCGCGCGAATATCGCCGTTGGTTTCCGTGGAGTGTAAGTGTTGAATTACCACCTAAAACACGCGCGGCATTAACTCAATTACACCATTTTTACCATTGGAAGAATGCGCATGTAGAGCTTTTGCGTGAAGATTATATTCAATCGCAGTTAGTGGCATTTGCTGACTTTTTCGATACTGTTGAATCAAATCCATTAACTAATAAACAGCGCCGCGCCTGCATTATTGATGATGATAACAATCTACTGTTAGCGGGTGCCGGAACCGGTAAAACCAGTGTTATGGTTGGCCGTGCAGGGTATTTAGTCGCCAGCGGTCAAGCGAAAGCGGATGATATTCTATTGTTGGCTTATGGTACAAAAGCCGCCAAGGAAATGGATCTACGGATTAAACACAAACTTGGTACTGCTGACATTAAAGCCAGCACGTTTCATAGTTTAGGTTTAAAAATTATTACCGAGGTTGAAGGTGTAAAACCAAGCTTATCAGCGTGGGTAAATGATGAACCTGCCAAAGACAAATGGGTGCATAATAGATTAGAAACGTTGATTGAAAATGAGTCTTACCGTAAACATCTTTTCGACTATTTTAGCCGTTACTATTACGTTGAAAAAAGCCCATTCGAATTTTCAACTGAAGGTGAGTATTTTGAATATTTACATGACAACGACATTCGTTCATTAAAAGGCGAAAGAGTAAAAAGTTTTGGTGAGCTGTATATTGCCAACTGGCTATTTAGCAATGGCATTGAATATCAGTATGAAGCTAAATATGAATATGATGTCAGCACGTTTGAATTTCGTCAGTATCAGCCTGATTTTTACCTACCACAATATAACGTTTACATTGAATATTACGGCATCGATTCCGCCAATAATACCGCTCCTTATATCGATAACGCAGCGTATTTGGCATCAATGGCGTGGAAACGCCAGTTACATCAAAAACAGCAAACTAATTGTATTGAATTATTTTATTATCAGCACAAGAAAAATCAGTTAATCAACAAGCTTGAACAGGCTTTAACGGTATTTAAGGTTAACTACTCGTCTTTGCCTGATGACGCGATATTGGCCACCCTTTATGAGCTGGGGCGGGTAACTGAGCTGGCTAAATTGTTCAGTCAGTTAATCGGTTTGTACAAAGCGGCTTGTGCGGATAAAACAGGTTTACAACGCATATTTAGCCAAGCAGCGGATCCTCAACAAGCTCGTAAAGCATTTCAATTGCTGCAACCTATTTTACAGCAGTATCAGGAGTATTTATCTGCAACGGGTGATATCGACTTTGAAGATATGATTGCTAAAGCGCTGGCCTATCTGCAAAGCGGCCAATACGTTAGCCCGTGGCGATATATTATGGTCGATGAGTTTCAGGATATTTCAGAACCTAGAGCGCGTTTAGTGCGTGCGCTGCGAGATTCAAGATCGAAAACCTCCAGTAGCGAGACTTCACTCTTTTGTGTGGGTGATGACTGGCAGGCTATTTATCGCTTCAGTGGGGCAGATGTCAGCTTAACGACGCAATTCGCCCAGTATTTTGGTCAGACTAGCGAAACTCATTTGGACCTAACGTTTAGATTTAATAATCGTATCGGCGAAGTTGCCAGCGCTTTTGTGACTAAAAACCCGCATCAACTTAATAAAGAGGTTCATTCGTTAATACAGGTGGTTGATCCTGCTATCTCGATACTACGCCGCGGAGTAAATGAGCACGCATGCCAAGATGAACCGAGTGCTAATGCATTAGTGCAAGCTTTGAACGCCTTGTCTGTTCATGTGGCTAAAGCCAGTGCGACATCTACTACTGAGCCCTCGACTAAATCCATAACGAAACCGACAGTCTATTTACTGGCACGTTTTTGGTTTCAATTACCCGATAAAGATCTATTGCGTCAGTTAAATGCTCAGTACCCCATGTTATCGATTGAGTGTTTATCTTTTCATGCCTCAAAGGGCAAAGAGGCCGACTATGTGGTAATACTGGGGCTTACTCAAGGTATACACGGATTTCCATCACAGAAAATAACCCCACCTTTACTCGACGCTTTCTTGCCCCAAGCTGAAGCTTTTCAATTTGCCGAAGAGCGACGCTTGTTTTATGTCGCACTGACTCGAGCTAAGCATCGTGTTTATGTATTAGCGGATATGACCAATGTCAGTCCCTTTGTGGTTGAGCTTATTCAGCAACCCTATAACGTTGAACTGAATGAATTCAGTACTTCATTGGTACAAACGTTATTTGAGCAAATTAAATGTGCTCGATGTACGACTGGCACATTAACAGCGCGAACTGGCAAGTTTTCATCATTTTTCTCATGCTCGCATTTTCCTTTGTGCGATCACCAAGAAGCGGGGTGTGACCTCTGTGGTAGCCCAATGACGCGCAAGCGCACTAATGGTTTTGCGGTTTGCTTAGATGAACATTGTGGTCACATAGCACCGCTGTGTAGCCTCTGTGGCGCAGACATGAGCTTAAGAGAAAGTACTCGAGGAACTTTTTGGGGGTGTAAAAATTATCGCGGTAACAGCGTGCCTAGTTGTAGCAATACCATTAATACAGCGACAATATCCTTTAAAAGCAAACCACATCAAAAACTAAAGCAACCGCATGATACAACACTGCCTAAGCAGCGGCAAAAGGTGTAAGTACAACTATTATTGTGGGTAAATGATCTGGTAAAGCACCGTTAAGTCTCCATTGCGGTAAAGGTATATCACATTGGATTTTTTATACCTATTTCACTGCACCTGTATAGATTTAGCCGCTTTATATACATATGGGCATGGTCTTAAATGAAGGTTAAAGATGTCGATGCCATCGACATAAATGAATCAATGCCGCATTACATGTCGATAAATTAGGGTTTTATAAACATGTTTTCACTTAATATAAGCGGGGATAGTTTGGTCATAATGATATCTACCATATCTAGTGTAGCTGCCTAGGTCTTTAATAAGTAACAACATTTTAATTTGCTCGTTGTTTTTCTTTTTTCCCTTATATCGAGATACGTGAGTAACTTGAAGTGTAACTCAGGGCGTTAATAGCAACAAATAAGCTCTGTGATAAAGGTTTAGGGGATTGCTCTTAACTTCACACGATAAACCTAAATCACACATCATTTTACTAATGGTTGAAACTTACTATCTTGTAAATATTTTATCACTAGTGACTAGGGTCTGTTGATCTTTGCTGTACAAATGTTGATCAGCAATACATCGGTAGCCACATTAACATAAACGCCAGTAACACCATACTGGCGTAATTTCTTGCTAGCTTGTCATATCTTGTTGATATTGCTCGATAGTGTTTAATTCTTCCAAAAGCATTCTCCACTAAATGTCGATACCGATATAAGCACCAATCGACTTTTTCTTGAGGTGTATTCTTATAGCGGCGCTTTGGAATAACGGATTTCCCGCCTTTATTTGCGATAAGTTCACGAAAAGCATCGCTGTCATAACCTTTATCTGCAATGACGGTATCAACCTGTTTCAGATGCTCAATTAAGCAGGGGGCGTGTGTAATATCGTGTTTTTGGCCTTCTGATAATTCGAAATAAATCGGTAATCCTCCGCTGTCGACGGCTAAGTGAATTTTGGTTGAATTACCGCCTCGACTTTTACCAATACTCTCATTACTTAGCGTCGCTGCACCTGCACTGTGCTGGTGAGCCCGCACTATCGAGCCATCAATAAAGACCCATTCCATATCAGCAAGGTTGGCTAAGGCCTTGAATAAATGTGCCAGAATGCCTTTCTTAGACCATAAATGAAACCGTCTAAAGAGCGTGCTCCAATGACCGAACTCTTTAGGTAAATCTCGCCAAGGGATACCTGTTCTAAGGCGGTAAAGAATACCTTCGAATGTTTGTCTATGTTCAGGTTTGTCATAAACACGGCCTGTGCTTTTCATTAAATGGAATAGCTTTTCCCAGCGTGCATCGGTTAGCATAAGTCTTGGCATGGCTTGAGGTTATAGTTACTTTTTGCGAAGCAAATTATAACGTCTTGCCATGCTGTCTAAAAATCACTCTCGAAAGATCAACAGACCCTAGAAGCTTATTGGAGATAACGTTTGCTTGCTAATCAAGTCCAAGTGCAGTATCGAGGATTTATAGATGTGTGAAAATATATACCTATTCTGCTGCATATGCGGCTAATATCAATTAGTCGCAAAACACTTTTCGAAATACTACATATTTTTATACTGTAGCCTCTAAATCCTCTAGCATCTCTGGCCTGCCAAAAAGATACCCCTGGTATGAATAGCACCCCATACTTTGCAACAGTGTCCGTTGTGCCTCAGTCTCAACTCCTTCGGCTATAACGTGCAAATTCATCGAGCTTGCGAGTGTAATTACGGCCTGTGCGATGGCTTTGTCGTTGCTATTATTAATAATATCCCGAACAAACCCCTGATCGATTTTCAGCTGATTGATAGGAAGTTGTTTGAGATATGATAAGGAAGAATAACCTGTACCAAAATCATCAATTGAAAACGTGACGCCGTGTCGCTGCAATTCAAGCATCTTGGCTTTAACATCCAGTATATTACTTGCCAGAAGGCTTTCAGTTAATTCTAACTTCAGCCGTTTTGGATTAGCCCCCGATTGGTGCAGTACATTGAGTACTAGCTGCACAAAGTCCTTTTTACTAAATTGCACCACACTGATATTAACGGCAACTGTCAGATTAGCTCTGTCAGGCTGATTAGCCCACTGAGCTAACGTCTCACATGACTGTTGTAATATCCACTCACCAATTGGCACTATAAGGCCAGTATCCTCTGCCAGCGGTATAAACTGAGCGGGTGAAATCATACCTTTTTCAGGGTGCAGCCATCGCACCAGCACTTCGACACCGATAGTGCACCCATGTTGGTTAACTTGCTTTTGGTAAAACAAGGTAAATTGCTGTTGGTGAAGAGCTTCATATAAGTCATGAATGAGCGTTGCTCTTGAATTCACCGCAACCTGCATCTGCGTGTCAAAAAACTGGATTCCGTTGCGGCCTGCATCTTTAGCCTTATACATCGCCATATCAGCTTGCTTCAATAACTCATCTTTTGATGTATCAGCGCTATTGAACATTGTCACACCAATGCTTGCAGAGCTATTGTGAGTGAGTCCACCAAGATCATACTCTTGCGCTAAGTTAGTAATAATTTTTTGAGCAAGTGATTCCGCCTGGTTTGCCGCAGTGTGTTCATCAGTACTGAGATCTGCAACTACAACGACAAATTCATCACCACCAAACCGCGACACGGTATCAACCAGCCGAACCGTCTGAACCAGCCGTTCAGCTACCTGACATAACAGCAAATCACCTTTATTATGGCCAGCAATATCATTTAAATTTTTAAAGTTGTCTAAATCAAGAAATAACAAGGCCCCGAACTTGTTGTCGCGTGAACATTGCGCAATAACACCTTGTAGTCTATCTAAAAACAAACGTCGGTTTGGTAACAGCGTTAAAGGATCATAATATGCCAACTGATGTATTTCTTGTTCGCGCTTTTTCCGCTGACTAATATCGCGCACAATACCAATAAAATTGGTATTGCCTGACACCTGGACCTCGACAAGTCCAAGCTCAATAGGAACTATGGTGCCATTTTTGTGTAATGCATCAAGTTCGCGAATACGGCCGGTAATGTCGCTGATACCTCGGTTAATATAATTTGATAAATAGCTGTCATGATGCTCACGATGCTGCGAGTCCATTAGCACACTAATATTTTTACCTATAATTTCATCATTACGGTAACCAAAAATGGTTTCTGCTGCCAGGTTGAAGGTTAACACGATACCTTTTACATCAATGCTGATAACACCATCGAGCATACTCTCAACGATAGCCCGCATCTTTTTTGAGGTATCGTTAAGCGAGCTTTCTGCTTTAATCTGATCATTGATATCAATATGTGTTCCAAGCAACCATTCAGCTTTGCCATCATGCGTGCTTGAAGACACTCTTCCCCGGGTATTCATCCATACCCACTCGCCATTTTTGTGCTTCATGCGCATGTTTGCTTCATAGATAGGAAGCCGACCTATTGCATGCTGTTCAAGTTGTTTAGCGCAATAGGCAAGATCATCAGGGTGAGTCAATTGCTCCCAAGTGCTTCGAGCTGGCTGAAGCTCAGCCAGATCGAAACCCAATAGGGCAGCCCACTTGTCATTGATAAGCAACTCGCCAGTTTGAATATTAAGGTGCCAGGTTCCAATTGTATTGGTGTCAATAACCGCCTTAAGCAAATTTTCACTATTGAGAATGAGCTCTTCATCTCGCTTCTCTTTTGTGACATCGGTTTCAATGGCAATAAAGCCGCTAAGCTCTCCCTCTTCATCTAAAAGCGGATTACACGCAATTCTGATCCAATAGGGTTTTTTGGCTTTTGAATAATTCAGCACGTCGACATCAAAACCCTTGGCTTCAGCAAGTGCTTGCCTCATTTGCATAACGGTTGCAGCAGCTGTATCCTCCCCCTGCAATAATTCGCCTGGTTTCTTGCCCACCATGTCGTCAATACTGAAGCCGCTGATAGCACTGAAGGCTTCATTTATCCAAACAACTAAGCCATTTCTATCGGTTATCACGACACCATTTGTTGTTTGTCGTGCAACTTCGGAAAGCCGCTGGATTTCAGCGTTAGCAAGTACCTGTTCGGTTATATTGCGAATAACGATTAAGACCTCGTTCTCATCAGTTTTTTTGTAACGCGCCTCAAATGATTTGTTTGCTGCCATAAAAGTATGGTTTTGATAAATAATGTTGTCAGTACTAAAAGCCTGTTCAACATTATTCATAAGCTGGTTACCAAACTCATTGGGTAATACATCACCAATAGTTTGCCCAAGAATTTCATATTGGGGTTTTAATAAATCAGGATGTTCGTTACACACTAAAAAGCGGAAGTTACGGTCAATTAGAAATACCATATCAGGTAACGTCGCTAATATTGATGTCGTTCTCCTCTGGCTAGACGACAACTGTTGTTGAAGCTTCTGCTGGTCTAGTCTGGCAATTTCATGCTCAACCATGTCAGCGAATTCGCGTAACACTTGTTTTTCATCATTTGAAAATTCACGTGCTACGGGTTCTATCAGGCATAGCGTACCTATCGATTGCCCGCTGGGTTCCCTAACTGGTGCGCCGGCATAAAAACGAATGTGTGGTTCATCTGTTACTAGTGGATTAGCAGAAAAACGTTCGTCCTTTGTTGCATCAGTGACGACAAGAATATCTGGATGCAATATTGTATACCCGCAAAAAGAAATATCACGTCCCGTTTCACAAGTGTCCAGACCTACCTTGGATTTAAACCACTGTCTGTCACTATCAACTAAACAAATTAAGCATATTTTAACATTAAAAAAACGAGCAACAAGGCGGGTGATACGGTCAAACCGTTCCTCGGCTGGTGAATCCAATAAAGCAGTCCGCTTTAGCGCAAGTAAACGCTCAGCTTCATCAACAGGGTAATCAGGTGCGCTCAAAATATATTCCTATCGAGTCTGGCTCGTTTGTTAATATACAAACACTTTATTCATCAAAGTATCATTTGCAAATGACTTTAGCGGTGCCTGTTTTCTATATTATCGTTTAAAGCGAACTACTAGCTCATGCAGTTCATCGGCAATATTATTTAGATAAGTAATGGTTTCTGATAACTTTATTGAGCTTTCAGTGCTCATATCTGCAAGTGTGGATATATTAACAATTTGCTTATTAATATTTTCAGCAACTTGTGCTTGCTGTTCAACCGCCGCGGCCATTTGAGTTGACATAGAAGTAATTTCACTTACAGATTCAGAAATTCCAGCGAGCATTTTACCGCTTTCGATGACGTTAGAAAGACCATTTTCGGCATCAATAGCACCGGCATCTGCAACTTTTACGGCATCGTCAGCACGTTGTGTTAGCTCAGTAATAATGCCATAAATGTCTTTAGTCGATTCTTGAGTGCGCTTTGCCAGATTTCTGACTTCATCTGCTACCACAGCAAAACCGCGTCCTTGCTCACCTGCTCTAGCAGCTTCAATTGCCGCATTCAAAGCGAGTAAGTTGGTTTGGTCGGCAATTTGCTCAATTATTTGAGCTGCACCTGCTATGAGTGAGGTTTGTTCCGAAACTCCACGCACAGAACTCCCTATTTGCTCTACCGTTAATTTTAACTTCTGAATAGAGTCATGTGTGACATTGGCAACTTTAGCGCCCTTTAACGTGAGTTCATTCGCATTATCGGCTTGATCTGCAGTATCATTAACATGCTTTGATACTTCAGTAATTGTAGTCGACATTTCATTCATTGCAGTGGCAACTTGCATGGTTTCAGCTTGCTGACTTTCAATGTCTTTTTTCGTTTTACAAGTGAGAACAGTGCCGTCCTCCGAGGCCTTTGCAACTGTAAGAGCTGCACTTTCAATTCGAGCTATAACAGCTCCCAAATGCGCAAACTGACTTAGAATTGCTACTTTAAGTTTACCTGCATCATTTGCTTCGTCAGTATAACTTTTTGCTGCTAGATCATCTGAAAATGAATGACTAAGCATGTCATTTAGTGCTGCTAGGGTATTCTTTCTAATAAGGGATACCCAAATAGCAAATATCACAACGGATGCTACCAAGACGCCTTCAGATAAGTCTGCATAACCAATTAAAAACAAAGTAGCACAAATGATAATTGTGCAAATGAGAAATAAGTTTTCTAACGAAACAGGGAAGGATACTGTTTGGCTTTTACCTGCATTAATATCTCGGTATAGTTTCGTTGCCCTTTCGACATCCTGGCGAGATGGACATGAGCGAACGGATTCGTAACCAACCACTTTGCCGTTTTGTGTTATCGGGGTGACATAAGCATCTACCCAGTAATAGTCGCCATTTTTACATCTGTTTTTAACTAGCCCCATCCATGGCTTGCCAGATTTGAGATATGACCACATCACTTTAAATGCTTCTGGTGGCATATCAGGGTGCCTAACCACATTATGTGGTTGACCAATTAATTCTGATTTTTCAAAACCACTGACTTCAACAAAAGCATCGTTACATTCAAGGATATTGCTTTGCGTATCTGTTACTGAAATCAGTTTGGTCGCGACGTTAAATGTTTTCTCTTTATCAGTGATAGGAAGATTTGGACGCATACTTTATCTTAAAATATTAATGTTGATATTAAGATATATAAGAATTCACCAGTGGTATGAGTAATTCATAAATATCAATGGGTAGGTAAACTTGTTGCACTCTTTTGAATAAAAATATATTTATCCAGAAGATTGTTAGCAGGTTGTAATAGCTATGGCACCATAAAGATTGGTATTAATTAGCGCAGACACATTCTGTGAGAGTATGTTTACCAATGTGACGCTATCATTAGCAAAGTTACTGACAAGTATATATTATCGTAAAGTATTGAAAAGATTTTATATTAAATATCCCTGATATTCGAATCTTTATAATAACATTAATCAAGTTTTCAACAATTACTGGCCACTTAATTAACAATTATTGACCACTTAATTAAAGGTTAAATGCTACCTCCTCCTATTTTATAAATATTTATCATAATACTAATCTTCAGTTTCGAACTGTCTCCCTAAAGTATTTTTTATCCAAAGATTCGTTGACGTATTTTTAGGTTTTACTGCCACGATCAAAAGCATTAAATATTTTAGAAGGTAGATAATTAGTTTTCAGTAGTGACCATAAAGAAGGAAAGCTGTTGATCATCTAAAAATATAACCATTACTTAAAAATCAAAATACTTACTCGTAAAAGGAAGAGCTTATGGTCTAGATTGCATTCCAACAATTGAATCTCTGCTAGAACAAAATACTATTCGTATAAAAAGGGTAATCTAGATTTTATTGAGATGTTCTATGACCTCATAGCGCCTAGAAATGGTTTTGAATTTTATGATTCCCCTATGAGATTTAGCATATGGGTTGAGCAAGACTTTAATATCATGAAGCCATGTGAATTATGGGTGAGTTACCCGATTATTGATCTTGAAACAGATGAGGCTGACCGAGTTGTAAAATACACTGAGCCACCAGCAGTGAGAAATAGCCATTCAAAACTACCGCCATTTATACAGTGAATCTTGAAGATAACTTTACGATTACAGCACATATTTTTGTGGCTGGTGGTCATTATGTAAATAAAGTGATTCACAACAAACTTGATGTAAACCCTAAACGTGTGATTCATAGCTTAGAGGCTGGCTATAGCGATAAATCTTGATCAATTAAAGTCATTTTTTATATGCAATTAAGTGCGATAAATTGGTCGATGCGACTTTTATGTCTAAGGGCAAGTTGGCTACTTGTGATAACAATGATTGTAGCAATAAGGTAGAGCGACACTTTGATGTGTCATTAGCTACTATGTCTATCAGCACGAACTTCTGTCGTAAACTGTAAAAGCTCTGCAAAAATGCAGAGCTTTATTTCGATTACATGTAGTTAATAAGTAAGCTTTTTATGGGCAGCTAGCTATACCAATATCTACCCACACAGCAGCCATACCAGGAATATCACCTTTGGTCCAATAACTGGCTTGCCATTGACGGCCGTTATAACTGGTCGAAGCGCCACCGCTATAGGCAATGGTAGCATCCCAACCTAACTCAACTTCACTTATTAGCTGCCATTGATCCGCAGTGCGGGAAGGCTTATTGCCTTGAGTCCAGTACTTAGCTTTCCAAACTAAACTACTGTAGCTAACGGTATCACCCGTGTTGTAAACCACGTTGGCTTGCCAAGTAGGATATTGATCCGCATTAGGGTCGGTTGCATCACAGCCCCCACCGATTACCTTAGGTGTGACTGTCAATGTGGTTGAGCCATTGGCATCTAAAGCACCATCAGAAACTAACACGCTTAATAAGTAGCTAGTCGACTCTGTGACATTGGCACCGGTGACGACTAGCGTGGCACTATTTTGTCCTGTTGCAGAAACATCTGCTGGCACAGTCCAGTTGTAAGTGAGTGCATCACCATCGGCATCAGAGGCATTGGCTACAATACTGACAGACTTACCGGCTTCGACAATGGCTGTCGCAGCCACACTCACGACTGGGGCTTGGTTAGGCGCATCTGCCTTATTCGTTAAAAGGACTGAATCTGTTGCCGATGCACCTTGAGGATCCGTTACATGAAGGCTAAAACCATAGACGACATCGGTCAGAGTGGCTTCTAATGGGATAATGACATTGGCCATATCCGCGTTAGCGAGAGTTATCGTTGGGCCGGATACTTGTGTCCAAAGATACGTTAGGGCGCCATTTTCAGGATCACGTGAACCATTGCCATTGAGAGTTACATCGGCAGGGCCAGTTACTGATATGTCTGCTCCAGCATTGGCAATAGGGGCTTTATTCACCGGTGGCGTAGTGCCTTCACCGTGACCAAGACCTTCGTGCATCGCATTAAGAATATCGCCATTATCAGCATCAATTTCCCAGGCGAATAGTCCTCCAAGTTGATTTGATAACACATATTGGCCTTTGGCTTTTACCGAACGAGGATCGTCAAAGGTAATCAAATCGCCTGTCGTTGGGTTAAACACTGACGGTGCTTCAGCGGTTTCATCATAGTTATAAGTCCAACCGCTCCCCATGTACTCATTCACTATCTGGCGATAATCCACCACGCCATCTTCCCATGTGCCTTTTACTTTACCGGTGGCCGTACCCGTGAATGGATTATTGCCAGTGTAGCCATTAACGCCTGTCCAACCACGGCCATACATAGCCGCGCCGACCACAATTTTACCAGGCGTAACACCTTGCGCTAAAAGGTTTTTCACCCCTTTGTCTGTGGTGTAGCGGGTATCAGGATCCCAACTGGCTTCATACAAATTGGTTTGATGGCCAAGTTCGGTATTGGTCCAGCCGCCGTTGAAGTCGTAGCTCATTAAAAAGATGTAATCCATGTATTGCTGGGCAGCTTGATAATCAACTTTGGCAATTTTATCGTCACCAGCGCTAATGGCTGAGGTCAGTTCATAACTTCGTCCCGTTTCAGCGCTTAACTCATCTAACATGGCTCGCAGTTCTCGCATCAAAATGACATAGGTTTCGCCATCATTAGCATTACCTAAACTTGGGTTTGCACCGCTCCCCCCGGGGAATTCCCAATCAATGTCTACACCATCGAAAAATTTCCACGTTTGTAAGAATTCTTTAACTGATGCCACAAAAACATCACGCTTGGTTTTATCTCCTAGAAAATAGAATGGATCGGATAATGTCCAGCCACCAACAGAAGGCAAAATTTTCAAATCAGGATAAGCTTGCTTAAGTGCCATCAATTGGCCGAAATTGCCTTTATAAGGATCAGAAAAATCACTCACACCAGCCTGAGGCATTTGGACCGCCGCCCAAGGATCGTGGATAGCGACTTTAAAGTCAGCACGGCCACTACAGGCACGTTGCAGCGCTTGGAAACTGCCGTCGATTTCTTTCAAGCTGTCGTTGATACCATCCCCGCCGCATATTGGGGTAAAACCATATAAAATATGAGTTAAATTTTGTGCAGGGATCTTATCGACCGCGAATTTGCGGCCGTATACCCCCCATTCAACAAAGTAACTGCCGACCACTTTGCCTGATTTATTGACATAGGGACGGTTGTTTTCTTTAAGCGGAGCATTGAGTGGTACTAAGTGGCTGCCATCGGTATCGGCCACGAGGATTTCTTTGGCATCGCTCGCCGTACAACCATCGCTGTTACACAGCTGAACTTGCATTTGATAGCGGCCACCTTGCTGTACCTTGAAACTTGCAGAGCCAGACGCACTCGAAGGGCCTTCCCATACCGCATTACCATCAAGCAGTACTTTCGCCACAGTGCCAACATCACCACTCCAAAGATTCCAGTTAACTGATACATCCGCTGCATCTTTGACTTTCACTAATTGGTTGTAGGCTGTTGCGGCTTGATCAACCTCGATGATGGCAAATTTTGTTTCACCCCAACCAAGAGTGGGTTTACCCGGAGTGGCAGCGATAACATGTGCAGATAACGAAGATGAAATAATCAACGCTAATGTTGAAATACGTGTATTAAACATGAGACTTCCCTATTGAATTATTTAAACCAATAAGGCAAAAAACGCGAACAGGACAGCTGTTCTTTCTAAAACTCATGCGTCAAAAATGCATGAAGAAGGATCCCTGTGGTGTCCCCGCTATCATAGGTACTAAATTCCCCTTAGACCGGAGGCTTTGCGTCCCAATCTTTCAATTGGTTTGCCTTTCCCAAACAAGTGACAGCGTTGTCATTTGTTTCATTAGCATAGTCTTAACTTTTATAAAAATGCAATGAAATAATCCGATTAAGATAAATATTTTTATATGTGATGTTTTTTTGACAATGATGAAAATCAAATGCTTCTGTTTGTTTTTAGTTAATGATTTGTAATTAATGAAGTATTTTTTGGTTGAAAATCAAGGTGTCAAAAAATAAGAAAAATACTTAAGCGTTAAACATTAAGTGTTAGGGTTACCATCTAGCAACTGTTGCCACTTTTTATCATCTGCGAGTTTTATTTTATTTGAAAAGGTTGGGCTATTGAAGAGCGTTAGCCTTAGTTCAAATTCATTAAGAAATTCATCAAGGTTGAGATCAGCGATGCATTCATCATGATTGAGAACTCATTAGGCTATTGAGGATGTTGCGAGTTTTTGATTTTGGGTGGATCAGGAGTATGAGTTTTTATTTACGTTACTTTGTAAGGAATTTACTCAGGGTACATATGAAGGTACATATAAGCAAAACGGGCTTATCATTACTGATAAGCCCGTTTCATTACAATCACTTAGACGCTAGGTCTTAGTTCATGCCGTATTTCTTTAATTTCTTACGTAAAGTACCACGGTTGATACCTAACATATTAGCAGCGCGCGTTTGGTTGCCACGAGTGTGTTGCATGATGATGTCTAGTAAAGGTGCTTCAACTTCGCACAATACCATTTCATATACTTCAGAAGCTTCCTGACCGTCTAACTGAGAGAAGAAGTTAGTCACGGCACGTTTTACTGCGTCACGTAATAACTGCGGCTTGATAGTGCCGTTTGCTGTTTCGATTTTGCCTACGGTAAGCTGGTGAACTTCTGTGTTAGTTGTCTGATCAAACATTCTATTCTGCTCTTTATTAAATTCTAAACTAATTCATCAAAATAACATTCTACGAGGGAATGTTGCTGGGCAGCGGTTTCAAGCCGATTGAAGTCAGCACGAAATTGGCGCTGTTCCTCATGGTTTAGGTACCACCCGACATGCTTTCTAGCAAATCGGACACCTTTGTATTCGCCATATAAGTCATAAAGTTTATTAAGGTGTTCAAGCATCACAGTGCGTTGCTCTTCTGCCTTAATTGGCGCTAACTTTTTACCTGTTTCCAAGTAATATAGGATTTCTTTAAAAATCCATGGCCTTCCTTGTGCACCTCTTCCAATCATCAGGGCGTCAACGCCAGTGTAGTCAAGCACAAACTTGGCCTTCTCTGGTGTGTCGATGTCCCCGTTGGCGACAACAGGAATTGAGACAGTCTGTTTAATTGCTTTAATGGTGTCGTACTCAGCAAAGCCTTTGTACATGCATTGTCTGGTTCGGCCGTGAACGGCGAGCGAGACAATGCCACAATCTTCAGCAATTTGGGCTATTTCAACACCATTACGATGTTCAGGCTCCCAACCTGTGCGGATCTTTAACGTTACTGGCACATCTACTGCAGCAACCACGGCTTGTAAAATCTCTTTTACTAAGCTTGGGCTTTGCATTAGCGCTGAACCCGCAAACTTTTTATTCACTTTCTTTGCTGGACAACCCATATTGATATCAATGATATGCGCACCTTGTTCAACGTTGAACTTGGCAGCGTTAGCCATTAAATCAGGGTCTGCACCTGCTATTTGTACGGAGCGTATACCTTCTTCACCAGAATGCATCATGCGCTGGCGGCTTTTATCGCTGTCCCAAACCTCAGGATTAGATGAAAGCATTTCTGATACGGCTAAAGCTGCGCCATAGCGTAAGCAGAGATTTCGGAAGGCCTGATCGGTGACACCTGCCATTGGTGCCACAATCAGCTGATTTGACAGTTGATACGGGCCAATTTGCATTGCGAACTTCACCTTGCTCTCCAAAGGGGCGCTATAGTAGCCCTTTTTTACGCTTGTGAAAAGGTCAATAAATGACCTAAATGCAACTTTTTTGCTTGACTTTTATTAGCCGTCACATCTTTGACTAATAAATGGCAAATTTCGGTTATTTTTGAGCACTGGTGCGAGTTGCAGAGAGACTTTTTCCTGTATACAAGTGTCAATAAACAATGTTAATAACCTGTAAACTAGGATGGATGCACTCAATTAGCTCAAAATATAGCCCGTAATTGAGTGCATTTTAGGCTTGCGAGTAGACTACTTACGCACCCCTGTTAAGCGGCTCCAGTCTTCTTTGTTGCTAACCGGATCCATGACGAACCATTGGCTGTAAAAGTCGGATACTTCTTGTGCTTGTTCTTGTAATAAACCCGATAGTGCCAGTTTACCGCCCACACGTACTTTTTCTGCTATCAATGGCGCGAGTTCTTTTAACGGGCCAGCAAGAATATTGGCGACTAATACGTCTGCTTGTAAGTTGGCAGGTTGATCTTCTGGTAAGTATAACGCCAGTTGATCGACGACATCGTTCCGTTCTGCATTGGCTTTTGAGGCGTCAATAGCTTGATAGTCAATATCAACACCCGTGACTTTCTTAGCTCCGAGTTTAATTGCTGCAATGGCCAAAATGCCTGAACCACAACCAAAGTCGATAACTTCTTGGTTTGATAAATCTAGGCTGTCTAACCATTCTAAACACAAGGCCGTAGTAGGGTGGGTACCAGTACCAAAGGCTAAACCAGGATCGAGAATAACGTTAACCGCGGTCGGATCAGGAATTTCACGCCAGCTTGGGCATATCCATAAGCGTTGACCAAATTGGATTGGGTGAAAACTGTCCATCCACTCGCGGATCCAGTCTTTGTCTTCGACTTGTTCAATTTTATGAGTAAAACCTTTACCCAGAAATGGCATAGATTCTAAAAACTCTATGGTTGGCGCTAAGTCTGTGCCTGCATCAAATAATGCAATCATAACAGTGTCTTGCCACAGCGGTGTTTCACCAAGCTTGGGTTCAAAAATAGGTTCATCTTGGCCATCTTCGTAAGTGATGGAAAGCGAGCCTTGATCCATTAATAAGTCGCCAAGCATGTCGGCATTATCGCGATGAGTGTGAATACGTAATTGGATCCAAGCCATGGGGTTTTCCTAACTGTGGTAAAAGTAGTATCAAATTGGCGCTTATTATACCCAAGTTATTTTAAGATGCTCGTTTAGGTGAGAGTTTATTGGTTATTAGCTCGGTGAAGAGGGATCCTTCACGGCCGTGTTTAGATAAAAAAACGCGCTGGATGCAAAACATGCAGCGCGATTAAGTGATGAGGTACTGCGGATTAACGAAGCAGAGCGTTAAGCTACAAATCCTTCCAGGACTATTTTCCCGACACTCGTGTTAGTTTCTATTTGCTGGTGGGCACGGGTCAAGTTAGCGGCATTGATGTGACCATAATGTTCGCCCAGAGTGCTTTTTATCGTGCCGGCATCAATGAGTTGGCTCACTTCATTGAGTAAGTGGTGTTGGGCAATCATATCGTCGGTAGCGAACATGCTACGGGTAAACATTAATTCCCAATGCAGTGAAATGCTTTTTAGTTTTAGCTTCATAATGTCGATTGGTTGTAGGGGATCGTCAATTAAGGCTATTTTGCCCTGTGGCTGAAGCGATGCGACGATTTCGTCAAAGTGACTGTCGGTGTGATTTAAACTGATAACATGGGTCACGTTATCAAAACCGGCATTATTTAACTCAGTTGATAAGGGTTTACTGTGGTCGATCACAACATCGGCTCCTAAGCTCAGAACCCAATCGCGGCTTTGCTGACGAGAGGCTGTAGCAATCACTTTAGCGCCAGTAAGTTTAGCTGCCAATTGCACTAAAATAGACCCGACACCACCGGCTGCACCTATAATCATAATCCGCGCATCTGTTGCGCTGCCATCTTTAGGTAAGCCCAAGCGATCAAATAAAATTTCCCATGCGGTAATGGTGGTTAACGGTAATGCTGCCGCTTGTGCATCTGTTAATGATTGCGGTTTATGACCCACTATCCGTTCGTCAACCAACTGATATTCGGCGTTGCTTCCTTGGCGAGTAATGTCACCTGCATACCATACTTTATCTCCAACTTTGAATAAACTGACCTGATCACCAATGGCTTTGACGGTACCCACTGCATCATAACCAATGATGTTAGGCTGGCCTTCTGCAGGCTGTCTTGCTTGACGAACTTTTGCATCTACAGGGTTAACGGCTATGGCTTGTACTTCAATTAATAAGTCATGCCCAGTGGCCACTGGCGTTGCAATTTCAATATCTTGAAGTGCATTTATCGCATCAATATTGCCTGCTTGATAGTATCCAATCGCTTTCATTGTGACTCCTTGAGTGGTGAAGAGTGTCAGTTATGCTGAGTTTATACGTGCTGAATGCTAGGTTTTGGTTATTGTGGCCTAATTTATTGTTAAAATTAACAGGGTAATATTTGTATCTTTACCAAATTATTTTTGGTAAAGATGAGGCTGACACAAGCAAAATAACCGAGTATTTACGCTGGGATAACAGATGTTAATTAACGATTTAAGCTTGTTTGTTAGGGTGGCTGATTGTGGCAGCATTGCAGGCGCTGCAGTTGAGTTAGATATTTCAGCTGCCGCCGCGAGTGCCGGATTAAAGCGCTTGGAGAAACAATTAGATGCAGTACTGTTTATTCGTACAACTAGAAGCTTACGGTTAACTGCGCAGGGTGAGCGTTACCTTATTCATTGTCGTGAAGCATTAGCTAGCTTGCTGTTAGGTGAGCAAGCATTGGCGAGTGAAAAAGGGACTATTTCGGGCGAGTTAACCGTTTCTGTATCATCGGATTTTGGCCGTAATGTGTTACTGCCATGGTTAGATGGCTTTTTAAATGATTATCCTAATTTGTCGATTAAGTTAGATATTGGCGACAATTTGAGTCATTTCTTACATGATAAAATTGATGTTGCTTTGCGTTATGGTCAGCCGCCTGATTCTAACCAAGTGGCATTTACGATTTGTAATACTCGACGTATTTTATGTGCTTCGCCTGGTTATATTGCGCAACATGGCATGCCAGAAACCTTGGCACAGTTAAGCCAACATAACTGTTTAATTTTTAAATTAGACCAACGTGATCATGATTTATGGTCGTTTAATCGAGATCAGCAACAATATAAAGTTCGTGTTAGTGGCAATCGTAGCAGTAACGATGCAGAAATTACCCGGCGCTGGGCAGTTGCGGGTCAAGGAATTGTATTTAAAGTGGCTCTTGATGTTGCTGATGATTTGAAAACCGGCAAGTTAGTACCGATACTTACCGAATATATTGGTGAGTCAGTTGCGCTAAACTTGATCTGTCCAGGTCGCGAGCATGTCACTCCGGTCATGTTGCTATTGCGTGATAAGTTACGCCAACATTGCCAGCAATTATTACCGTAATGCGACTTTTTTAGCTAAAGCGTTCGATAGGTTTGAACTACCGAACACTCGTGCCTATATTTAGTTAACTATCAGTATTGTTTAGATTTTACTTTCTAGTTTGTGTGACCGGCTTCTAACTCCCGCTGATTAGTAGGTGAACATTATCACGGTTTGATGATTGTTCATTGCCGCTATTGAAAAACTCTTGCTATGGTCAATACTTGTTATTGTGCCTGACAGGATATGATGCTTTATGGCTGCGAATTTTTTGCAAGGGAAAGCCGAACGTGCGGTAAATACCGATAAAGGTTTTACTCACCCTCTTTGGGCTGCTCGTGCGGATAAACTACAAAGTCTATCTGGAGTGTTGCTGGGGCTCTTTCTGGTGCTGCATTTGCATTTTGAGTCGAGTATCTTGTTTGGCAAAGAAGCTTTCTACCAAGTGGCACAGTTTCTTGAGGGCGGAGTATTTAGTGAAACTGGCCATGGCTACCCTTTGGTGACCCAAATTTTTTCCTGCTTTATGTTATTGGTTGTGCTGATCCATGCGGTATTTGCCTTACGTCGTTTTCCGACGCAATTAGGTCAATGGCGCGCCTTACGAAATCAAATGCGTTTTTTACCCCATGAAGATACCAAAATTTGGTTTTGGCAAATGATCACGGGTTTTTTATTGTTCTTCCTCGTACCAACGCATTTATTCACCATGATAACCCATCCTGAAATAGGCCCACATCTTTCGGCTGAGCGGGTGTATCACTTCAATGCTTGGGCGTTATATATCCTGCTGTTACCGGTCGTTGCAGTGCATGGCGTATTTGGTTTATATCGCGTGGTGGTGAAATGGGGCTTGGTTGAGCAACGTTTTGCCATGCTCAAATTTGCTAAGGTGTTGTTAGCGTATTTAATGGTGTTAGGAGTGGCGAGTTTGCTGACTTATCTTTTGATTGGCCACTCGTTAGCGTTGCCCGTAGTGCCATATATGTCGACCTTATAAGGAATTCGCATGAAAATTATCTATACCGACACCTTAGTGGTTGGCGCAGGGCTGGCAGGATTAAGAGTCGCGATAGCATCAAAAGATCGCGGACTTGATACCTTAGTTTTATCGCTTATTCCTGCAAAACGTTCTCACTCTGTCGCTGCCCAAGGTGGTATGCAAGCCAGTTTAGCCAATACCATTAAAGGTGCTGGTGACGATGAAGATATACATTTTCAAGATACGGTAAAAGGTTCTGACTGGGGCTGCGATCAAACCGTGGCTCGAATGTTTGCTCATTGCGCGCCTAAAGCGGTAAGAGAGTTGGCTCAGTGGGGCGTCCCCTGGACTCGAGTGACTAAAGGCGACAGACAAGTGATTGTTAACGCAAAAAAGGTCACTATTACTGAGGCTGAGGCTGCTCACGGATTAATTAACGCGCGTGACTTTGGTGGCACCCAAAAATGGCGCACTTGTTACACCGCAGATGGTACCGGTCATTCTTTGTTGTACGCTGTCGATAATAAGGCTATTTCGTTAGGTATTCCTGTGCACGAGCGCATGGAAGCATTAACCCTTATCCACGACGGCAAGCGCTGTCATGGGGTGATTGCTCGCTGCTTAATTAGCGGTGAACTGCGTGCTTATATCGCTAAATCGACCACCATTGCCACTGGTGGTTACGGACGGATTTATGCTGTGTCGACCAATGCCATGATTTGTGAAGGTATCGGCCAAGCGTTGGCGTTAGAGACTGGCGTCGCGACGCTGGGCAATATGGAAGCGGTACAGTTTCATCCTACGGCTATCGTACCGGTGGGGATTTTAACCACAGAAGGCTGTCGAGGTGACGGTGGTGTACTGCGCGATAAAGACGGTTACCGCTTTATGCCTGATTATGAGCCCGATAAAAAAGAGCTAGCTTCTCGCGATGTGGTCTCTCGCAGAATGACCGAGCATATCCGCAAAGGTAAGGGGGTCAATAGTCCTTATGGGCCGCATTTATGGCTAGATATAACCTTATTAGGTCAAAAGCACATCGAGACGAATCTGCGTGAAGTGAAAGAAATTTGTGAGAACTTTCTGGGCATCGATCCGGTAAAAGAGTGGATCCCGGTTAGGCCGACTCAGCATTATTCTATGGGGGGCATTCGGACTAAGGCGAACGGAGAAAGCCCGCAATTATCAGGATTGTTTAGTGTTGGAGAAGCCGCTTGCTGGGACATGCATGGCTTTAATCGGCTCGGCGGTAATTCTTTGGCGGAAACTGTGGTTGGCGGGATGATTATTGGTAAATATGTTGCTGATTTTGGTGAGCAAAATAGTTTGGTGATTGATACTGAATTAATTGCGCAGTTTGCGCAGCAGTTACAAACTGAAATAGATCAGTTAATTGACGGCGAAGGTACTGAAGACCCCTTTAAGCTTAAAGCTGTGATGCAAAAAATTATGATGGATTACGTGGGTATTTTTCGAAATGGGCCGGATCTTGAGCTGGCTGTTAATCAATTGTCTGAACTACTTGAACGTTCGAAAAATTTGGGCTTAAAGTGCAAAAAACGTCATGCCAACCCAGAATTAGTTGAGGCGTTAAGGATTAAACGGATGCTGAAAGTCGCGCTTACCGTTGCATGTGGAGCCCATGCTCGCACAGAAAGTCGTGGCGCCCATTCTCGTGAAGACTTTCCACAACGTAACGATAAAGACTGGTTAAACCGGACATTAACCAGTTGGCCAGATACCGATAGTTTTCGGCCCCAACTGCGCTATGAAGCGATTGATGTCATGCAAATGGAGTTACCGCCCGGGTATCGCGGTTATGGTATTGATAATGTTATTGCTCATCCTGATACGCAAAAACGTCAGCAACAGGTTGAAGCTATTTTGGCTGATCTAGATGAAAACACCGATAGGCATGTCAAGCAAGCGGCATTAATGCCTTTTGAGTTACCCGAAGAATATCAACCTGGAAATCAGCGATTAACTGATGTCATAGCGAATGCTTCGACGGGAGTAAAGTAACATGAGTCAAGCTCGTACGTTAACCTTCTCTATTTTTCGATATGACCCACAAGAGCCTGGTGATAAAGCGAAAATGGTCAGATACAGCCTAACTGAAACACCCGGAATGACGGTGTTTATCGCCTTAAATCAATTACGTGAAACTCAAGACCCATCGCTGCAATTTGACTTTGTTTGCCGTGCAGGTATTTGTGGCAGTTGTGCCATGGTGATCAATGGTAAACCGACTTTAGCTTGTCGAACCTTAACCGCTAATTATCCTGATGGGCATATTAAGCTCATGCCATTACCAGGCTTTGAGCTGATTGGCGATTTATCGGTGAATACTGGCAAATTTATGCGCCAATTATCTGAGCGCTTAGCGCTGTGGTTGCATCCCAATACAGCTGATAATGATATTCATCGAATTGAAACACCGATGTCGCCAGAAGAAGCCACCAAACTTTATGAGTTAGAGCGATGTATAGAGTGCGGTGTGTGTGTATCAGCTTGTGCCACTAAACAAATGCGTGAAACCTTTGTTGGCGCTGTGGGGATGATGAAAATTGCCCGTTTTGAATTAGACAGTCGTGATACTCGCAGTGCAGATGATTTTTATCATGTGATTGGTAATCAAGACGGTGTTTTTGGCTGTATGACATTATTAGGTTGCCAAGATACTTGCCCGAAAGATTTACCGCATATGCAACAAATTGCCTATTTACGTCGAAAAATGGCATCTGTTTAAGGCGGGAAGAGCGTTAATAAACGCTAGAATGATAACCGGCGATAGCAAGCTGAAAGCCTAGAGACTAATACTTTTATCGCTGCGGATCGGGAGAGTAGGACTGAGTCTTATCAGGATCTTTAGTCATAGGTTATTGAGACATAAAAAATGCCGCTAAATAAGCGGCATTTTTGCGATTATAGTGCGTGTCGGTAATAAATTACTTAGCGCGCTTCATTGCAGTGAAGAATTCTTCGTTAGTTTTGGTCATAGCCAATTTATCGATTAAGAATTCCATTGCTGAAACTTCATCCATTGGGTGTAAGATTTTACGTAAAATCCACATCTTCTGAAGTTCTTCCGGTGTCGTTAGTTTTTCTTCACGACGAGTACCAGAGCGGTTGAAGTCAATCGCTGGGAATACGCGTTTTTCAGCGGCTTTACGAGAAAGGTGTAACTCTTGGTTACCAGTACCTTTAAACTCTTCGTAAATCACTTCATCCATTTTTGAGCCGGTATCAACAAGCGCGGTAGCGATAATGGTCAAGCTGCCACCGTGTTCGATGTTACGTGCTGCACCAAAGAAACGCTTTGGACGATGCAGTGCGTTAGCATCGACACCACCGGTAAGCACTTTACCTGATGATGGGATAACCGTGTTATATGCACGAGCTAAACGAGTGATAGAGTCTAACAAAATCACCACGTCTTTTTTATGCTCAACAAGACGTTTTGCTTTCTCGATAACCATTTCGGCTACTTGAACGTGACGGCTGGCTGGTTCATCAAAGGTAGAAGCAATCACTTCACCTTTAACCATGCGTTGCATTTCGGTCACTTCTTCAGGACGTTCGTCAATCAGTAATACCATTAACACCACATCTGGGTTGTTGTAGGTAATACTTTGAGCAATGCTTTGAAGTAATAATGTTTTACCCGCTTTAGGCGGCGCAACAATCAAACCACGCTGACCTTTACCGATCGGTGAACATAGATCAAGGATTCGCGAGGTAATGTCTTCAGTAGAACCATTACCGCGTTCCATACGAAGACGTTCTTCAGCATGAAGTGGGGTTAAGTTTTCAAATAGGATTTTATTACGAGAGCTTTCTGGTTTATCGAAGTTAACTTCACTGACTTTCAATAGTGCGAAGTATCTTTCGCCTTCTTTTGGCGGTCTGATTTTACCAAAAATACTGTCACCGGTTCGCATATTAAAGCGGCGGATCTGGCTTGGAGAAACATAAATATCGTCAGGACCCGCAAGGTATGAGCCATCTGAACTTCTTAAAAATCCAAATCCATCTTGGAGGATTTCTAATACACCGCCACCGAAAATGTCTTCTCCGCTTTTAGCGTGAGCTTTCAAAATAGAGAAGATGATATCTTGTTTACGGGTACGAGCCATGTTTTCCAGATTCATACTTTCAGCAAGCGAAACTAGATCTGAAATTGGCGTGTCTTTTAATTCTGTTAAATTCATGTATGGGAGTCTTGTATTGCGCGACGAAGCTTACCGCAATCAATCAGTAAGGTTGAAAAGATATTTTTTGATTGATAAGCGAGAAGAGGTTAATTGAAAAAATCTGATGATTAAATTAGCACTTTATGTGTTGGCCGTCCAGAAATTTAGACTAAATAAAAACTAAAAATGGCACAAATTGTTTAAAACTTGTGCCATTTAACATTTTTAGCTACTTCTGATTAGATTTTAGCGTCAATGAATTCTTTTAGTTGCGTCTTTGATAATGCACCCACTTTGGTTGCTACCAACTCGCCAGCTTTGAATATTAACAATGTTGGAATGCCACGCACGCCGTATTTAGCTGGTGAAACGCTGTTTTGGTCAACGTTAAGTTTTGCTACGGTCAGTTTGCCTGCATATTCTTCAGCAACGTCGTTGAGAATTGGAGCAATCATTTTACAAGGACCACACCACTCAGCCCAGAAGTCTACTAATACTGGTGTTTCAGACTTTATTACATCGTTTTCAAAGCTGTCATCGCTTAGGTATACAATTTTATCGCTCATGTTGTTCTCCAGATTTGGTTCCATTGCTAGTTTATTAATGGCTTACCATGTATATTGGGTCAGTTAAATAGCTTTTCAAGAGACCGTTTTAGTAATGTAGCTATTTCAAACGATCGAATCTTTTTTTGCAACCCCTACAGGTATGCTTGTGCTATGAGCCAAACACATTTATCGACCAAGAAATTCGCCGACTTCCCTTTAAAGCCCGAAGTACTAGCGGCGTTAAACGAGAACGGCTTTGAGTTTTGCACGCCCATTCAGGCGTTATCTTTACCAATATTACTTAATGCAAAAGACATTGCCGGACAAGCCCAAACCGGTACAGGTAAAACCATGGCCTTTTTAGTGGCCACGTTTAACCATTTATTAACCGTTGCTGCACCAGAGGGTCGCAAAGTAACAGAACCTCGCGCTATTATAATGGCGCCAACCCGTGAGTTAGCAATACAAATAGCCAAAGACGCTAATTTATTAGCGGCACATACCGGACTCAAAGTCGGTATTGTTTACGGTGGCGAAAGCTATGAAACTCAACGTGCAGTATTAGACAAAGGCGTTGATATTCTGATTGGTACCACAGGGCGTATTATTGATTATGTTCGTCAAGGTGTCATCAGTTTAAGCCACATTCAAGCAGTAGTGCTTGATGAAGCTGACCGTATGTTTGACCTTGGTTTTATTAAAGACATTCGCTTTTTATTCCGCAGAATGCCTGATGCTAAGTCACGCTTAAATATGTTGTTTTCTGCCACGCTTTCAATGAAAGTGCAGGAATTAGCTTATGATCATATGAACGACCCTGAAAAAGTTGAAATTGAACCATTAGAAAAAACCTCTAAAAATATCAAAGAGGAAATTTTCTATCCGTCAATGGAAGACAAGATGCGTTTATTACTGAGCTTAATCGAAGAAGATTGGCCAGATAAAGCGATTGTGTTTTCGAACACAAAACACAGCTGTGAAAAACTGTGGTCTTATTTAGAAGGTGATGGTCATCGAGTGGGTTTGTTAACTGGTGATGTTCCACAAAAGAAGCGTATTCGTATTCTTGAGCAATTTACCTCTGGTGATTTAGATTTATTAGTTGCAACAGATGTTGCCGCTCGTGGCTTGCATATTTCTGATGTGTCACACGTGTATAACTATGATTTACCAGATGATTGTGAAGATTATGTGCACCGTATTGGCCGTACAGGCCGCGCAGGACAAAAAGGCATTTCGGTGAGTTTTGCATGTGAAGAATATGCATTAAATCTTCCCGAAATTGAAACCTATATTAATCATTCAATTCCCGTATCTAATTACGATCGAGATGCACTTTTGGATGATATTCCTGCACCAGTTCGTATTCACCGCAAGCCTGCGCCATCTCGTTCACGCGATGGTGCGAGTAAAGGTGCGCATCGTAGTGGCGGCAATACTTCGCGTCCTCCACGTCATAGGACCCGTAGACCATAGTCAATGCTAACAGTATCTCAACCCTATGCGGCGATAACATTAGGTTCTAACAGTTTTAATATGTTGGTGGCTAATTCGGTGGGAAATAAACCGATTGTTATCGCTAAATATAAGCGTAAAGTTCGCCTTGCCGAAGGTATAGGTGACGATGGCATGTTGTCTGAACATGTTATGCAGCGTGGTTTAGAATGCTTGGCCATGTTTGCCCAGATGTTAAAGCAACACCATATTAATAGTGCTAACGTTGCCGTATTTGCTACCGCGACATTGCGTGTTATTGGTAATGCCGATGAATTTCATCAACGTGCGATGCCTATTTTACAGCATCCCATTGAGGTTATTTCAGGGCTACGTGAAGCTGAACTCATTTATAAAGGCATGGTGGCCACCACTAAAGGTGAGGGGCGCCGGTTAGTGATAGATATTGGCGGCGCCAGTACCGAGTTTATTATTGGTGACGGTAGTAACGTGCTGTTTAAAACCAGCCTGCCAATGGGATGTGTGCTGTTTAATCAACGATTTTTTAGTCAAACACCACTACAAATCATCGATGTTGAACAGGCAATAGACTATGTTAATCATATTTTGGCTGAATGTCGGCCTCAGTTGCTCGACTTTGGTTGGCAAAGTGTTGTCGGCGCTTCTGGAGCTGTGCAATCAGTCGTATCTGTATTACAGCACAGACAACGCCCAGAAGTGATTACCCTTAAGATTTTGTATGCTTTTCGTGATGAAATATTATCGCAAGCAGATGCCAGGCTTAGTGGCATTAAGGGCTTAAATGCCGAACAAGCTCCTACATTTGCGGCGGGAGTGGCAATATTAATCGCGCTATTTGAAAGCCTTTCTATTAGTCGTTTACATCTTGCTGGTGGTGCACTTCGTGAAGGTGTATTACAACTGTTAGCCGATCGTATCGCCGCTAAAGCATCGATGTAGTGGCTGACATAAGCGCAATAAAAAATAGGTCGCCCATGGCGACCTTTTTTGATTATTTAAGTGATGACGATATTTGAGTTAAATAAGTCATTTACATCACTACTTTAAAATCTCAACTAAATCGGCTTCTAATGTGGCTTGCGGGCGTTCAACGATACGACCTAGCTCATTGCCTTGTTGTTTAACGATAAACGTTGGAATTCGGCTGAATGCGTATTTTGCCGCTAAACCTTCGGGATCCTGCTTGTTTCGGTCGACACCAATGTATTCAACCTCAATGTTGGGATTGGCTGCCGCTTCAATAATTCGCATAAAGTGCGGTGTTTCGCGATGGCAGTCTGGACACCAAGTGCCAATAATCACCACTATTTGTATCGGTTGTTTAATGGCTTTGAGTACATCGATGGCTTGCGCATCAACTTGATAATTAGTGAACCCTTCAGCATAGCCTGGTAATTGAGTTGTTAGAGTTTGTGGTTGGATTATGCCAGTTAAAATCACTTCTTGTTTCTCCTCGCTGCATGTTGCAATAAAGCCTTGTTGATCTTTTTCAAATGCGCATCCAGGATTTGCTGATGCGGCCATAGGCAACATTTGGGTACTGAAAAAGAGTGCGGTTGTGGCCAATAATGTTCTAACGTTATTGTGCATGATAATGTCTCGCTTAAGAAGAAAATACTGTACTTGAGTGTATTCAAGCATGCTTAATCAAGTCTGTTAAGAGGCGATAGCTTATGATGCAATGCTGATCACGATAATAGGAGAATTCACTTACTCAATAGGGTTAATGCTAGTGCAGAGTCTGGGGTATAAAATAAAAAGCCAACCCTGAATGGATTGGCTTAATACCTCAATAAGCGAGTTTTATTGGTTTTGCTCTTTAAGCCACTGGGCCGCGCGTTTAGCAAAGTAGGTTAAAATACCGTCGGCACCAGCGCGTTTAAAGCAAAGTAACGACTCCATGACAATGGATTTTTCTGCAAGCCAACCGTTTTGAATAGCGGCCATGTGCATGGCGTATTCACCGCTGACTTGATAAGCAAAAGTCGGTACCGCTAATTCTGTTTTAACGCGGTGTACTATGTCTAGATATGGCATACCGGGCTTAACCATTACCATGTCGGCACCTTCTTGGATATCTAATGCCACTTCATGTAAGGCTTCGTCGCTATTGGCAGGATCCATTTGATAACTGTGTTTATTGCCACCTTTTAGGTTGCTAGCCGATCCGACAGCATCACGAAATGGTCCATAATAGCTGGATGAATATTTAGCGGAATAAGCCATAATTTGGGTATTCACAAAGCCATTAGCTTCTAGAGCTTGGCGAATTGCGCCAATACGACCGTCCATCATGTCTGATGGCGCGACAATATCAGCACCTGCAGCAGCATGTGATAGCGCTTGTTTGACTAAAATGTCTGTAGTGATGTCATTGAGGATATAACCCGTATCATCAATGATACCGTCTTGCCCATGAGTCGTGTAAGGATCTAAGGCGACGTCAGTCATGATGCCAAGCTGTGGGAATGCTTGCTTTAATTCACGTACTGCACGTTGTACTAAACCATCAGGATTATAAGACTCTTCTGCAAGTAAGCTCTTTTTATCTGCCGGTGTTACCGGGAATAACGCGATAAGTGGAATACCAAGTTCAACCAGTTCAGCGGCCTCTTTTAATAATAGATCAACTGAAAAACGCTCGATACCCGGCATTGAAGCAATTTTCTCTGAACGTTGAAAACCTTCCAACACGAACATTGGATAAATCAGATCGTTAACGGTTAAAGTATTCTCAGACATTAAACGACGGCTAAATTCATGTTTACGCATGCGGCGCATTCTGCGCTGTGGAAAAGCACTGGTAATAATATTCAATTTCGACTCCTGGTTTAGATCGTGTCTGTTTCACGCTGGTAATAGCAGACTTGGTTTCGACCACTGCGTTTAGCTTGATACAGGGCTTTATCTGCTTGTTCTAGTAATAACATTGGATGCTCATCACTGTCGATAATGGTCTCGCTAATACCAATGCTAACAGTAACGGGTATTATGTCTTCATTGTGTACTATGTTGAGTTCACTAACGGCTTGGCGAATTTGCTCTGCAACGAGCAGAGCACCTTCAATATCTGTGCAAGGCAAAATAATAGCAAATTCTTCACCACCAAAACGTGATACGAGATCCGTTGGACGTTTTACGTATTCAGACAGTGTGTTGGCTATTGCCCTTATGGTGTGGTCGCCACCAAGGTGTCCATATTTGTCATTAATATTTTTAAATTTATCGATATCAATCATTAGCAAAGACATTGGCGTTTGCTGACGACGGCTAATACGACCTTCAGCAATGAGACGGCGATCAAAAGCGCTGCGGTTTTTTACCCCTGTCAGGCTATCGATAGTATTTTGCTCAGTGAGCTTTTGATTAACCTCACTTAGTTCGCGCAAGGTAATTTCTAACTCAAGGGTACGCTCTTGTACCATTTTTTCCAATTTTTCACTGTTCTCTGCTTCACTTCGAAGTGCTTCTTCACGGGTTTCACGCAATTTTTGGGCTTGTTCTAACGTGTGTTGCTGGATCTCAAATTTGGCTTTTCGTTCATCGTTATAGCGTAACGCAAGCACTGCAGCCATAGTAATAACTTCAAAGGTCAGCCCTAGCATTATGGGTATTTGCGGCGATATATTGGTAGAGATCAGGCCAAGATAAATGAGTCCTGTAACAATACAACCCAACATAAATCCCATACGGCCAATGGCGTATAAAGGGGCATTCCGTTGGCCGCCGAAGGCTTGGATCAAGGAGAATGCCATCAAGATAGTACTGATTGTTAATACCACAAATACCAATACATACAGGGCAGAGCTGTAATTAATAAATGGCATGACAATCGTTAACCCAAAACTCAGTACTGCCATGATGCGGCATATACGTAACATTTTCAGATTATGATATTTAAGTTGTAAAACTTTTTCAGTAAACATCAATGAAAATCCCAGGGTTAAGGGGATAACAATAATGAAAATATACTGCTGCATAATGGGCCATTGAGGCCACAAATAGCGAAATGATACTCCGTGTATTGACGCCGAGAGTATCGTGAGCCCTAATACATAGCCGCTGTAATAACTGTAACTAAAAGATGCAGAAGCAAGTGCAATGAATAAACTGAACAAGCAAATCGCAAGTAGTACACCTATTTGCATGCCACTGAACAAGTTCTTGGTTTCGGTCAGTTGGGTAAGATCATTCGATGACCACAATATCAATGGTAAGCTGATGGTACCTTTATTATCGATTTTGAGATAAAAAGTATGGGTATCACCAGGTTCAAAGTTAACGGGATATAAAAAAATATTACTTTGTAATGGCCGTTGCTTAAACGGTAATGTATCTCCCATGACTTCAGTGCTGACCAGTTCCCCATTAATCAGGTGGTATATTTTAACGCTGTCGAGCAAAGGATTGTCTAAGGCAATAATGCGTGCAAGATGATCATTGGGCGTAAATATACTAAAACTCACCCAATAGTTTTTAACGCCTATTTTATAGGGGTGATCTGTGTTGAGCTTTTTCCAGCTATTTTCTGGCTGTTGTAATAATTGGCTTAGGGTTTCAATGTCGTTACTTTGATTGGCATATACCCAGTCTTGCAATTCAATTTTGGTGATGGAATTAGCGGTTAGCCGCAGCGGAGTAGGGTAAAGGGTATTAGACCAACTACTTTGGCTAATGAGCAGTAACAAAAGTCCAACAATAATCCTAACATGATATTGATTGTACAGCGTCAAACAACGATATCTTATGCTCATAGTGCGTCGTTACTCGTGTGTAGAACCACAGGTAGTTGGAAAAAATCACAACTGTTTTGGTAACATTGTTGCGCTAATAATATCGGCGACTGTTGACGTAAATTAGCCATATACTCAACAATATAAGGTAAGTATTGGGGGAGGTTCTTACTCGATTTTGGTTTAGGTCGCATGCTGCGCGGTAATAAATAGGGGCTATCTGTTTCTGCCATTATGCGATTATTGGGGATCAAAGGTACTAGTTTTGCTAAATCTTGGCCTCGGCGTTCATCACAAATCCACCCTGTAATACCAATATATAAATCTGTGTCTAGGCATTCAATCAACTCATCTCTGTTACCCGTAAAGCAGTGAAGTAAAGCATTTGGAAGTTGAGTTCGATATTCATTTACTATGGCAATAAAGTCGCTGTGGGCTTCACGGCAATGCATTAAAACCGGCATATTGAGTTCACAAGCCAGTTCTAATTGGGCGGAAAATGCTTTTCTTTGGGCAGCTCTTGGAGAGAAGTCACGGTTGTAATCAAGGCCACACTCACCAATCGCCACCACAGTATCTTGCTGCGCAAGTTGTGTTAAACGTGTTTTGCTGTGTTGATCCCAAGAGGATGCATGATGGGGATGAACACCGGTAGTACAGTAGAGTTGTTGCGGATATTGTTGGCAGGTTGATATGGCTTCAGTGCTTTCATCGAGATCGCTGCCAATAACAATTAACGGCGAAACATGGTGTTTCGCCGCATCATTAATAACAGTGTCAATATCGTGCTTGAGCCTTTCGCTAAGCAGATTGACAGCAATGTCGATGTATTGAGTCATGTCATCATAATCAAAGTAATCAGGCTACTTTAATCGTTTAACTCGAGTCGTCGCATTACGATCATCACTGCCTAATAAAAACGAGTTTAATGCACCCGTTTCAATGAATATGTGTTGACCCTTTTTGATTTTATAATACTTGGAGCTATTTTGTTTCCACACTTGGCCATTGTTCAATGTGATTATAAATGCGCCTAAAGCATCTTTTTTAACGCTGACGACCTCTGAGTAAATCTTACTGACTTCATCTTCTATTACTTTCTTTTGCAATCCAAAATCATCAACGCTTAATGCTTTTGGGCTGGCAACAACAGATACTGCAGCGGCTGGGACTGTCGCGACTTCAGGTGCTATAGAATTGACAGGGCTTGCTGTAGCCATAATATGGGCACTGGGTTTAGCATTCGCCGCTAATGTGTCATAACAGGTCAATCGCGCCGTTTTGTCGGTTTTAGCGGCGCATATAGACAGCTGCTGACCAAGATTGGTATTGGCATATGCATTAGCTGACATCAATATGATCCCAGCAGCAATTAAACTTAAACGCATTGATTGTTCCTTATTATTATTTGCTTCTGAGCCTTAGAGACTTGTGCTATTGCCTAACTATCAGCTTGTTCGTTCTCTGGCTCATCATCTTCATTTTTACTGTAAAAACGTGCAGCGATTAGCCCACCTTCAAACAATAACAGCATTGGGATTGCTAGCATAGTCTGCGAGATAATATCTGGTGGTGTCAGTATCATACCAATAACAAAGGCGCCGACAACGATATAAGGACGTTTTTGACGTAACTCGTCAGGTGTAGTGACACCCGCCCAACAAAGTAAAACCACTGCTACTGGAATTTCAAAGGCTAAACCAAAAGCAAAAAACAGCTTTAAAATAAAACTCAAATAACTGCTGATATCAGTAGCGACTTGAACGCCTTCAGGAACTACGCTGGTAAAAAAGCCGAAAACAACCGGAAAAACGATGTAGTAAGCAAAGGCTATTCCAAGGTAAAACAGCAAGGTGCTACTAGCCAATAAGGGCACGACTAAGCGCTTTTCATGTTTGTATAACCCAGGGGCAACAAACGACCATACTTGATAAAGGACATAGGGAATGGCAATGAAAAATGCTAACACCAATGTTAGTTTAAATGGTGCAAAAAAGGGTGCAGCCACGTCGGTTGCAATCATGCTACCTGTTGCTGGCAGCGATCGCATTAATGGTAGGGCGATGTAGTGATAAATATCGTTGGCCCAATACACAATAGCAATAAATACCAGTAATACGCTGCCAATGGCTTTAAGCAATTTATTACGTAATTCAAGCAAATGGCTAATAAGCGGTTGCTGTTGCGACATGAATTATCCGTTTTATTTAGGGGTTGAGCTGCTTTCGCTAGTCACTTCTGATGACTTAGCTTCTGCGACAGGGGCCGAAGGTTCAGTTGGTTTTGCTGGAGTAACAGGTGATGTGTCTTCAACTTTGTAAGGTCGATTCACAGATGCAGCCGCTTTTTTTAACTGATCAATTGATTCTTGTAGCTCTGGCGATAAACCAGATAAGCCTTTGCTTTCCGCTTTTTTTAAATCAGCATGCAACTGATCAATTTTAAGCTCTTGTTCAAGTTCATCTTTGACAGAGTTAGCCATGCGCTTGAGTGCGCGGATCCAACCCGTTACTGAACGCACTGCAATCGGAAGTCTTTCGGGGCCGAGAACCACTAGCCCCAAAATACCGATCAGCAGCAGCTCCATAAAGCCGATACCGTCAAACATAATAAATTACGCCTGTTTATCTTTAGATTCAGGTTGCTTTTCGTCAGCCTGTTGCGAGGTCGCTGCTGTCTTGTCTTTATCTTCTAATGATTTACTTTCATCTTCTGGTGTCATGGCGTTTTTAAAGCCTTTTACTGCCCCGCCTAAATCACCGCCCAAAGAACGTAATTTTTTAGTTCCAAATAATAGAATGACAATTAACGCTACGATTAGAAGCTGCCAAATACTGATGCCGCCCATGAAGATTATCCTCTTTAAATAAAAAATGGTTTTTGTAAAAAAATTAATTCAAAATCCACAATACCACCCAATTCTTTAAGTATTATGAACGTCTCATAAATTAGTGCTAGCTAAAATTTACGATTCTTTGGTCTAGATCGCCATCCTACCGCCCAAATTAATATACCAACACTAATACAGGTATACGTTGGCCATAGTGTAGCTATCTGAGTAAATAAAATTGTGCCACAGATCAATAATACAGCAGAAGTGATAAGTAGATAATTACTTTTGTGAGATTTTTGCTGATATTTTAGGTACTTATCAAGCATCTGCTGTTGGGTGCCGAGTAATTTACGGCCTAATTTTAAGTTATCATAAATCAGTTCAGGAAATTCGGGGAGTTTATCGGCCCAAAACGGTGTATTGGATTTGACTTTTTTGAACATGGCTTTAGGGCCGACTTGCTCAGACATCCAGTTTTCTAGGAAGGGTTTTGCCGTTTGCCATAAATCTAATTGTGGATATAACTGGCGGCCTAAACCTTCAATATACAGTAAGGTTTTTTCCAATAATACCAGCTGTGGTTGCACCACAATATCAAAGTGGCGAGCTGTTCTAAACAGCTCCAGCAATACATGGCCAAATGAAATTTCATCAAGTGGTTTGTTAAACATGGGTTCGCACACTACTTTTACAGCTTGTTCAAAAGCAATGATATCTGTGTGTTCTGACACCCAGCCAGACTCAATATACAGCTGAGCAATCCGGTGATAGTCGCGATTAAAAAAGGCTAAAAAGTTTTCTGCAAGATAGCGCTTATCCACCTCGGTTAAGGTGCCCATAATGCCGCAATCTAGGCCTATATAGAATGGGTCGTCTGGATGTTCACGACTGATAAAGATGTTACCCGGGTGCATATCGGCATGGAAAAAATTATCGCGAAATACTTGAGTAAAAAAGAGTTCTACGCCGCGTTCGGCAAGCAGTTTAAAGTTGGTTCCTTGTGCGCGTAGCGCTTCGGTATCAGAAACTGGAATACCGTAAATACGTTCCATGACCATTAATCGTTGGTAGCTATGTTCTTCGTATACAAATGGCACGTACAGCGAATTGGAATCAATAAAATTATTGCGCAGCCTGATGGCGTTAAGTGCTTCGAGTTTAAGATTTAGCTCGCCCAAAATAGTGGTTTGATAATCTTCAATCACTTCAGCAGGGCGTAAACGATTACCTTCACCTAATATTGCTTCCAGGATATTGGCTGTTTGCGTCATTAACTGAAGGTCAGCTAAAATTTGCTGCTCAACATTTGGGCGTAATACTTTAAGCACCACAGCTTTACCGTTAGATTTTAAGGTTGCGGTATGAACTTGTGAAATTGAGGCTGATGCTAATGGGGTATCGTTAAAATCATCAAAGTAGGTCGTGATGGGTGCACCCAGTTCAGCTTCGATTGCTTGGCGTGCTAAAGCAGAATCAAACGGCGGTACTCTGTCTTGCAGCATAGCCAATTGATAAGCCCATTCGTCGTCAAGTAAATCTCGACGAGTCGACAGCATCTGCCCTAGCTTGATGTACACCGGTCCTAAATCTTGCATCGCCAGCTTTAAGCGTTCGGCAGGTGATTTATCTTTGTGTTTATTACGGATCCAAAACAGACTATTGCGCAGGATTGAGAAATACCAGGGCTTTTTGTGTCGAGGAATTAGGTCATCTAAGCCAAAATGTAAAATGGTTTTAATGACATGGTAACCACGCCTGATACTTGCAGTTGTCATTGAGTTATGTTTTCTCTTAATTGGGCTATTTTGGCTTCAATACTATCGGTTTGGCTAACGAGCTCATCCAGATTATCACGAAAATGTAGCCATTCAATTTTATGCGGTGCCAGACGATATTCTTCAGTGGTTAACTGGCTGATGTGCGAGCGTGTTTTATGGATGACTTGCTTAATATCATGGCTAAATTGTTTGGCGCCAGAGACAATTTTATGTGTCGGAGCATCACCGATATAGCGTGATAATGGCTCGGCAAAATCAACATGAATGTGCTGTAAATAGTGGCTTAATGATTGTAATAATTGAATATCACCTTGCAAGCTGAGCTTATCTTGTTTGATGAGCTCAGTTAAGTTGGCACCTTCGGTAAGCTGATATAAAGTCGATATATCAGCGCGCACAGTTACCGCAACGTCACCTTCATAATGGCTAAGCACTTGAACTTGCTTAGCAAATACTAAGTAAATAGGCCAATTTAACTGGCTTAACTGGATACAAAATACTTTGCCGTGCAATGATTTTTGTCGCGCATAGTCACTTTTAGCCTGTGCTGGCAGTTGGTTAAAAGCGGTTTCTATCGCGGCACAAGTTAGCAAAGCAAAGTGATTAGGCATCATTAGAACTTATAACCTCTGTGCAATGCGACAACGCCGTCTGTCATATTGGTGTAGTCAACTTGCTCAAACCCAGCATCTATCATCATTTGCTTAAGGGTTTCTTGGTCTGGGTGCATACGAATAGATTCAGCTAGGTATTCGTAGCTGTCAGCATCTTTGGTGATTATCGCGCCCATTTTTGGCAATACTTTAAAGCTGTACATGTCGTACACTTTGCGCATTAACTCATGTTTTGGGGTAGAAAATTCCAATACTAAAAGTTTCCCACCCGGTTTTAAGACGCGCTTCATCGAGCGTAACGCGGCATCTTTATCGGTTACATTACGTAAACCAAACGCAATAGTAATGATATCAAAATGGTTATCTGGAAACGGCAGTGCTTCAGCGTTAGCTTGTACATAGCTGACGTTATTGACTATGCCTTTGTCGCGTAATTTAGTGCGACCCACTTTGAGCATAGAATCATTAATATCGGCAAGTACCACTTGGCCACGTTCGCCAACTAAATGAGAGAACTTAGCGGTTAAGTCACCTGTTCCACCGGCTAAATCCAGCACTTTCATACCTGGGCGAGCTGCAGCGACTTCAATAGTGTGACGCTTCCAAAAGCGATGAATACCAAAAGACATTACGTCATTCATAATGTCGTATTTTGCCGCGACGGAATGAAACACATCAGCGACTAAGTCTGCTTTTTTATCGGCTTCGACAGTTTTATATCCAAAATGAGTGTTTTTTGGTTCGCCTTCAGACATCGGTATATTCCTATAATGTGCGATTATTAATAGCAAGTGTATGCCATTGCGAATGATTGCTGAAATGTTGCGGTGTGAGAGTGTGACAACAATCAATTAGTTGTCTTGCTTTACACCTAATATACATTCCACATCAACTTGAACATAGCAATGATCTTCGCGCCAATTAGCCTCAATAAATATCCACTATTAGGGCTAAAAATTTGCACTGCATTAGAGCATAAAATTAGTGTTTAATGAATAGCTGCTACAGATTCTAATTGAGACAAGTTAGTCGTCCCTGGATATATGCATAGATTAGCTCGCTTAGACTTTGGCCTGCATCGCGATATCCCGCATCTATCCCTGCGTGATGACATGCTGGAGCGGCTTCGGCAAAATGAGCATAACGACATGAACAATGCTTAGCGATATAGTGCACATAATGACAGGCATCGAGGAGCGGAATACCGGCAAAGGTAGCCGCGCTGCTAGGCATATTGGCAATTGCATCGACATCAAGCTCTAATGCTACTGGCAGTTGAGTTTGATTTAATGATTTAGCGATCTGTTTTAATGCTGTTTCAAGTGACAGTTCACGCCGGATCCAAATTTGTTGAACACTGTTCCATGTAGCGCCAAACAAACTCAGTTGTTCTAGGGTTTGTTCGCTGTTTTTTAGCTCGTGCAATCCGAGGATATGATAATGGTCGAGGGCGCCATTAGCTGCCGCGTAACTGAACCCATTACCACTATGGCGGCCTTCACGCGGTCTAAAGTCACTGTGAGGATCAAGGTTTACCGCTGCAACGGGTAAGCCTGTAATAGCCTTAGTCGCCATCAATAATCCATAGGCATTGTTGTGGCCGCCGCCAATGACGATAGGTTCTAGCCCGGCTTGCATTACATCACTTATCGCAGTAATAACGATGTCATCTAATTGCGCAGTTGCATCACGTAATTGTTCAATACTTGCGGTTATGGGTAGCGAATGGTCAAGACTAATTTGCCCCAAAATGGCACATTCATTGCCATTAAGAAAGCGATTGGACTGTAAGTTTAGCAACTGCTGCATGCTGGCGATAAAGGCATCATCCGCTCCACCCCGGCCTAAATTAGCTCTTGGTCCAACATCTTCTGCAATGGCGATAATGGCAAACTGTGCGCCAGCAGATTTAGCCTGCTGGGCATTTTGTGCTAATGACCATTGTGTCGATGCCAGATAAACTTGCTGACCGAGTTTTGCTTCATTAGGCCGCAAGGTTAATAAGCTATCGCAGTGCTGTTGGGTAAATGCACTAAACATGATGATTCTCCAAATTACCTGAAAGACAAGATTCAGAGTCTCATCATCGGTTTCAATTCGAGTTAAAAATACAATCTAATGCGCTGTCATTGTATGCATTTCTATACCACGAAACAGGGCCGATGATGGACTCCAAAGGGCCAGTGTTTTTGGCCGCCAGCTTGCGTTAACCATTCTAGATGGAGAATAACTAACCCATGAAAATGATTACTTTGTCTAACAACCAAGCTATTTTTGCTGAACTAAGCATATTCAGGTCGCTTAGGTATAGCCATAAAAAAACCAGCATAGCTGGTTTTTAAAGTAATCGTTTGCCAGCTTTTTTACAAAGCGAAATCGGCTATGACGTCATTAATCAATATCTAATGGTTCTGGCGATAAAATAACACCGGTGTTATCGGCATAGATATGGTCACCAGGTAAGAAGGTTACGCCACCAAAATTAACTGGAATTTCGATTTCGCCTACTCCGTTACTTTCAGCTCCCACAGGAATTGAAGCAAGTGCCTGAATACCAATATCAAGTTCTTCAAGAGCATCAACATCGCGCACTGAACCGTAAATGAGAATACCTTCCCAGTTATTGGCAACAGCTAGTTCAGCTATTCTGGCATCAAGCAGAGCGCGTCTTAATGAGCCACCGCCATCAACAAGTAATACTTTACCTTCACCGTCTTCTTCTAAGGCTTCTGCAATCAGACCATTATCTTCAAAACACTTAATTGTACTGATTGAGCCACCGAAGGAGCTGCAACCACCGTAGTTACTGAACATTGGTTCAACGACATCGACTACATCTATATACATGTCGCAAAGTTCTGAGGTGTTGTATTCCATATTTAACTCCTGTTGGACAGCAAAGGTAAAATGCTGGGTAAAGCAAAGTTAAATGAATTATATGAGCTTTTTATGAAAATAAAAGCCTTATCAATCACCGGATTGTTATAAATCAACTTATGGTGTTACATATGCCTAAATATGCCATTGACCTAAATACAGAACAGGGATCAGATTTGGAAGTAATTTTCTTTCAAATTGAATGTATTAGTTGATATATGTTGATTTAGGTCATCCTAATACGTTTTTTAATTACATTTTTACTCAGCAGTTTGTTAGCATATTGGTAGATTAATTAATGTTAGTTTACAAAATAATGCTAGCTTTAGGGGCATGGAATCCTCGTTACGCTTACGGAAGGCAGAGAGCCTGATACAGAGGTTCTTATGGAAAATATCAATATTATTGAAATCTTAGGGTATGTTGCATCAGTTATGGTTGCCATTTCTCTGATGATGAAAGACATCATTTTACTAAGATGGTTAAATTTTACCGGTTGTGCTTTTTTTGTTGCTTATGGATATGCAATTGAAGCGTGGCCAGTGGCGGGCATGAATGCCTTTGTTGCATGTATTAATATTTATCACTTAGTGAAGATTTATCGTAATAAAAGTCAGCAGGCGCAAACGGCATAACGTTTGTCAAATTGGGTTGACTCTACTTACGCTAAGCTTCTAAAAAATACCCCCGCATACTTGTATGCGGGGGTATTTTTATGGGAATTAATCATCTGCTATTGATTGGATTAGCTAGCGTTATAGTCCAACACACTTTGACGACGCTCACCTTGACTAGCGATGATCTAACATATCCCAGTAGACAGTTGATTCATTTCAGCTGTCACAAAACCTTAGGCTAACTGTCACCTCGCGTTCATTCCCTCACTCTATTATTCAGACTGTTAACAAATACATAACTTTAGTCAGACTAATATTAGCGCAATAATATTGCTGACGTTTGGCATGGAGGCAAGCATGAAGATAAGTATCAGTCAGTTAGATAAATATTGTTTTTATTGGATTGTACAATTTAGCCGAGATAACGGCTTAAATGTGGCGGCTAAACGTGTGTCAGCAACAGGAGATGGACATTATTATGCGTATCTATCTGTCGCATTATTATTTCTTCATCCAAATGGGCAGCATTTTTTTAATTTGGCACTTGGCAGTTTTGTCGTTGAATTTCCGTTGTATTTATTGTTGAAAAATACTATTCGACGTCATCGTCCATGTCATGCATTAGCCGGTTTTACGTCAAGTTATGAGCCTTCAGACAAATTTAGTTTACCTTCAGGGCATACCGCAGGTGCATTTTTGTTTGCTAGTGTCATCAATGTGGTTTTTCCTGCCTTGGCCCCAGTAGCCTTTGCCTGGGCGTGCTTTGTCGGCATTTCACGTATCTCTCTTGGAGTGCACTACCCTATGGATATTATTGCTGGAGCAGGGTTAGGGATCGCAAGCGTATTATTTGTTGAACAATTCATATTATAGCGACATATATGGTAATCCTTCATAGTGCCACAGCGTATGTGGTAACCAGTGTAGCGTCTTGCAATCTTAATTAATAAGCCGTCAAGGAAAGTGAGCTAACATGAAAATTTTGTACGGAGTTCAAGGCACTGGGAATGGCCATATTAGTCGTGCTCGTGTGATGTCTAAAGCGCTTAAGCAACAGAATATTGATGTTGATTTTCTATTCTCTGGTCGCGCACCCCAACATTATTTCGATATGCAATGCTTTGGCGATTATCAGACTCGAAATGGTATGACATTCGTGACTGAAAGTGGCCGTGTTAATACTGTAAAAACGGTCATGTCCAATATGAAAACCTCAATCTTATCTGAGATAAAACAGTTAGATTTATCAGGTTATGATTTAGTGTTGAATGATTTTGAACCCGTGAGTGCCTGGGCTGCAAAGCAACAAAATGTTCCATCAATTGCCATTAGTCATCAGGCGGCATTACAATATCCTGTGCCTAAGCAGGGTAATAGCTGGTTTAATGAGTATTTACTGAAACATTTTGCTCCAGTTGATATTGCTTTAGGCTGTCACTGGCATCACTTTGGCTTTCCTATTTTACCTCCTTTTGTTGAGGTCTCACCCAATGGCGGCGATCATAGTCATCAAATTCTGGTGTATTTACCGTTTGAGGATGCCGATAGCGTCGCTGAATTTTTAGCACCCTTTGATCAATACCACTTTTTTGTTTATCACAGTACACAACCTTTGAAACCGTTATCGGATCACATTCATTGGCATGGCTTTGATCGCGATGGTTTTAAGCAGCACATGGCGCAGTGCGGTGGCGTTATGGGTAATGCTGGTTTTGAGTTAGCCAGTGAAGCGATGACATTAGGTAAGAAATTATTAGTTAAACCTCTACAGGGACAGTATGAGCAATCAGCCAATGTTGCAGCGTTACAATTACTCGCCGCCGCAGATAGTATGCAAACGTTAGATCCTGTGGTGCTGAAACGCTGGTTGAAAAGTCCATCGCCTAAGCCTATCGCGTATCCGCAAATAGGAGATGCATTGGCTAAGTGGATAAAAATGGGGGATTGGCAGCAACCGCAAGAGTTATGTCAACAATTATGGTCACAAGTTGAAATACCTGAAAACTGGCGTAAGCGTCAATAATATTGGTAGTAATATAAACTTGTTATGGTAAAAATCCCGCGGCATTTAAAAGTGCGTAAACGTCGCACTTTTAAGCAACCATTTCACTTAAGGAAGACGTTGGTATAGTAGTTCTATTAGCTCATCTTCTAATTCGAAACGTGACTCCATTGCTTGTGCCAAATGGGATAAATCGTTGTCGAGTTGATACAATACTTGCTCGTCTACCGCATCGGTATATTTATCATTAAAGTCTAATGCGATGTCAGTGCTTTCACTTATCATTGGCAATAAACCGTTAGCGGTTTCTATACTGGCTTCACCAAACTTTTCACAGGCTTTAACAACATTGTTGTACACCTCAAAGTGACCTTCCGAAACATAATCAACTAATTGAGCGCAAAACTGTTTTACTTGATCCATGCTAGGAAGTGATTTTTCGCTACGAGAATAGGGTGCTAAACCTGCAACGATAAAATATTGGATCAATAATTTACGGCGATGATTAATCCATTGGTCGATCAAATTATGAGAGCCACCCCAGCGTTTCTCTGCTTTTTCTAATTTAGTTAGCATGTTTTCTCTCTAATTAGCCGTTTTTCTATAACAACTAATGTATTGGACAAAGTATATAACGATCAACTGTTTTATTTTATTTGCCTAGGAATAAGCCATTTTTGTGCAAAAGACATCAGATATTAAAACCACACTCATAAAAAAACCCGTGATGGGCATGCCATCACGGGGTAACTAAGTTTTCAAAGGCTCGATGTGTCGGGCTTCTTGATTGTTCTTGCTAGCGCACACTTTTTATACCAAACCCGATAACTCGACGCAACTTTTAATCCGATAAATTGCGATTTACACATCAGAGTTGTGCGTTTTGTGAGCACAAGGGCGGTTGTGCTAATAAAATCGCCAATAGATTTAGGATTAGCTCACATAAATTCGGCATCAGTGGTTACATTAATCGCGTAAGTGCTAAACTAACGCCCAGCAGAAATCATAACAGTCTAGGAACAAAGTCCACATGGCAGAATTAAAAAATGATCGTTATTTACGTGCGTTGCTAAAGCAGCCAGTCGATGTCACTCCAGTTTGGATGATGCGCCAAGCAGGCCGCTATTTACCTGAGTACAAAGAAGTTCGTGCCCAGGCTGGTGACTTTATGTCGTTATGTCGTAATGCGGAACTCGCTTGTGAAGTGACATTACAGCCATTACGTCGTTATGATTTAGATGCTGCGATTTTATTCTCAGATATCCTGACTGTGCCAGATGCAATGGGCCTAGGGTTGTACTTTGAAGCGGGTGAAGGCCCTCGTTTTGAGCGTCCAACTGACACAATCGATGCCATTAAAAAATTATCTATTCCTGATCCAGAAGACGAGCTAGGTTATGTAATGCGTGCTGTGAGCACCATTCGCCGCGAATTAAATGGTTCAGTGCCATTAATCGGTTTCTCTGGTTCACCTTGGACTTTAGCCACTTATATGGTTGAAGGCGGATCAAGCAAAACCTTCGAAAAAATTAAGCGTATGGCCTATGCAGAACCTGCTGCATTGCACATGTTATTAGACAAGTTAGCAGACTCAGTAGTGTTATATCTTAATGCTCAGGTGGCTAACGGCGCACAATCGTTAATGATATTCGACTCGTGGGGCGGTGCATTATCGCATCACGCTTACCGTGAGTTCTCATTACGTTACATGCAAAAAATTGTTGATGGTTTAACCCGTTTTGCTGACGGCCGTAAAGTGCCTGTTACTTTGTTCACTAAGGGCGGCGGATTATGGTTAGAGTCTATGGCTGAAACCGGTTGTGATGCATTAGGTTTAGATTGGACTGTTGATATTGGTGATGCTCGCCGCCGCGTAGGTCATAAAGTGGCTTTACAAGGCAACATGGACCCATCAATGTTGTATGCTACGCCAGAGCGTATTCATCAAGAAGTTGATCAAATTCTAGCAAGTTACGGTGAAGGTACTGGCCATGTATTTAACTTAGGCCATGGCATTCATCAACATGTTGATCCTGAACATGCAGGTGCATTTATCAATTCTGTGCATGAGTTGTCTGGTAAATACCACAAGTAATTTAGTGGTACTGACTAACAAAAAAAGCGAATCTTCGGATTCGCTTTTTTGTTGCCAAAATTAAAAGTTGTTTGATGTTTTTCTAACATTGCCAGTTAAAATATACTTATCATTTTTGAGTAGGCCCTGCTTTTATCATAGTTATTTATGACTATAGAACGAAAAGGTTAAACATAATAAAATTATCCGTAATTACATTTGAGCTATAGATTGTGGTTCAAACATAACGTTTATTTAAAATGTGCACTTAATTAATCAAGGAAGATATTATGCCAATTGAAATTTGTATTTGCCCTAAAGGGCGGATAACAGGTCTTAGTTCTAATACACCACCATCAATCTTAGAAGCAACTTTTCAGGCTCCAGGTGTTCCACAAGTTAACTTCATGGATAGTTTTAAAACAGCATATACTCAAGACCATTTATTGAATAATGAATTAGGTAAATTTAAAACTAAACCATTACATCAAAGACAAACCATTGCGCAGGTTAATGCAGCTGTTGGGCCTGATATGCTATTAGCATTATCTGATTTCTATGATCAACAGCTAGATAGTTTACCAAAAGATTTTTTTGCAGAGCAGAATAAAGCAATGATGGGAGCATCCATCGGTGCTATGGGTCATCATTTATCACAATTACAAAGCGTAATAAAAGAATACCAAATGGCGCTTGAAAACGTGCGTAATGCTTACCGTTCAAAAATGCCAAAGCTAGAAGTCCTTAAGTTTGAACAAACGGCGCGGCAGTTACATAGTCGGTTAAATACACAGTTTCACAATGAAATTTCAAAACGACTAGCTAGCTCAAGAGCTCGTAAGGCGAGTATTTGGAACAATGCTGATCGTGGCCTTAATCAGGCCAAAAGTGCTAGAACGACTAAACCGATTCAAATTTCGTCTGCAAAAGAACTAAGATCATTAAGTAAATTTGCTGGCGCAGCTAAATTTGGTGGTAATGCTCTATTACTGCTGGATGTTCACTCTCGAGCGACAGGAGTAAGGGATACCTTTGAGAGCGGCGGTAATTGGGAAAAACAGGCTTTGCAAGAAACTGTCGGTTTTTCTGCAGGTTTCGCGGCTGGAACTGTCGCGGCAGGTAGTGCTTATAGCATTGGAGTTGGTATTGCGCTAGCATTTACACCAGTTGGATGGGCTGTTGTGATTGGTGTTGGTGCAGCCGCTTCTGTTGGTTTCCTTGTTGGATTGGGTTTCGATACAGCAGGTAAAAAAATTACGGGTAAACTTTATGATGCAAGCAGTAATTGGTAATTGATGATGGAAAATTATGAAAGTATATTTTGGTTGTGTTGCTGTATTCCGTTAGTCAATTTCTTTATAGCTTATTTGGTTTTTGCGCAAATGACCGTCCACCCTATAGAGAAGAAAATTAAGGCTTCAGGTGGAAGCATACCGGAATGGGATAATATGGGGATGAGAATTCCGAGTTATGCTGTAGCAATGCTCTTACCGGTTAAAGTAAAGGCTGCACAAGCTATAGATGAAGATTCTGTTCAGAAGTTTACTTCTAAAAGTGATAAAAAAAGAGCTATATATTTTATGTGCTCGTTTGTCATTATATTAATACCAGTAATGGCTGGCTACTTTATATTTGGTCCCAATTAGAGCCCAAGAAATTCATTTATTATAAGTACCTTTATATTCAACTAAAAGTGTTGAGATCCTCATGTTTTCAATCACAACAAATTCAACCTCTAACTCTGCGTAACCAAGCTCTATCTTAAATTCACTGCCTACACTCGGTTGGCTGTCTATTCCAATTATATATTTCAATAAGCCTAATAACTGTCTGATGATGGCAGCCCGACGCCGAACTGTGGCAGGCTTTGATTAGCGTTAAACGACAATGTGATTATCGCCAATTGTTTAAGATCATCAAGGGTATACCTGCGCCAGAGTCGCGCACGAACAAGTATTTTTGACCATTGTGGAGTGCATTGATGATTTGACTTTTGCATCCGGCGGGAGTGTAACGCAGGGCATGATCGGCCAATTTGTGAGCCTATTTTGCCATGTTTAAGAGAGGTAAACTCTAAAACTTTGTCTGTAGATGTTTGCTGGCCAATGCTCAAGCTGTCATGGATTTGGATGATCTAGTATAGGATCATAATCAAAAATGCTTTATTTAATTGCGGCCCGTATGAATAAGGAGTCTCAACTAATTTTTGCCAATTTATTACAAAGGCTTAACATCGTAGCCGCTAATATAGGCGTGTGCTAAAGTGTGTTAACACTCACAATAATAAAATGAATATGATTAGAGAGCTTACTGCCACTGACTTTGACGCGGTGATCAACTTAGGTGAAATCGTCCACGGAAGTGGCTATATGGATTTGGCTGAACTAACAGCTATTTACCATAAAGGGATAAAAAAGGGCATTAATGCCAATTTTGTCGCACTTGAAAATGAACAACTTATTGGCTTTCGGTTAACGTATGCCGCAGGACAATGGCCGCAAGATCAATGGTGCACTGTTGATCTATGGGGCGTTGATTTTAATGATGTGTGTTATTTCAAATCAAACACCATTGCTGAATCTGGCCGCGGTCAAGGGCTTGGTGGTAAGTTGTTAGCAGCCTCTAAAGCGGCAGTCATGGCACAAGGCGCTAAGGCGGGAGTGAGTCATTTATGGCAGCAAAGCCCTAATAATGCTGCGGTGCGTTATTTTACCAAGGCAGGTGGTAAGCTGATCAAGCAACATCCTCAGCGTTGGCATCAACGTTATATGGGCGAAGATTATATTTGCGTGTTATGTGGTGAAGATTGTCACTGTGTTGCCTGCGAAATGTTGCTGGTATTTTAATGTCTACTGTCTAAATCAATAATAAAAAAAGAAGACTAATATGTACGATCCGCTGATTAATTCTCACCCCAATAAGCAAAAGTTCGCCTCCAGTTATTGGGCAAGCACCCAAGCATTACCCGAGCCGACGGCACCATTATTGGGTCGCCAAAAAACTGATGTCGCCATTGTCGGGGGCGGCTATACCGGCTTATTAACGGCGTATTATTTAGCAACCGAATTCAATATTGATTGCCATGTACTTGAGGCCAACCAAGTCGGTTTTGGTGCCAGTGCCCGCAATGCCGGTTTTGTATTAAAAGGCTCGGGTCGTTTAGGTTATGCGGCAATGACTCAGCGTTGGGACTTAGCGACGACTAAGGGGATATATGATGAGTTTACTCAAGCAGTGGCTAGAGTTGATGGTCTGATAAAACAGCACTGTATTGCTTGTGAACCGCAAGAGGCGGGATACTTAAAAGTAGCGCATAATCCCAAGGCGCTAGTGTCGCTGCAAAATGCCGCCAATTATATTCAACAAAACCTAGCAAGTAGCCAAGATTCAGGTGCTGAATTTATTTCAAGCCAAGACTTTCGGACGCAGTATTTAGATCATCATCAAGCTTTTGGTGCGCTTCGCCTAAAAGACGGTTTTGGGGTCAATCCGTTAAAGTTACTGCTCGGTTATAAAGCGATGGTGCAAGCTCAAGGGGTGACGATTTCTGAACAGTCGTGCGTGTTAGATTGGATTGAAGAGGGTGGTAAACATCGTCTGATCACCGACAGTGGGGAACTGGTTGCCAATAAAGTGATCATGGCTGGCAATGCTTATACACCTAAACGGTTTAATCACCGCGTAGACGATAAGTTTTTACCAATACTAAGCAATGTTATTGTGACCCAGCCGCTTACCGCTCAAGAGCTTACAGAAGCGGGTTTACATACTCATCAAGTGACCATGGATACCCGTATTTTAAAATATTATTACCGATTATTACCCGACAACCGTTTATTGTTTGGTGGCCGAGGCGCGGTGTGGGGTAAAGATGCTGGTAACCCTGTTTACGGCGAGCGTTTAAAAATGGCGTTAAATAAGTGCTTTCCAAGCTTAACTAATAAAGCCATTGCCTATAACTGGACCGGGTGGATTGCTGCCGCAATGGATGATATGCCTCATGTGTACAGCAAAGGTGGTGTGGGGTATAGCTTAGGATATTGCGGTGCTGGAGTGTCTTTTAGTAGCCAAGCTGCGTATCGCTTAGCGCAAAGTATTGCCGGTGAAGCTTTGCCCAATTTACCCTTGTATCAGCAACCACTGCCGAGATTCCCCTTTACCCAAGCAAGGCGGCTTGGGCAATGGGGTTATTATCATTATGGCTGGTTAAAAGATCGCTTTGGTTAACCGACCACTTCACCTGTGCTGATTTTAGTTTCGTCTAATGGCTCGATTTTAAAATTAAAATAAGCATAAGAAGCACTCACCAATGGGCAAACTAGGTTAAAAAAGGCGTAGGGTAGGTAAGCGATAGTTGCAACACCTAGGGTACTTGCCATAAATGCGCCACAGGTATTCCAAGGCACTAGTGGGCTGGTTACTGTTGCAGCATCTTCTAGTGTGCGGCTTAAATTAACTGCGGCTAATTTACGGCGAGTGTACTCTACTTTTAACATTCTGCCTGGCAGTACGATGGCAATGTATTGGTCTGCAGTAATGATGTTAGCGCCAATACACACTCCCAGAGTGGTAATGATCAAACTGGTGGTACCGCTTACTACAGTAAGAATGCTTTCTAAAATGCGGCTTAATAATCCGGTCACTTCCATCACGCCACCAAAGGCCATCGCACACAGTATGAGCCATACTGTCGTTACCATACTGCTCATGCCGCCGCGACTTAATAAGCTGTCTAATACAGCATCACCAGTGTTAGCAACATAGCCGTCAAACATGGCTATCCAGATACCTTTCACAAGGGCGACAATGGGTAGCAAGGTGTCATCGTGTACAAAGGCTATCACGTTATCAAACTGAAATAGCGCTGCACATACCGCGCCCGCCAAGGTGCCTAATATGACCGTTGGGAATGCTGGCATTTTTCGGTTCGCTAAATATAACACCACTAATAATGGTATTAATAAATGTATTCCCGGATGATAAGTTTGATCCAGTAATGCCAGAGTATCGGTCAGTTGGTTTTCAATTGGTGCGGCATCTGCGGTCAGGCCTAAAAAGGTAAAACCAATAAGTGCAATGATAATGCTGGGTACAGTGGTCCACGTCATGTGGCGAATGTGGCTAAAAATATCTGTACCCGCAACTGCTGGAGCAAGGTTGGTGGTGTCTGACATTGGCGACATTTTGTCACCAAAATAAGCGCCACTGATAATAGCGCCAGCAGTGATATTAACATCTAACCCCATCGCTGAAGAAATTCCCACCAATGCAATACCAAGCGTACCGGCTACTGTCCAAGAGCTACCAATACTCAGCGCGACTACTGCACACAGTAAGCAGCAGGCGGTGTAAAAATAATCAGGGTTAAGGATTTGCATACCGTAATAAATCATCGTTGGTACTGTACCAGCGAGAATCCAGGTACCAATCAGTGACCCCACGCTGAATAAAATCAGCAATGCGCCTGTGGCTACGCCAATACTTTTTACAATACCGCGCTCCATTTGATTCCAGCTATAACCATTTTTATAACCGATAATCATCGCAATACACGCCGCCAGCACTAGGGCAATTTGGTTAGCGCCAGAGGAACTGTCTGATGAAAAAAGATACACTGCCGCCGCGAGCATAATAATTAGCGCAAAAACGGGGATAAGAGCATCGAATAAAGTAGGTTTTTTGTGCTCGGATGGAGATGGGTTTTGTGGCGCCGATTGAGACATAGTACTTCCCTTGTTGTTATTATTTTTGACCAATATCTCATTCGTGTGAGTTGGCTAAGTGTTATCGTAATAGGTTGGTAACTTATTCGTAACAGGTCCACATCCTGACATAAAAATACCTGTTAAGTCGAACATTGTTGGGCTTAACAGGTATTTTTATGATGGGGTTTTATTACTGTTAACTATGAGTGTGCTTGGTTAAGTACTTTGTGTGGTTATATATGTGATATATAAGGGTTGGTGTGAATAAATAGCCGCCGAGGATACCTGGTGTTACCAGACGTATCCTCATGGAAACGAAGAGCGTTAATAGAGCGATATGCGCAATACATCAGTATTGCTATGACACAGATTATTTATTTAAATGACTTATTATGGTCTTTTCAGCATCTGCTTTAGTCGCCTTTCCTTTGACTACATCGAGTTTTGCTGTCGCGCTGTGACCTGTCATGTCTTCTGCAATATGTAACCAATCAGGATGCCAATAAAAAGAGGTTCCTGACACGGTATTCCAGTTGTGTACCCCTGATTTTTCACCTTGATAAATCAGGTCGCCGCTAGAAAATTTCATTTAATCCTCCAAAATCTTTATGAATAGGCTATCTAAAGTACAGAAGTTGAAAGAGCTGAAAAGCTCATCACACTCCTTTGGACTTAGTAGATTGCGCCATGGGATAAGATGTTTTTGTGATCTAAATCAAAAAAATGGCTGATGATGGATAATCTAAACAGTAATTAATTTTTCGCACAACATTGTTAATAATGAAAAATCCCTGAGATGTTGCCATCACAGGGATTTTTATAATGGGCTAAATGATACTCGCTATTTAGCCTTTAGCTTGCTCACGAGCTATTGCGCGATAAGCAATATCGGTACGGAAATAGACATCATCCCAGTGGATGGTATTCACTAATGCGTAAGCCGCTTTTTGTGCTTCAGTGACGGTATTTCCTAATGCGGTAGCACATAACACGCGGCCACCATTCGTCACTGCATGGCCGTCTTTGATGCAGGTTCCTGCATGGAACACTTTCCCGTTAGTATCGCCAAGGGTTAAGCCGTCAATCACATCGCCTTTGTTATACGCGTCAGGATACCCGCCTGCAGCCATAACAACACCAACAGCCGCACGTGGGTCGAAGTCTGCAGTGACTTTGTCTAATTCGCCACGAGTTGCTGCTAAGCAAAGCTCCACAATATCAGACTGTAAACGCATCATGATCGGTTGGGTTTCAGGATCACCAAAACGGCAATTATACTCAAGCACTTTGGCGCTACCGTCTGGTGCAATCATTAGACCTGCGTATAAAAAGCCAGTATAGACGTTACCTTCAGCCGCCATGCCATCAACCGTTGGGCGAATAACATTAGCGATAGTCCAGTCGTGTACAGCTTGTGTTACCACTGGAGCTGGTGAATATGCACCCATGCCGCCAGTGTTAGGGCCGTAGTCGCCATTATCTCGGGCTTTATGGTCTTGGCTGGTGGCCATAGCAAGAATATTTTTGCCGTCTACCATAACGATAAAGCTGGCTTCTTCACCTGTTAAAAATTCTTCAACCACCACACGAGAACCAGCATCACCAAACTTATTGCCTGCTAACATGTCATCAATGGCGGCATCAGCTTGGGCTTGATCTGCGGCGATAATCACCCCTTTACCCGCAGCCAAACCGTCGGCTTTAATCACAACTGGAAAGCCTGTTTTGCTCGTCAGTTCAGTCACGTACGCTTTAGCTAATGGAATGTCAGTAAAGTTTGAATACTCAGCTGTAGGAATATGATGACGGGCTAAAAAGTCTTTGGTGAAGGCTTTTGAAGATTCAAGCTGTGCAGCGCCTTTAGTTGGGCCAAAAATCGCTAAACCAGCGGCATTAAAAGCGTCAACGACACCTAACGATAATGGAACTTCTGGGCCGACAATTGTGATTGCAATAGCGTTATCTTGGGCAAAGGCGACTAAGGCGTCAATTTGCTCTACATCAATGGCAACGTTTTCTAATTTTGGTTCTAAGGCAGTACCGGCATTACCGGGTGCAACAAAAACTTTTTCAACTTGAGCAGACTGAGCGGCTTTCCAAGCTAGAGCATGTTCACGACCGCCGCCACCAATTATAAGTACCTGCATCTTTAATCCTTTTATAGCTGCGCTATGTTCTCTATTTCTGCTTCAAGCATGCCCACTTATCCTTATAAGCTGCGCGTGCTTTCATTGAACTAGAAAAAATAGCTATGCTCTAATTCGTTTAAACAAAATTTAAAAAGTATCGCTTGTTATCTATTTTTGCAAAAGCATTTAGCAAAAAAATGAGTGATAAGCGATACCCATATTTGATATTAGCGTTGCTTAGTGGCGGAAGTGGCGCATGCCAGTAAATACCATGGCCATACCGTGCTCGTCTGCTGCGGCGATGATTTCTTCATCGCGAATAGAACCACCCGGTTGGATAATGCAGCTAATACCAGCCGCGGCAGCGGCGTCGATACCATCGCGGAATGGGAAGAAGGCATCTGATGCCATTACTGAATTTTCAACCACTAGACCTTCATCGGCAGCTTTAATACCCGCTATTTTAGCTGAGTAAACGCGGCTCATTTGGCCTGCACCCACACCGATCGTCATGCCGTCTTTGGCGTAAACAATAGCATTCGATTTAACAAACTTAGCCACTTTCCAGCAGAACATTAAGTCTTTTAATTCTGCAGCACTGGGTTGACGCTTAGATACCACTTTAACGTCGGCTAAGTCGACCATGCCTTGGTCGCGATCTTGTATTAATAAACCGCCATTAACGCGTTTGTAATCGAGCGTTGTGGTTTTGGTATTCCACTGGCCACATTCGAGTAAACGCACATTAGCTTTAGCGGCAATAATATCGCGAGCAGCTTGGCTCACTTTCGGGGCGATAATTACTTCAACAAACTGACGGTCAACAATCGCTTGCGCAGTGTCAGCATCTAACTCTTGGTTAAAGGCGATGATGCCACCAAACGCTGAAGTTGGGTCGGTTTTAAATGCGCGGTCATAAGCTTCTAACAAGTTAGCGCCTAATGCAACGCCACAAGGGTTAGCATGTTTAACGATAACGCAGGCAGGGCCTTCAAATTCTTTAACACACTCAAGGGCAGAGTCTGTGTCGGCGATATTATTGTAAGACAGTGCCTTACCTTGTAACTGAATCGCACTGGCAACAGAGGCTTCATCAATTTGGTTATCAACATAAAACGCCGCTTTTTGATGGCTGTTTTCACCGTAGCGTAAATCTTGCTTTTTAATGAACTGAGAATTAAACGTCCGTGGGAATGTTGAGTCGTCATGGCATTCGTCGTTACTGTGCGCCGGAACCATAGTGCCAAAGTAATTAGCAATCATACCGTCATAGGCGGCGGTATGTTCAAATGCGGCAATCGCTAGGTCAAAACGCGTTGCTAGCGTGGTGCTGCCGTTGTTAGCTTGCATTTCTGTAATGACGCGACGGTAATCTTTTGCATTAACCACAATTGTAGTGTCTTTGTGGTTTTTCGCGGTTGAACGCACCATGGTTGGGCCGCCAATGTCGATGTTCTCAACAGCGTCCGCTAAGGTACAACCTGGTTTTGCAACGGTTTCTGCAAATGGATACAAGTTAACTGCAACTAAGTCGATAGGCTTAATGGCGTTTTGTTCCATGACGATTTCGTCGATACCACGACGCGCTAAAATGCCGCCGTGAATTTTTGGATGTAAGGTTTTAACACGACCATCCATAATTTCTGGGTGACCTGTGTAGTCAGAAACTTCAATTACCGGGATGTTGTTGTCTGCAAGTAGTTTTGCAGTACCGCCCGTAGACAGGAGTTCGACACCTTGTGCATGCAGCGCTTGTGCAAACTCAAGGATTCCAGTTTTATCTGATACGCTTAATAGCGCGCGACGAATTGGTCTGACATTATTCATGTAGGTACAGGGTCCACTAGTTTGATTTTAAGGATCTTTCGTAAAACAGAATCAGGCTAAGTCTGCTTTACCAAAGTCCCTCATAATGTTTTTACGATTGCTTAATACCTTCTAGGCCGACTGTGTTGTGATCAGGCGGACGTATTTTATCGTAATCCGCTTCTTTAAGGTGTTTTTTCTACGTGATTTCACAATATTGAAATAAGAACAAAGATACGCAAACATAATCATTAAACAACCCTTGACCTTGGATTAAACTCTAAGGTTTATACTCAGGTAAAATCTACACTAGATTGATGGCTTCATTATCTCAAGCGGCGGTGACGATATGTATCGAATAGGCGAACTTTCTGCCTTGTACGACATTAAGGCTGACACATTACGGTTTTACGAAAAACACGGCTTATTATCACCATCAAGCCGTTCAGATGCCGGTTATCGACTCTATAACAGTAGTGATTCCGAGCGACTTAAATTTATTTTACGTGCTAAAGCGGTTGGTTTTTCGCTTAATGAAATTGCCGATTTGCTGTCTATTGAAGTGGACAAGTCAAACCGCGCATGTGCCGATGTTAAAGGCTTAGTCGATACTAAGCTTGAGCAAGTCGAAGCCAAGTTAGCTGAGCTACAACATTTTGCCACTTCACTGAAGAGTTTATCGAATACCTGCTGTGGCGGACCTGATAGTGCTGAGCATTGCTCAATACTTGAAGCGTTAGAGTCGTCAGACAAACACATTATTGCTAAAAAAGAACATCATCATTTTTCTCAACCAGGTCATAAGGATTAAGCATGTTATTGACCAATTTTCTGCACTTATTTTTAGAGTCTGCTCCGTGGTTGTTGCTGGGTCTAGTGCTTGCTGGGCTGTTAAAAGTATTTGTGCCTATGGTATGGATGCAAAAGCAACTCGGTGGCCATGGAATGAAAACCGTGGTGAAGGCGGCATTATTAGGCGCGCCTTTGCCTTTATGTTCCTGTGGTGTTATTCCTGCTGCAGTCGGTTTGCGTCGAGCTGGCGCCTCAAAAGCGGCGACCACCTCTTTTTTAGTATCGACCCCAGAAACTGGCGTTGACTCTATTACCGTATCCTATGTTTTGCTCGGGCCTTTTATGGCTATTGTGCGTCCGATTGCGGCGATTACCAGTGCGATAGTGGCGGGGTTGTTAGTCGGCCGTGATGACGATGACGGTATTCCAGCATCAGCATCAGCATCTGCAAAAGGGCAAACGGCAACAGATGCCTCAACAAGTGCCAAAGCAGTTTCATCGTGTTGTGGCTCTAAATCAACGCCTAGTCCTGAAACAAAATCAACACATAAAACCCCTGCTAGTACAATGCAAACTGCTAGCGTAAAAATGACGGCGATTAACTCAGCATCAGTTAAGCCTGAGTCTGTGTTGAGCCCGATGGCGCCAGCGCGTTCATTTTCAACCAATACTGCAGAAGCAAAGCAGAGTTGTTGTGCCTCTAAAGCCGCTGATAAACCCATTGAATCTGTACCCTCAAGCTGTTGCAGCGCGACAGTGAAAGATGAAGTAAAAGACGAAACGGTTACATCAAGCTGTTGCAGTAGTAAAATTGAGCCGCAAGCTGAAGTGGCAGCAACAAGCAGTTGTTGCGCCTCTAAAGCGCAAAGCCAGGCGCCAAGTGAAAGCAGCGATCAAGCCAGTTGCTGCGCTTCGACCCAAGATATGGCAACAGAATTGAAGCACAACAGCGTATTCAGCCGAGTGTTATCGGGTTTGCATTACGCCGCAACAGATTTAGTTAAAGACACAACTTTGTGGCTATTAGTCGGATTATTTTTCGCCGCCATCGTGCAGACTTATGTGCCGGCTGACTTTTTAGTTAAGTGGGGCGACGGTATTCTGGCGATGTTAGTGATGGTACTGGTGTCGATCCCGATGTACATCTGCGCCACTGCTTCAACCCCCATTGCTGCTGGTTTGCTATTAGCTGGGGTATCACCAGGTGCAGTATTGGTATTTATGATGGCGGGGCCTGCGACCAATATTGCCACTTTAGGTGTGGTGACTAAAGAGCTAGGTAAGCGCGCATTATATGGCTATCTTGGTGGCGTGATTGGTGTAGCATTAGTCTTCGGTATATTAGTCAATTATTTAGTCGATACCTTTGGTTTTGAAGTGATGCCGCAAATTGGTCAAGAGCATGCCTTATTACCTCAAGGCATCGTGGCTGTTTCTGGCATTGTGCTTGCGGTGTTAATGGCCAAAGTATTGTGGGACATGATCCCAAAAGGCCATAAAGAGAAGGGCTGTTGCTCGTAATCTGTTACACCAAATAGGTTAACTAAAGTGAGTTAAGCACATAACAAAGCCAGTGATAAATATCACTGGCTTTTTATTAAGCTAAAACATTGCTGGCCCACAATAAAGATAACAACTAGTAATAGCGCTAGTTAAAAATAGCATTGAGTTTTTCTGCCAATCTGATGCCTGCTTGCTGCAATCGCTGCTCGATAATTGGTTTACTGGTAAATACATAGTTAAAACGTAAATCGTCTTCACCTTGATAATTCTGTTCGAGCTGGTAAGTACCTTGCCTTAATGCTTTTGACTCATCTGCCCATTGGTAATAGCTTTGACCTATCCACTTTTGGCGTTGTTGCTCGTTAATACGCTTTAAAAAATCACTGTACTCTGTATAGCTTAACTGCTGCTGTTCTATTAGTTTGCTGTCCCACACTGTATGCAAATTTGTTTGTTCACCGAACCACTTCAGATTAACGGTATTGCCACCTTTATCATGGCTATGACCCACATGTAGCGGTTGGTGAATGTCGCCAACAAAATGTACGTAAAATGCCAATGCTTGCCATTTTTCTTGCTGGCTGGCTTTAGGGTTCACCAATACTTTTTCAAAGCGTTGTAAACTTTCGATGATATCGCCATCAGGATTACGCTTAACGGTCTTCCATGTTTCATCGTCTTCAATTGAAATGTAATGCCATGGGGCAGCACGATTCCAGGTCTTATCGGAGCGGATTTCATCTGCCCAAGTCGACATTTGTGCTAAGCCTTCGCCATCTGTCAGTTGGTTTATTTGCTGTTGAGCTGTTGGGGACAAATTGGCTTGAGCGATTTGGCCTATAATTCTGTGACCTAATTGACCAAATGCTTTGGCTGGGAGGCTGAATGTTAAGGTGAACAAAGCACAGCTCACCAGCAATAACATGTTATTCAGTAAAACAGACGATTTCATAAAAAATTTCCCATTCATTATTATTTCTAAAGCAAGAAGCGCGTCTTTAATGTGCCAGCATACGAGATGATTTTTATGTCGTGACACAGACTCGAGTCGCGACTATATAGCAACAATATGACATTTATGTGTTACTCCAAAGTTGTTTTTCTGTGGCTTTTTTCGTTTAAAAATGACATTAAAATGCAACATATCGACCTTAGACTTCGCCCTGAAGTTTTTGCTCTATTGATTTACCAAGCCCGATAAACGGGTAACTAAACATTAAAATATAAAAATATTCAGGGGTTTGAAATGTTGCTTAATCATAAGATGAGTCGTCTCGCGCTGGCGACATGTTTTGCTATGGGAATTGCTCTACCTGCAATGGCGGCCGATACCGCATCTGATATTCGTGGTCAGATTATAGGTCCTGCGGGTAATGCTGTGACTGATGCAAAAATTACTATTATCCACCAGCCAACCGGAACTGTTACTGAAGTTCCTGTGAGTGCCAACGGGCAGTTTACTGCCCGCGGTTTGCGTGTCGGTGGTCCTTATATTATCAAAGTTGATTCTGATGTGTTTGCTGACACAGTTGAAGACAATGTCTACTTAGGATTAGGCGAAACATTCCGTTTTAACCGCACGCTAGAGGCCATTTCTGCGATGGAGCGTGTAGGTGTCGTTGGCAATGCGAGTTATTATCGAAGTGCCGGCAGTAACAGTGATTTTGGTGAGCAAGATATTGCTAATGCACCCGGTATTAGCCGTGATTTAAAAGATGTATTACGCCAAAACCCAATGGCTGTTGTGGGCACTGACGGTATTTCAATGAGCGTGGCAGGCATGAATCCACGTTTTAACACTTTCGTCGTCGATGGTATTTCTCAAAACGATGATTTTGGCCTTAATTCAAATGGCTATCCAACTCAGCGTTCACCTATTTCTATCGACGCAGTAGAGAGTGTTGCCCTAAACGTATCGCCTTATTCCGCTCGTAGTGGTGGCTTTACTGGTGCGCAAATTAACGCGGTCACTAAGTCTGGCACCAATGATTTATCTGGGACGGTTTTTTGGGAAACCACCAATGATAGTATGGCTGGTGATGGTAAAGACCAAGACTCTGGTGACACCTTAACCCAAGATTTTGAAGAAACCACATTTGGTGGCACGGTTGGCTTTCCTCTAATTAAAGATACCCTGTTTTTCTTTGGCTCATATGAAAACTTTGATGCGCCAAAATCAGCTGAGTGGGGGCCAAAGGGCGCTGGTTTTGCCAATGAGTCAGATGTGACTTCAGAAGAGCTTATTCGAATTGAGCAAATTGCCCAGTCTGTTTATGGTCTTGATAGCATTGGCGGTTACACCACCTCACCACAAGAAAAAGATGAAAAAATCTTAGCTAAAGTGGATTGGAATATTAATGACCAACACCGTGCTAGTTTTACTTACCAATCGACCGTAGGTAATTTAACTAACAACATGTCATCGAATAGTTCGTCATTAAAATTATCAAGCACTTGGTATGATAAAGAAGAGACTTTAGAAACCTACGCGGCAAACTTATATAGCGATTGGACTGACGATTTTAGTACTGAGATCAAAATTGCTTATAAAGATACCACCACTAAATCGAAAACCATTGATGACTTAGGCATTGGTATGGTGTCGGTACAAACTTTCGAAAAGTCCGGTGATAAAGTTATTTTTGGTACTGACAGTTCTCGCCAAGCAAATGAATTAAATAACCAAAATCTTGAGCTACGTTTTGTGGGCGACTATTACTTAGGCGATCATGATGTTGGCTTTGGTGCTCAATACAATAGCGTCGAAATATTTAACTTATTTGCTCAAGATGTGTTGGGTAATTGGGAGTTTGATTCTATTGATAACTTAGCGACAGGTACTGTCGATGGTTTCCGTTATCAAAATGCAACCTCTGGTAATCCAAATGATGTAAGTGCCAATTTTAACATGGACACCTTGGCATTATTTGTTGAAGACACATGGGATATTACGGCCGATTTAGAGCTCACGTTCGGCATGCGTTATGAAACCATTAGCATGTCAGATAAACCAGCCATAAATGAAAATTTTGTTAATCGATATGGTTTTGCTAACAACGAAACCTTAGATGGCCAAGATATTTGGTTACCTCGCGTAGGGCTTAAATACCTGTTAAGCGATGACGTGACCCTATACGGTGGTGTGGGTCGTTACAGTGGTGGCTCGCCATCAGTATGGATTTCAAATAGTTTTTCAAATGATGGCAACAGCTTATTAAGCTATAACGATGGTTGGAACCCAGCTTGGGGCACCCCAGATTTTGGTAATGTCCCAGCTGATGCTCAAGCGGGGTTAGTCGGGGGCGACGGTAATGTTAATGCTATCGATCCTAACTTTGAGTTACCTTCTGACTGGCGTGCAAGTATTGGGTTTGACAGTACATGGGATTTAGGTGCTTTAGGTGATAATTGGTTTGTGGGTGGTGAATTTTTATACATTCAAAAAGAAAACGACTTAGCTTGGGTTGATTTAGCCCGTCGCCAAGTGAAAACCGATGCCACTGGCCGTGTGGTATACGAAACATGGGACCCATTAGCCAATAATGGTGCTGGTGGTAATACCGAGCGTTATGACCTCATGTTAACCAATGCAGAAGAAGATGGCTCAAGTAAGACGTTAAGTTTCTCGATTGCCAAAGAGTGGGATATGGGCCTTAGCATGCGTGCGGGCTATGCATATAACTCAGTTGAAGAAGGCAACCAAGGCTCGTCATCTACAGCAACGTCTAATTATCAATATACTCCAGTACAATATGATCGTAATGGCACCACTATGGGGACTGGCTATTATGAAACACCGCATCGCTTCACCTTTAGCTTGGGTTATGATGTAGAGTTTGTTGCAGGTTACAACTCTAGCTTTAACTTATTCTACGAAGCTCGTGAAGGTAACCCATTAACCTGGACACTAGGTTCATATCGTGATGGTAATTTAGGTGATCAAAGTAAGTTTGCTGGCGCATCATATTACTTACCTTACATTCCAACGGGTGCTGATGATGCCAATGTTCAGTATGCAGGTGGATTAACTTATGAGGAGTTTAAAGCGGCTATTGATGAAATTGGTTTAGGCCAATATGCCGGTGGTATAGCGCCAAAAGGTACTGACAACCAGCCATGGATACATCAGTTAGACTTCCGCTTTACGCAAGAGTTGCCAGGATTTACTGACGAGCATAAAGGTATTTTATACTTTGATATCAAAAACGTACTTAACCTAGTTAATGAAGATTGGGGCGTGGTTGAATACCAAAGTTTTAATAATGCTAAGTTAGTTGATCATGACTACAATGCGACGACGGGAGTTTATACTTATTCTGTTCCATTTGGCCAAGATGGTATTGAGACTAACAATTACGATACTTATGACATCAACAAATCTGCTTGGCAGCTTAAAGTGGGCGTGAAGTACAAGTTCTAGCCATCTGTTAAGCAGGGCGCGAATAAATAAGCGCTAAACAAAAAATACCGAGCAATTAGCTCGGTATTTTTATGTGCTCAGCATGCCTGCATCAAGCTATTTATAGGTTAAACGACGCATAAATTATTTGATCTTGCTGGCAAAATTTTCAGGTGAATTTTTTGACTGCTTAACTGCACGTTTCTCTTTTAAAGATAATGCCGGTTTTTTCTTCGCTTCTTTTGAATTATTACGTTCTTTGCTCATTTGTATAGCTCCTAGCGCGCATAATGCGTGACTAATAAATGTAATGTGTGTGGTTAGTATTGAAGCAGACAATGGATCAGTCGCTTAATACTTACCTAGCCTTTGAACAATTTCCTGAACCAAACTTATCATTGATATTGCGAATTAATAGTGCGAAAGCTGACCTCTACGATCTCAATTAATCACTTTATTGAGTTGATACTAGCACCTAGTCAGTTAAAAATATCTATATATCCTATAGATTATTTTGTGCTTAAAAACTCATCTTTAATTATGATTGTTTTGTACTATAAAGTCGGGGATTTCCAGCACACCATCTCCCCAACGCTGAAACAGGGCATCATATAAAAATTCGATGAATACTCGGTATTTTCGTGGAAGATATATTCGCTTTGGAAAGCTGAGTGTGACCTTAGTTTGCATCATGGGGAAATCTTCTAATACTGGCAGTAGTTGCTTACTATCAATAGCTTCTTGAGCAATAAAAACCGGTACCGCGGTAATACCTAGGCCTTCAATGGCTGCCTCTCGGGCAAAGGTAACATTATTGACCTTCAGCTGTGCTGGTGGATCGAGATCTAGCCATTTGATGCCATCAAAAATACGCCAGCCACCATCAATATGGGCAGATTGAAGCTTGATTGCAGTATGATTCATTAAGTCCTGCGGTGTTGCGGGAGCTCCATGACGTTTAAGGTAACTTGGACTTGCCATTAATTGTCTGCTTGCGGTCACCAGAGAGTAACTTTGCAGCTTTGGATCGTGTTGTTCGGTAATTTGAAATAAGAAATCGACGCCTTCTTCTATTACATCTACTTTGCGGTTAGTCAGTTCTGCATCAATGGTAATGTTGGGATAAGTCGCCAAAAAACGCGCAAGAATCCGCCCCAGATATAACTGACCTAGCTCGATAGGACAAATTACTTTTAAATTGCCTTTAATATCTTGTTGGCTTGCGCTGAGTAAGTCTTCGGCATTTTGTAAATCTTGCAAAATTTTACTGATGCGATGGTAATAACTCGAACCCGCTTCGGTCAGTTTTAATGATCGAGTGGTTCTAAATAGTAATAGCACACCGGCATCGGCTTCGAGTTCAGCAACCTTTCTGCTCACTGTGGCTTTGGTGATCCCTAAAGCTTTGGCTGCACCAGTAAAACTGCCTTGTTCAACCACCTGTGAGAAAATTTGTACACGATTTAGATCCATATTGTTACACCTGTGGAACAGTGGGTTATATTTTTACTATCTAATAAACTAAAGGAAACAGTAGTAAACTAGGCGAGAATAAATTAGGAGTCAAACATGTCTATCAATAAGCGCTTAGTATTAGTGCCAAGTATTATCCTTGTATTAGTTGTTGCCGGTGTTTATTGGTGGTCACAAGTTCGATTTATAGAATCAACGGATAATGCTTATGTCGAGGCCGATATTTCTAATATCAGTGTCAAAGTGCCAGGTTATATTGTCCAGTCTACCGTGGTAGATAATCAACATGTCAGCAAAGGTGAACTATTGGCTCAACTTGAAGATAGCCAATTTGTTGCCAAGCTAGCCCAAAGTAAAGCCTTATTAGCCAGCTCGCAAGCTAACTTGCAAACCTTGGCGGCGAAGGTTGATTTGCAGCAAGCGTTAATTAATCAGGCTAAGGCTGCTGTTGTGGCCTCACAGTCTGAACAGTTAATCGCCCAGCAACAATTAAAACGTTCACAAAAATTAAAAGTCAGTAATTACAGCTCACAAAATGATGTTGACCAACTTCAGGCGGGTTTCGATTCTGCCTCGGCACATGTCGATGAAGCTCAAGCTGCATTGGTGGCTAAACAGCGTGAATTATCAGTGTTTAATGCTCAGCTATTGCAAGTGCAAGCAGATGTTAAGCAGGCTGAGGCTAGTGTCGAATTAGCCAATATTCAATTGGCTGATACACGCGTTACAGCGCCATTTTCAGGCATTATAGGTAAGCGTGGTGCCATGGTAGGCCAGTATGTTCAACCGGGACAGGCATTGTTTAGTTTAGTACCAGATACTCAAGTGTGGGTAACTGCTAACTTTAAAGAAACTCAAATTGAGCACATGCAAGCCGGACAAAGCGTTAACGTCAGTTTCGATGCCTATCCTGATGAGGTGTTTAGTGGATTTATCGACAGCTTAGCTCCAGCATCGGGCTCTAAATTTAGCTTGTTACCTGCAGAAAATGCGACCGGTAACTTTACTAAAATTGTTCAACGTATTCCGGTGCGCATTCGGCTTGAACGAAAGCAGTCTTCATCTGCTATTGGACGTATTTTGCCTGGACTGAGTGCGGTGGTTGAAGTCGATACTGAATCTGCTGCTCAATCTCAGGCGCTGGCTAAGTCGTCCGCTGATCAAGCCACGTTAGCGGCAGCAGGGCATTAATATGAGTCAATCAACTGCAGAGGTAAATGCTTCTGAAGTTAGCTCTGCTAGTAAACAGGATGATAAACCGACTGGGTACCAGCGTGGTAGTGTCCGATCTTGGATAGCCGTTGCGGGCGGCCTAATTGGTGCATTTATGGCGATTTTGGATATTCAAATCACCAATGCGTCGATGAAAGAGATCCAAGGTAGTTTAGGCGCCACTTTAGAGGAGGGTAGCTGGATTGCTACCGCCTATTTAGTGGCAGAGATGATCGCGATTCCCCTTTCGGGTTGGTTAAGTACCGGATTATCGACTCGACGTTATTTACTCTGGACCACAGCGGCTTTTATCTTGGCATCGATATTATGTTCTTTGTCTTGGAACCTTGAGTCGATGATTGCTTTTCGTGCCTTGCAGGGGTTCTTCGGTGGAGCATTAATTCCGTTAGCATTTAGACTCATACTTGAGTGCTTACCTGACAATAAACGTGCTATGGGTATGGCTTTGTTTGGGGTGACGGCCACATTTGCCCCTTCTATTGGGCCGACGCTGGGAGGCTGGTTAACTGAGCAATTTAGTTGGCATTATTTATTTTATATTAATGTTCCGCCAGGCTTATTGGTAATGGCGATGTTAGCTTATGGTTTAGAGCGCAAACCCATTATTTGGGAAAAGTTAAAAGATGCTGATTATTCCGGTATTGTGACGATGGCACTGGGTATGGGTTGCCTAGAAGTGGTGCTAGAAGAGGGCAATCGTAAAGACTGGTTTGGTTCAGATCTTATTCGTAACCTCGCGATAATTGCCGCCATTAATATCAGTCTATTTATTTGGATTCAGTTACGTAAAGCACAACCCTTAGTCAATATCCGTCTGCTTGCTCAGCGTGATTTTGCCTTGTCTACCGTGGCATATTTTTTACTCGGTATGGCATTATTTGGGGCCATTTACATGATCCCCTTATATCTATCACAAATTCATGACTACACTCCGCTAGAAATAGGTGAAGTCATTATGTGGATGGGTTTTCCACAATTACTGGTGCTACCTTTAGTGCCTAAGTTAATGCAGAAGTTTGATCCGCGTTATTTGGCGGCACTTGGATTTGCTTTATTTGCCACCAGTTATTACATGAATAGCAATATGACTCTTGATTATGCGGGCGATCAGATGATTACCTCGCAAATCGTACGCGCCTTGGGGCAACCGTTTATCTTAGTTCCTATTGGTATTTTGGCGACCATGCATTTAAAACCACATGAAAATGCTTCGGCATCGACTGTGCTCAATGTGATGCGTAATTTAGGTGGGGCGTTTGGTATCGCTTTGGTGGCAACATTAACCGATAACCTCGCAAGGGGGCATTTGGCACACATAAAAGAAACGTTACCCGCCGTGAGTTCGCAAGCCTATAATTATATCGCTCACACCAGTTCGATATTACAAACTGCTGGCTCGGACGCTGTAAGCGCTAACTCGCAAGCTTATGCTTTACTTGCTAAAACCATGTCACAACAAGCGTATATTCAAGCCTATAATGATGTGTTTTTTATTATGGCATGTTTTCTTTTTATCGCAGTCTTTGCAGTATTATTTATTCGAAAACCCCCAGAAAAAAGCCCATCAGATGAGCCTAGTGAGTTACATTAATCATGCTAATATGGCGTATAGAGCAGGGATAAATAAGGTTTGTGATGACATTACAATGGGTAGATGTTGGCTTTTCTGAATTGACGCTGGAACAACTTTATGGGTTATTACAACTTCGAGTTGATGTGTTTGTGGTGGAACAAAATTGTCCGTACCCTGAGTTAGATGGTAAAGACAAACATCCGCAAACAAGGCACTTACTTGGGCTGGACGATCTTGGCCATGTCGTGGCCTATAGTCGTGTGTTAGCACCTAGCCTGAGTTATCCTCAGGCCAGTATTGGCCGTGTTGCTGTGGCGAAAGTAACACGGGGTCAGGGGATTGCTAATCAATTAATGCAAAGAGCTATTAGTATAGCCAAACGACATTGGCCCAATGACAATATCCAAATCGGTGCGCAAGATTATTTACGTCAGTTTTATCAACAGCATGGTTTCGTGGTTAATTCTGCAGTGTATCTTGAAGATGGGATTGAGCATTTAGATATGCTGTTAATTTATTAATGTAAGGGAAAATAATGTCAGATTACGCAATAAACACCCAACAAATTGTTTGTGTCGCTCAGTTTACCGCTAAAGCAGGAAAACGCGATGCCTTAGTGGCTGCATTGGCAAGTTTAGTTCCAGATACTCGACGTGAGCTAGGCTGTATTCGTTATGAACTGAATATCAGTATTGATGATGACAATAAAGTCGCCTTTGTGGAAAAGTTTGTCGACCGAGCTGCGTTTGATCAGCATTGCGCTAAAGATGCGATTGAGCATTACTTTCACCATGTGATGCCAGAGTTAGTTGAGTCACATCATGTTGAAGTGTTCAATCAAGTGATTGCTTAGCTGACGGTTGTTAATCGTAAAGTGCAACAGCCTAATTTTAAATCACTGTTTAACATCTGATGACCACATCGTAATGATGATATTACAAATACAAAAATGCCAGTCTACATAGACTGGCATTTTTAATCATTTATGCTGTTAAGCCGAAGCGGCTAGCACTATGATTAGAAGTCGTAACGTGCACCAACAGTGAAGATATTGTCATCTTCTAAATCAACAGTAGCAGTACCGACTTTGTGGTCGCCTTCATACATAGCATAGTGACCATAAACTAAGGTTGACTTAGAGATACGATAGTCAGCACCCACAGTAATTTGAGTGATGTTTACGTCAGTACCTGTTGCTTCTTTAATATTTTTGTAGTAGCTACCAAAACCAGCTTCATCTTGACCGTATTCAGCTTTTAAGTTTACGCCGTTTAGGTTGTAAGATACGTTAAGGAAGAAAGAATCACCTTCTTGATCAGTGGTTTGGCTTTCAGTGTTTTGGTATAAACCACCAAGCTTGAACTCACCTAGCTTAACTTGCGCCACACCACGATAAGCATCAATACCACCAATAGTGTTATAAGCTGCAGCAATATAATAAGGTTGTGCTTTAAGACCTTTGTCACCAAGGGTTGCACTTAATGCATATTGGTCTTCATCTGAACCTTCGTAGTTGTCATCCATTAAATAAGTTGCGTTTAATGTGACTAAACCAGCAATCACTGGTGAGTAGTACCAAATACCGTCAGCTCTACGTAATTGGCCACCAATCATACGATCGATATCGGCGTTAAAGTTACCGAATAAATCGATGCCACCTTCAGATTGTTTGAATACTGTATCGTTACGGCCGACTAACACAGTACCAGCGTCACTTTTTAAACCTAAGAATGTGTTACGCGCTTTAAATACAACTTCGTCACTGCCATTTTTGCCTTCAGTTTGAGTGGTATTTTCAACTTGGAATTCCATTTGGTATAACAGTTCAATACCGTTAGCAAACTTTTCACTACCTTTTACGCCTAAGTTAGAAAAGTTGTTTTCTAATACTGTGCCTTCTTTACCATTTTGAGTTGTAGCGCCTTTATCAGAATTAGTCACAGCTAAATCTAAACGACCATAGAAACTTGGGCCTTCAGCAAGTGTAGCGAAAGAAACTAATGTGAGTACTGATGCTACCGATGCAGAGATTAAGGTTTTTTTCATCTTTCATGCTCCCTAGAACGTTATGTTCTATATTCCATTTTTCATGGTTTTAGTTAGTGAAGTTTGTCGCAGATTTAATTCTGTAACAATCTGGTGCAGATTTTCACAGATTTAGTTCCTTCATAGTGTGGGCTAGATCAAATAAACAAGCCCAACTTGAAATTTTGTCGATAAATCTGTGATATCAGCGACCATCTGTGTAATTAAATCAATATATGTCTTAAATCTGCCTCTTAGGGGCGTACCTATTTATGTAAAATCGGCTAGCGCTCATCCACAAAAGTTGCAGAATTGTATTTTAGCCCATGTTAATTTAATCATCGCGAATATTGAATGATAAATTGATCTCTTTAGTCTAATAAGGTCATAAATTAAGCATTTTTTAAGCGTTTTGTGATAATCGATTAGTTTGAGCGACCCATTTATATTTGATTACCTCCAGAGTGAGGCCTTTATTGACCACTACAAAATGCTGTTCCTGGCTTATTGCGAAGATTAATTGCTTGTATTAATTCGTAATAGACATGCTCTTGAGGTATCAATCCACTTTTTAGTAACTAAAGTGTCAGTTTTATTTGGATAGTTTAACCACAGGTTATTTTTGATTGCTTTATCGCAACACTTATCCAAGTTGATGTGGATCATTATCAGTAAATGCTTACATCAGATGCTTATGAATAACTTGAACCGCCACCTTAATCAGATTCATGTCGAGCAAATCGTGACAAACGTTTAGCTTTGGCGATAAATCGTTTAAAATTAGCCGCGAAAAAAATAGTCGTTAATTAGGGCGTAACCAATGTTGTCAGAATCTTATACTCATCGTTTTGCTGGTGTCGGCCGTTTATATGGTCAAGCAGCACTCGCGACTTTTTCAAAAGCACATGTGGTGGTTGTGGGTATCGGTGGTGTCGGAACTTGGGTCGCTGAAGCTCTAGCGAGAAGTGGTATAGGACAGATCACCCTTATCGATTTAGACGATATTTGTGTTACCAATACCAATCGCCAAATACATGCATTAACCTCTACTATCGGCCAATCAAAAGTCGAGGTTATGGCAAAACGCATTGGTGAAATCAATCCCGAGTGTGTGGTTAATGAAGTAGAAGATTTTATTACTTTAGACAATCTGGCGGAGTATTTTAAGCCAGCCTCACAGGGGGGTGATATTGATTATGTGATTGACTGTATTGATGCGGTAAAACCTAAAGCAGGTTTAATTGCTTGGTGTAAGCGCAATAAAATTGCCCTAGTGACTATCGGTGGTGCTGGCGGCCAAACCGATCCGACCTTAATTCAAGTGACTGACTTGGCTAAAACAGTACAAGATCCATTGTTGGCAAAAGTGCGCAACATATTACGCAAAGATTATAATTTTACTAAAAATATTCAGCGCCGCTTTGCGGTAGATGCGGTGTTTTCGACCCAACATCTAGTCTATCCTCAAGTTGATGGCAGCGTATGCAACACTAAGGAGACAGCACAAGGCAGTATGCGGATGGATTGCGCTTCTGGTTTTGGCGCCATTACTATGGTGACGGGAACATTTGCTTTTGTTGCTGTGAGTCGTGTACTGAGTAAATTAGCCGCGAGAACAGATTAACGCCGTTAAGTGCTGCCTTAATGATGTTATCGCGGCACGCTTATCACGAACATAGGTCCTCCAAGGGGTGACATAGCAACATAGCGAATGCTTCCTTTTATCTGCGTAATTGCATTAAATGCAGCTGCGAGCCCTAAGCCGACGCCACCTTTGTGGCGAGCGGTGGTAAAGAAGGGTTCAAATATATGCTCTGCAATATCACTTGGAATAAGCGCACCATTATTTTGAATTTCGATATCAATAGTGTCAGGTTTAGTTATAACATTAATGCAGATTTTCGCTTGTGAGGTATCTTTAAATGCATGTAAAAATGCATTTGATATCACGTTATTAATAGCTTGGGAGAGTAGGCTGGCATTAGTGTAAACCTGCAATTGCTCATCAATATTGACTGTTATCTCAACCTTTTGCGGCGAAAATATCATTAAGGTTGAGTCGGTAATATCGCGTAATTGGTGATTAAGATTAAATAGAGTGTATTTTTCTTGGCTTTGTTCTGCCGCAATAGATTTAAACTGCTGGATTAAATAACTGGCACGAGTGATATTACTCACAATTAACTGACTGCTTTTTTGGTATTGCTCTAAAATCCCATTGATTTGTTCTAATGTGGCATGATCGCTATGGATAAGCTTGATCAGATCTTCTACATAAGCCAATTGTGAACTTGCAGCCGTTAAACAAATACCTATCGGGGTATTAATTTCATGGGCGACGCCGGAAACTAATCCTCCTAATGCGGCCATTTTCTCTTTTTCTATCAGCACTTGTTGTGTTCGTTTTAACATTTGCAGTGATTGTTCAAGTTCTCTGGTTTGCTCTTTTACTTGGCGAGCAAGTTCATCTTTATAACTACGCTCTAATAATAGTAAGCGATCTCGATCTTCAACGGCATGCATTAAATCGACTTTTGATTGCTGCAGATCTTGATAAGATCCTCGAATTTGTTGCTGCATTGTATTGACTGCTTCGGCGACTAAACTGAACTCATCACGTTGTGGCTTACGGTTAAAATTTAAGGGCGTAAAGGGATTGTCTAAGCTAATTTCATCACAATATTGGCTTAATTGGCGCAGATGTTTGGTGACATTGAACCAGACCAAAAACAAAATAAAACCAGCAACGAAGAAGGTTTTGATCGCGTTGGACAGTAAAATCAGTATTGTTTTATTATACAGACGATCATAAATGGCATTGAGATCGGCTTGTACTGTAAGGGTCCCAACAGGAATATTTTCATTGTTGGTATAAATCAACGGAAATTGCTTTTCGATAACGGCCGTTTTCTGATACTCACCAAAATGCCATTCTTGATTACTGTCATCACGGATAGAAATATATTTAATGTCAGGTAATTGGCTTAAACCATAGAGTTGAGTGTTAATTAAGTCTTCGTCTATTACCCAAACACTGGATGCTAATACTTCTAAATTTACCGCTTCTATACTTGAAAATACGCGATCAATTCTATTCACATCCTCCTGATAATCACTTATAAGCTGATAAGCTGTCGTCACAATCGTAATCAAAGAGCTAAACACCACGATAGACAGTGTTAACTTTCGGGCAATAGGGCTCTGGAGTAATTGTCGTATGAATATCAGCATATTTTCTTCAATGTGATTAATTATCAATGATGAGTGACATATAAAATACGAGCTTACAGCTTGTTGCGCTAGTGTTAATTCCAACTTTCTGAATTTTATTCAAGCATAGCTTGAATGTCCTAATATGGAATTGAAATGGTGTAAATAAAGATAATGTTAGTGATGTTTTTTATGGCATATATTTTGCTTTAAGTCAGTATGATCAAAAATCTGACACTACGGGTAAGCTATGATGAAAATAAAAGTAGGTTCAATAAAGTTGTTTAATAGCAAACGTTTATTCGTAAGTGCTATGACATGGGTTGTTGTAACATGTACTAGTTTACTGTTTGCGCCTAAAGATTTACTGGCGTTTTTATCGTTAGATCACCTAGTCAATCAATATGGTCAGTTTATTGGCTTAGGACTAATAATGGGAGTCGCGTATTTTTTAAGTCAAATTTTTGCCTTTGTGGTTGATGAGTCTATTGTGTTTTTTCGCCAAAAACGCACAGTAGAAACCATCGAAGCAAAAGTGAAGCTACTCGATCCGGCAGAACGAGCCTTGTTACGCGAATTCTTTTTACAGGGACAGACTATTTTAACCCTGCCGCAAAATGAGTTAGCAGTTAAAAATCTAGTTCATAGCAGTATACTTGAGATGCTTGGAAATGAGCGCCACTATGCGATTCAAGGACCAACGGCAGAATACAAGATATCGATGCCGGCGCGAAATTATTTAAATCGCGATGTATTACGTTTACCTGCAGGTGAGCCGAGTGCTGAGGAAATGACCTATCTAATCAAAACACGTCCACATTTTATTAATGGCTTGGTTCAATCACGCAAGCATGCCGCTTAATTTAATATTTTGTGCAGTATTTGATTGGTATAAATAAAAAAATGGGGGCCATATAGCCCCCAACTTGACATAAAAACACTCCATGTGTTTTATCGCCAATGTATGATTCGCAAGGAAGAATCCATATTGATCATGAAATAATAAGCAGTAAAATACTTAGCCTAGTTAGAGACTCACTTAGTAGGTGCAGACTTCACAATAAACATCCACATTAGATAAGACATTATTCCAAAGGTACAAAAGATTACAGTCATCGATAGTAATCCTATTGCGTTACCAAACATTAAATCTAACCAAAATGCCATGATATTTATCCTCTGGAATGTGAAATCATGATCATCATAAAGTCAAAACTCTGTCGTGATACTGATCTTGATCAATCTTCAGCAGTGATAATGTTATATTTGTGTGAAACTGCTAATTAGCTCACAAAAACCATCAGCCATTGTTATTTGGCACTATGAATGACTTTTGAGCAATTGAGTGTTTTTTATAGAAATAATAGGTAAAGTACTTGCGATTATTAAATGCAAAGGTATAATCGCCAACACTTAATTGTGACAACATAAGTTGATTAATTGAGTGGTTAGTTTTGCAAAGATATTTGCGTACAGCAGATTTTTTTGCAAAGCTAAATACAGCTTACAAGTCTTTGCCTGAGTGATGAAATTGGTATACATGGGGGATTCAAAATCCCCTGCTTCGCGGCGTGTCGGTTCGAGTCCGACCTCAGGTACCATTATTTAAAGCCCTGTTCTTAATCGAACGGGGCTTTTTTTATGCTTATAATTTAAGGTGACAGTGATAAGTTCATCACTTTAATACGTTAGCAAGCCATTGCATTCTTTAGTCGGTAAATTGACATGTTATCTATTTATACACCATTTCCGGTATAAACTGAGTTAAACATTTACTTGTCACTATGTTGCGCAATACACTCAAATACTAAGCGCTAGAATGGGTAAAATGCACTATACAAACCATTAAAGTAAATTTTTAATCAGAAATACATGTGGCATACCTCATATAGATTATATTTGGCTGGCCAAAATGATTGATAGATTGCTCATGATTTTATTTCGAGTACGTGATCGAGCAATGTTGTTAGGCTTTTTAAATAAGAAATTCGTTGGTCAACATTTGCCTCATTTGGGCTTAATGAAATTTTTCCACCAATAAACTTCAGTTGCTTGTAATCACACTGTTGCATGGTTTTTTCTATTTGCTCCATCGTTAATAAAGAGTTTTCTGCAAAGCTGGGAATGTATACGGCTTGTGCTGGAGGCATGTGAGTGTCTTTCCACTGCCCATAAGGGCCGTCTATATCTGAGGTACCAGAAAAGATGATCCCTTTTAACAAGCCGCTGAGATAAGCTTGTTTAGTATGTTGCAAGGGGCCATCGGTATTACGTGTTTCAATAGCTGAACGCCCCCAATTGATACTGATACCAATATCACTATTCAGTTTACTGTTAACGTGCGTAATCGCCGTCATTTCATCTTGTAATAGCATGAAGCCCTTTTCAGCTTCTTGCCCTGCGATATGTGCATCGCAATGTTCAATGACGAGTTTTGCGCCGTACCAGTTCCATGATTGCATGGCTTCAAGCGATGTTTGCAAAGCTTGAATAGATGATTGTGTGTTTTCAGTTATCTTTGGTGCTGTATGTATTTTTAAAAAGCTTACAGCCTCTCTTTTTAAGTGATTGTTTAATTTAAATATAGCTTGCTGTGCTTGTTGGTAAAAAGCCAGTGCAGCTTGTCTACCTGTTTCATTGGTGGAGGCTATGCCAAAATGCGGGTTTTTAGCAATCTGCCCCATCACCCCTGGAATTGATGTAAAAATGAATTGCCAATTCTCATCAATATTCTTAAGAAACCATTCATCATCATAAGGATGCAGCTTTCCCACAAAGGGGTGTTCTAAGCCAATGATATTACTTTGTAATTTTAGCCCCTGGTAGTAACTCGCTTCTAATTCTTGATCCCATTGCTGGGTCGAAGGTGCTGCGGCATACGCACCAATAATATATTCCATTAAATATTAGCCTTAATAAGCAGATCACGCTGTAGGTATACCTATTACACCACTTGAGTTGGTGTAATGCAATCCAGCTTTTGGATTTTTCTGATGAGTTGGATGGTAAATATCTCATTAATATCGAATGAAAATCGTTCATGGCCAAAGCAGAAGTATCTCTATGAACATCTAACAGCAATGTTTACGTAAGATTTTTAAGAAATATATTTTTCCAATCAAGTAACTGGTAGGGGAAGGATTTTAGACACTTAACTGTTGCTCAACATACTGCTTTTCAAACAGCTTCATCATGCGGCTTAGTTGCTGACAGATTTTTATTTTGACAAAAATAAAACAAAAGGTATATTGGTATAACAGGTTGATGGCGTACCTGTGATTTGTTCTGCCAATAGTAGGGCTACTTTTTAAAAGCCTTGTTGAGTTCGCAAAACACTTTGTATGAAGCAACGTAAAGTCGAGAAGTCATGATAACAACTGTAATTGCCGAACAATTATTTGATGGAAAAAGCATCACTAATAACCAACCGATAAGTTTTGAAAATGGCAAGGTTATCGCTTTTGATGTGGTTAATAACGCCAAGCTTATTAAGGTTTCAGGCTTACTAACTCCGGGTTTTATTGATGTACAGGTCAACGGTGGAGGAGGTTTTTTATTTAACCATGACACGAGTTTATCAACGCTTAAAGCAATGGTTGAGGCACATAGTAAGTATGGGACCACAGGATTATTACCGACGCTGATCACTAGTAATCTTGAAACTATAAGTGCTGCCGCTGATACGATCGCACTAGCAATCAAGCAAGAGATCCATGGTGTTATAGGTGTACATTTTGAGGGACCGCATATCAGTGAGCCCAAGAAAGGCATACATAGCAGCAAGCATATAAGGCCCCTAAGTGAGCAGGAATTAGCGATTTATTGTCGCGATGATTTAGGAATAAAAGTGGTCACCTTGGCACCTGAGCATGTGACAAGTGAGCAAATACAGCGATTAACTCAGCACAATGTAAAAGTGTGCTTAGGCCACTCTAATGCCAGTTTTGAATTAACCCAAGCAGCACTAGCTGCTGGGGCTGTTGGTTTTACTCATTTATTTAATGCGATGTCACCACTGACATCTCGTGAGCCGAACATGGTTGGTGCGGCACTACTCGATGAGCACAGTTGGTGTGGGCTGATACTTGATGGTCATCATGTTCATCCGGCAACGGCAAAGTTGGCAAATAGGCTTAAATGCTCTGGCAAAATGATGTTAGTCACTGATGCGATGTCAACCATTGGCAGTAGTCAAAAGGTGTTTGAGTTCGATGGTCATAAAATTGTGCTTGAAGGCGATAAGTTGATGAGCCAAACAGGTCAATTAGCGGGTTCAGCATTAGATATGATCACGGCAGTCAATAATGCTCAAGTGATGCTTGATATACCTCTTGAGGAGGCGCTAAGAATGGCGAGTATATACCCTGCTAATTTTCTTGGCATAAATGACAACATACAGCAACTTGCCATAGGTGCTAATGCAGATTTTACCGTGCTTGAATGCGCTAATAACTCTGCCTTGCACGTTAGCCACACCTGGATTGGCGGCAAAAAAATATTTTAAATTTATGGAGATTTATAATGCAAAAACTGACTGGATTAATTTCCGCCCCTCATACGCCATTTGATAGCAACGGTGAAGTTAATCTTCCTGTAATCGATCGCATTGCAGAACTTCTTATTCGTCAAGGCGTGAAAGGTGTTTATATTTGTGGCACAACGGGTGAAGGCCTTAACTGTTCTGTTGCTGAACGTAAAGCGATAGTTGAGCGTTGGGTTTTGGCATCACAAGGAAAGCTCAGTATTACAGTTCATACTGGTGCCTTATCCATTGTAGATACACTTGAATTAACAAGACATGCTGAAACCCTCGATATTTTTGGCACTTCGATTATTGCGCCTTGTTTTTTCAAACCGAGTTCTCTTGATAGCCTTGTTGATTACTGTGCCACTATTGCAGCAGCAGCACCGACAAAAGCATTTTATTATTACCATTCAGGTATGTCTGGGGTGATGTTTGATATGGAACAGTTTCTTATCAAAGCTGATAAGGTGATTCCAAACTTGGCTGGTATTAAGTTTAACCATGTTGATCTTTATGAGTATCAACGATGTGTACGAGTGTGTGATGGTAAATTTGATATTCCATTTGGGATTGATGAGTTTCTCCCAGGTGGCCTTGCTGTTGGCGCGATAGGTGCAGTAGGAAGTACCTATAATTATGCTGCGCCACTCTATTTGGATATTATTGCTGCTTTTAACAAGGGTGATCAGCTGGCTGTCGCTGCCCTCATGGATAAGGTTATTGCTCTCATTCGTCCACTGGTACAATACGGGGGAGTTGCTGCCGGTAAAGCTGCTATGTTGTTACATGGTATCGATGTTGGTGATCCTCGCTTGCCAATTAGTGCGCTTTCTAACCAAGAGAAAGAGGATGTTGTTGCTAAAATGACAGCGGCTGGCTTTATGGAACACATGCCGCATGACAAAAATAACTAATAATAATTATCTTTTTGGTAATTAGAAGATAATATTAATTATTTAGCATGAGGTTTTAGGAATATATAAAAAGTTTGAACGCGAAGATTTTTATATTGTAGTGTTTTTAAAGTGAAGTTGTTGTTAGTGCGCCATATCTAGCCATCAATATATTATTGGTGGTTTTTTTATGCAAGATAGTCGGGTAGGTAAATCTGGGCGGTAATAATTACTGTTCAGTGATGTGCTCTGTAGACAGTCCATCATGGCGAACAGGGGTTGCTTAATATTAACTTGCAGGTCCAATTGAGCGATCTATAGATTCCGAGTAGCAATTAGTTGAAAGCTTGGTATTTATTTGGTGTGTGATGAAAGATTAGATGTTCTTTGCTATGAAAACATGTGCCTGTATAGCCAAGTTCATTAATATTTAGTCGACTAAATATTAATGAACCATGAGTGAACTATGAATAAGTTATCTAGATGAATAGTCCATAGGCTTGGTTAATTTTTTGGTGTTCTTGGTTTGCCCAAATAAAATACTCTTGATCGCTTAATTCACATGCAGCCTCTTTGTCTAGCAGAATGATCGCATTTTCATGCATTTGTAAAGCGGATGCTGGACACATAGCGGTTACAGGTCCCATGATCATTTGCTTTACTGCTGCTGCTTTATTTGTTCCTGTCGCCATCAGTAACACATAACGAGCGTCAAGAATGGTGGCAATGCCCATTGTCATCGCCATCGTAGGTTGGTATTCATCTTTATCAAATAAGCGGCTGTTATCTTGTAACGTTTGCTTGGTTAAGGTTTTAATTCTTGTGCGAGATACTAAGCTCGAAGTCGGTTCATTAAAGCCGATATGTCCGTTTGCGCCTATGCCTAATATTTGCAAATCAATTCCACCCGCATTGCGAATTTTTTTCTCGTAAGCAAGGCCTTGAATACGTGGGTTTTGATCTTGCTGACAGATAGGTAAAAATGTTTTATTTTGGTCTATGTCTATGTGATCAAATAAATTATCTTTCATAAACTTGCGGTAGCTTTGTGCATTATCTGCGGCAATATTATGGTACTCATCAAGGTTAAATGTCGTGACATTAGCAAAGCTTAACTGTGCTGTTTGATGGCTTTGTACTAGCCGTTTATAAAGTTGAATAGGGGTAGTGCCTGTGGCTAGGCCTAAAACTGGAGTTGATTTTTGTTTAATAACTTCTGTAACCCATTGTTCAGCATGAGTTGCAACTTGGTCGGGATTATCTAAAATAATAATTTGCATGTTTGTTCCAATAAAATAGCATTTCAGTCGCGGCTATTGAGTACCATCATTGAAGCCATTTATCGTTTGAGCATACATGGCTGCGCCGATAAGATCCGCATGCTCTCCTGTTATAGGCGAGACCAAGCTAACCTGATATATCATCGGTAACTTGGCTATTTTAGCTGCCACTCTTTCTTTAAAAGCTGATGCATCCCCGACGCTTCCTCCTAAGACAACCACAGTCGTACCTGTAAGAGCCTTAATATTCGCAATTAAATCAACGAGCGCATCAGCACATTGGTCCAGTAGCGTGGTTATTTCTGGGTGAGACAGATGCTGTTCGAACACGTTTTTGCAGCTAACAGCAGTCTTTAAAATTGTTGATGCTTGCCTGGCGATTGATGTGCCCGATGAAATAGCTTCGACGCAATTGATTCGGCCACAATGGCATTGAACACTAAGAGCCGTGGGGCAATTAACTGACATATGACCGATATGTGCACAAAAACCATCACTAGCAGTGACCAATTGACCATTTTGGATAATGCCGCCGCCAATTCCGGTCGACACCGTAATATAAACTAAGGTGCTGTCTTGTCTTTTGGGACCTAAACAATATTCTGCCCATGCAGCCGCTGCAGCATCATTTAAAATAACTACGGGCAGCCCAAATCCTGTCTTGAGCTGCTGCTGTAAGGGTAGGGCTTGTTTGGCTGACAGAAAGTTAACTTGATGTTTACCAACTTGTCCGGTGCAGGCTACGGCGACTATATGTGCTTTTTCAATCCAGTCTTGGCATAAATGAACCACATAACTCGCTAAATTATCGAGATCGTGATGAATAATCGAATCAGTCTTTTTTGATTCAATGATTTCATTATTATCCATCAGTGCGGCAGATATTTTTGTACCACCAATATCGATTGCGATGATCATATTGCTGTTTCCATTGAAGGCAACGCCTCTGTGATGCTAGTAGCGAACCATTTGGTAATATGTTCTACGCGGGTGATTGCCGAGCCGACAGTGACAGAAAAGGCGCCTAGTTTAATCGCTTTAGCTGCTCTTTCTGGAGAGTGATAGCGACCTTCTGCGATAACATTTAACCCTTGGCTAACCCAATGAGCGACGAGGGCATAATCGGGATCATGGGGCGGGGGATTCAAATCGGTATAACCAGACATGGTACTGCCAATAAAAGTGCAGCCATGTTGTGCCAGCATGAGGCCAGTTTCATAGTCTGCGCAATCTGCCATGGCAATACAGCCTGCATTATGAATAGCTTCAAGTAGCGCTAACATTGGTACTGGTCTTTGTCTTTGTGTACCGTCAAACGCGATAATACTGGCTCCGGCTTGTGCCAAGGCTTTTACATCTTCAATAAACGGGGTGATGCGAACTGGACTATCTATTAAATCTCTTTTAATAATGCCAACGATCGGTGTGCTGGTTGCCTTGGCTACTGCTTTAACATTTTCGACGCCTTCGATTCTTAACCCTTTTGCGCCGCCATCTACGGCGGCCAACGCCATAGCAACAACATGCTCAACCTTATCCATAGGGCCGTGATCAACCGGTTGGCAAGAGACAATTAACGACTGTTTTAATAAAGTTAATAGTTGCTTTTCTAAAATTTTATTTACTATTGTCATACTTATTTCCTAAAGGCTATTTGAATATTAATTACGATTTAATAGGGGTTGGATGCATGGTATATAAGGTTAGCCCAGTTAAGTCTTTGTTCGTTGTCTTGGACGTTTGTGTTAATAAACTGGCAATATAGCCAACGACTAAACATGACATTATACCTATGGTTGCATATAGGTAACCGTCGGCCCAGCCAAACTGCCATGCAGATATCATGGTGGATACACCGGCTAAAATACCTGTTATCGCGCCAAACGAGTTGGCTTTTTTGGTTAAGGCGCCTAATACAAATAGACCACCCAATGCGCCCATAAACATGCCGATCACTTTAAAATAAGCTTCCATAAGTGAGCGGATTTCTGGATCGATAAAGATCAGTCCAGCAAGTGTGCCGAGTATGCCCATGATAAAAGTTAGCCAGCGCGCAGCACTCATATAACCTTTTTCAGTTTTCACTAAATTAAAAGGCCTTATGAAGTCAGTTACTAACGTCGTCGCGATAGAGTTCATACTGGTCGATACTGTTGATTGGGCGGCCGCAAAAATTCCCGCAACAATCAGACCCGCAACACCAATTGGCAGTTCAGTCGCAATAAAGGTGGGAAATATTTGATCAATCTGGATGGTAGGGTCTAATTTTTCTGGATGTGTTTGATAAAAGGCGTATAGCGCGGTACCAATACAGAAGAATAATAATGCTCCTGGGGCTGCAATTATTGCATTTGCCCAAATTGATTTTCTGGCATCACTCGGATTTTTTGTCACCATATAGCGTTGTACTACGGCTTGATCGGCAGTGTAGCTCGATAAATTTTGGCCAATACCACCAATAACAATCACCCATATAGACAGTGTTGTTATGCTATCTAAACTGAAATCAGCATTGACCATAGTAAATTTATCATCACGTAAGCCAATGTTTATAAAGTCAGTTAAGCCGCCATCTAAACCTGTAACTATGATGATAAAGCAGGCTATCGCACCAAGAATTAACACAACGGTTTGTAAGGTGTCAGTCCAAATGACAGCTTCAATGCCACCCATGGTGCAATAAATCAAACATAAGACGCCCATAATCAACACACTGTCACTAGCTGATAGTGGCGTTACTGCCGAGAGGGATAATGCTGTTAATGCCATAACTATACCCATTCGACCCACATGAAATAGGGTAAATAAGCCACTAGCAAATAGCCTTACACTCATATTGAAACGTTTTGATAGATATTCGTAAGCGCTAGTGGCGTCAATTTGGCGAAAAAAGGGCATAGCAACATAAATGGCCAGAGGCGCAACAGCAACAATCATCCATATGCCAATAAGTAATACCCAGTTACTTTGGTAAACGACAGCAGGCAGTGCGACGTAAGTTAATGAGCTTAACATAGTGGCATATATTGAGCAGGCTGCTGCCCACCAAGGGATAGATTGACCCCCACGGAAATAATCATCGGTATTTCTGTTTTTGAAGACAAAAAACAGTCCGAGCAATACCACACAAATTAAATACACCACTAAAACGGTCATATTAACTAAACCAAAATTCTTTTCCGGCTGTTTGAGTGATGCTTGCCATAGTCGTAATGCGCTAGGATTATTATTGCTGAGATTTAATGAGTAGATGACCCCGTCAGATGTTGTGACATTTTCACTAATATATTCAGTCGTTTTAGCGCCATTGATAACCTGGGTTTTATCGATATTGTTGGTTAAGTAATGTGTCCAACTATTAGTAATGGCATTAAATGATAAGGTATTGCCTTGATCGGTAAACGCTAAGATATGTGATTGACCAATAGAACTTAGGCTATTAATTCGTTGATTAAGTTTTTGCTTGGCAACAGAGATATCACCAAGATTTTGCCACTGATTTTCAGCGTTTTTAGTATTGGGATCAAATTTCCAATGTCTAGTTAAAGCGAAAACCTTTTCTTGTGAGTTGAGATATTCAGCTGGATTGAGCTTGTCATGTGCAAGTTGATAACCACCTATGGCAAATATTTTGGCTCCAGTACCATCATTTTGAACTGCCAATTTAATCCCATTTTGGTAAGGCATATTTTGATTGGCTAAAGGCAATGAAGGTAAGCGCTGCCATGAGTTACTATCGATAAAATGGTCAAGAGCACGTTTACTATAAGATAATTTCCCTTCTGCGTTTATCAGCCCATTGAGATCCAAAGCAAAGAATTGGTTGTTCGCATCTGAACCGGTTAACACATAGAGGATATTGTTAATGACGACTGCTGATGGGGATTTTGCTGTGCTAGGTAATACTGGCAGTGGATAGCTATAAAGTGTTTTCGATTCAGGGCGCCATATAATGAGATTGACTAAATTTGTCGTTTTTTGTTTGGCTATACCCCCGGTTACAAGGGTGGCACCAAGGAAACTGGTTGCCGCGGCAAAAGATCTATTACCTTGTTCTGCCGACAAGTTCGTCACAATAACATTACTACCATCAACGAGATATATTGCTTCTGATTCAACGCTGCTGTCTGTTACCTGCTCTGCGATAAAGAGATATGGTTTAGCAGTTAAATCTACTATACCTGATGATATCACTAGACCAGTACCTTGATGGTCGATAAACGCACCGTGATTAATGTTAACTTTGTCTATTGAAGTCGTGTTTAATTCCTGCCACTGGATTGATGTTTGAGCATGGGTTAGCAACGGCATCATCAACATCAAAGTAAACGCTGACTTTAATATCTTGTTAATCATATGTACTCAAATAGTGTTGTTTTACTGTATACCTGTTATACCACCTGTTTTAGGCTAATGCTATGAAAATATACCATTCGATTTGAGAATTTTTAGCGAACCGCTATTGAAGTGATGTTATTGCGCTGCAGTTAGCAAAAAAGCTATCTATCGATAGCTTTTCTCAGTTGTGCTGTTTTAGTTATGACGCTCTATTACTCAGCGTAATATTTGTCGAATACATATTGTATATGTTGTGTCAGCTTTTTATCCGCACCTTCCACATCACGATTTTTAATGCAGGCTAAAATTTCAACGTGATCTTGGTGGCTTCTAGCGTTGAGTTCTTGCACATTAGTTTTTGCAGGACGTGCATCTATTACCCAATCGACAAGGGCTTGATGTATAGCTAAAAAAATCGGGTTACCGGGAATTGACGCGATGACTCGGTGAAAGTAAATATCGGTCTTTTTAAATTGGTTTTCATTATTTATCGCTTTGCCGTTTAGCTCAACCGCCTTTTCTAACTCCTGAATTTGCTCACTTGTTGCAAATTCAGCAGCATGACGTACTAAGCTTGATTCAAAAAAACTTCTTAATTGATCAAAGTACTGTAAACCGTTTGGCTGTGATAAAAAGTCTTTCGACATGCCTGACAATTCAGAAATAATGGCATCTGGAGAAGGTCTAGTGACGCGGGTTCTTTCACCGCTACTAATTTTAACCAAGCCTTTGCGGGCTAGTGCAGATAGCGCATCACGAATAGAAGGCCTACCAACACCAAACGCAGCCATGAGCTCTCTCTCAGAGGGAAGCGCATCTCCTTCGGCTATTTCACCTTGACGTATCATCATTTCCAATTCTTCTTCAACTGTTTCTGATAGCTTTTTTCGTTCAACAGGACGTTTAATCGTAATTGGCATTGGGAATTCCTTTAGTACGCGAGCGATTATGTATCACCTATCTGGCTATTGTACCAATGTGTTAAGGAATGTATATGAAATTATCTTTATGATTAATTTTTAATCATAAAGATGCAGTTTAGTTTGATATCTAAAAGCGTTGAGCTTGTGGTGTACCTATTGTACCATAGCGATAGTTAGTATCTTTTAGAGTACCTGCCTATGAACACTCATCAGAAAAAGACGGTCAGTTATGGGAGTGAAGGTCAGCAGTTTGCACATCTTTATACGCCGACCCACGCAAACAATACGCCAGTGGTCATTGTGGTTCATGGTGGCTATTGGAAAGATAATCACAGCCTTGAGACTTATGCCACTCGCGCCATCGTTGATTACTTGCAAACCTTTGAGGTTGCGATATGGAATGTAGAATACCGGCGCATGAATACCGAAGGTGAAAATATCAATGCGCCTTGGCCTACAACCTTTAAGGACGTTGCTGATGCCATTGATTATCTGCGTCATATCCAGCATAGCGAAAGCTTAGATTTAAGACGAGTTTTGATCATTGGCCACTCTGCTGGTGGGCACTTGGCGACTTGGGCAGCATCAAGAGAAGGTATAGCCGCTGACAGTGAGCTTTATTATAACGATCCTTTGAAAATACAAAGAGTGGTGACTATTGCGGGTATTTTAGACTTAGTGTCAGTGAACGATATAGACCAACCAGAGCAAATATATCGACTGATGGGCGGGACGCCAGACTGCCACCCTGATCGATACCTTGCCTGTAATCCGAGTCGTTTATGCCACCCGCAAATGGTGTTAACTGTGGTACATGGTGGGCGAGATACTTGCGTAAACGTTTCACAAGTAGCGCAATTTTGTGAACAAACTCGAGCTAGAGTGAGGCAAATTATGTTACCCACCGCCGATCATTTTTCGATGCTACCTCATAATGGTCATTGGGTTGAGACGCAGTGGCAGCAAATACAGCAATTAATTGCAGAGGAAATTGTGGCTTTAGGCTAGTTCGTCATCCCAGCGCGGCTAATGGGTAAAAGACTTATCGGTTGTTTTATTGCTAACCATTCTTTATTTGTGGAATTAAACACCTTGTTATAGCGGCTAAATGTTAGCTAGCTCGACATTTCAATAAAGTACTGCTAGTTGCTTCATAGATAATTCCGATTGAATCATTGTGTAGTTACACGATATCTGTGTAGTCGTTCACGCCATAAACGCGCTAATAGGGCACTCCAAATATCTGTCCTTGATCAGTAATGCTAGTGTTCGACATTTGATCAGTGCTTGGGGGCTAACAGTAATGACAACCTGATTTTAGGCTGAGTAAAGTATAGATAGTCGGAGCAGAATACATTCAGAGTTTCACCCTATACATTTAGCTTATCGCCATGTTATTGGGTTATAAGACTGTACCTTGATAGATGTTGGGGCTTCGTACTACGGGTTTAATCTCACCTGAAATCCAATAGATTTTATTTCCTTGCTGAGTGATAGTGAGTGGTCCAGCTCCGCCAGTAAATGGCACGTTATTAGTCAGTGCAGACCAATCATCTTTGTCGATATTATAAATAATCTGGCGACGACTAAAATTGATCTCTTGTTCACTCAAGCTGAAGTAATATTGTTTAAAAGCCGTCAAACCTTCATTTTTTTGTGTGGTCAATTGATAGATAGCATCATTAAAAATAGCGCGATTTACACCACCCAGTAATACTAATTGATCATCATTAATGGTAGCCACACCACCACCGGTTACCGAAAAAGGCTGTTTGTCCAAAGTGATAGGCGCTAATGTTGTCCAATGCGACTTTTTAAAATCAAAAGCATAGGCATCAGTTAGCACAGCGTTATCAGTCAAAAAACTCAAACCGCCGAAAATGTAAAACTGACCTTTATGATTGATCGCTGGAAAATCTGAACGATCAGCACCAGGAACAGCAGGAATATTCTCACTATTAATGCATGACTTACTGACGAGAGAGTACTGACAGACACGATTGTTTACTTTGCCATTTTGCTCTCCAGCAAAGATATACAAGTCGCCATCTTGCCAAGCAGCGCCACCTGAATGCCATGTGAAAGGTAAATGATCGATCAATTCAGTGGTCAGTTTATAATCTGAATCTAAAGTTAATTTTATAATGGAATCGAAGGCTTGTTGATTATTTTTACCTCCAACAAGATAAAGGCTGTTATCGACGACTAAGGTTGCTCCATGCCCTGCTTTGATAGGTAAGTGGCCATGTGCAACCAAGTTAGCGAATTTATTTGTAGTATCGAAGACAAAAATATCCGAATAGAATTCTTTTTCCCCCTGTTCAAAAAATGGGTGGCCATTAGGGAAATTGGCGCCGCCTGCGACAATGAGGTAATTACCTAAAAAACCGCTATAGGCTCCAGAAATACCAATCGATTCAGAAAAGCCATCGGGTACGGGTAGCTGACCAGCCTTTATCCATGAAATCTGTGGCGTGTTGTCGAATGATGAATCATTTTGTTGGGGATAATGGGTCATTTTATCTGCAGCATTAGCATCAACTGTTAACAATAATGATGCTATTAACAAATTTAGTAAGTTAATAAGCTTCAACATCCCCTCCTTAGTGGTTATTAAAAATAAAACCTAATCAGCACTGATTAGGTTTTAAGGCTCTCAAATTGCGTGTAAGGCATGCTTTATAAAATATGCTGCATGCCGTTTTAGTTATTAGAATGTCAACTTAACACCGGCGAAGAGTTGGCGACCAATAACATCATAAGCTTGAGGTGTTGTATTGGTACCAACTGCTGAACTTGTTGCTTGGATATCTGGTTGTTGATCGAGTAAGTTATTCGAACCAATATACACATTTACCGCATCATTAATTTGGTAGCTTGCTCGAACATCTACATAGTAAACAGCATCCATAGTGTTAAGATCATCCGATAAGGTCGTTTCTCCTAGAACACCTTTAGTTTCAGCACGATATGTCATCTGGGCAAACAGGTTAAAATCATCTGTGATGTTATATGAGGCATTCATAGTGTAGCGATATTCAGGGAATAATGTCGTTCCTAAATTGTCAATTTTACCTGTAAGAGTATCTATTTCATATTCGGCTAGGTAGTTAGCAATAAAGTTTACTGTCAGGTTATCCAGTGAATATGCTACTTCCAAATCAACGCCACTGGTTGAAATAGTATTAGCATTTATTGATGTCGAATAAATATTTAGAATCGGACCATCTTGCACATCTCTCACGATTCGGCCATCACAGGTCTTATCAAATTGTGATGGATCGACATCATAACAACGTTTAACCATAGTATCGGGAGTGATGGTCGTAATACCATCTTCAATTTCGATACCGTAGTAATCCACCGAAATCGAGAGGTTGTCTAGCGGAGTCATTACAAAACCTAATGTTAATGAGTCTGCCGTTTCTGCTTTTAAGTTAGGTGAACCACTTTGAGACACTAAGGTATTATTTGTCTCTGAACCCACTAATATATATTGGCCGTCTGGATCTGTATCCATTCGATTTGAAATTGCCGAGATAGAAGTGCAATTCACGTCGATATTAGATGTGCCTGTCTTGGAGGCACCATTACAGACATCTATCGTTGGGTTTGCAACACTGGTTGTTCCCGTAGAGAATATGTCATTGATATTCGGTGCTCTAACTGAGCTCGACTGGCTCGCGCGAATTCGGAACATCTCATGGATAGGTGCATCGATACCTAAACGGTAAGTTGAAGTAGTACCTATTGTTGAATAATCACCGAATCGAGCGGCAAGACTTAGGTTAAGCCAATCTGTAACAGGGACGTAAAGCTCACCAAAAACTTCCGCAACGTCAAAGCTGCCGTCGATTGGTTGAACAGGGCCTTCACGGGTGATGCCTAGTTGACGGAAACTATCAGGGTTTTCAACGGCGGATTCTTTTCGGTATTCAACACCAGCAGCAAAGCCTATGTTGTCATCTCCGATAGCAAAATCTAATTCACCAGACATAACACTGTTCACCACAAACTGTTCAACTTTACCTGTTTGCCCTGTGTTAACTGCAAGATACTTCATTGCTTCATCGGAAAAACCAGTGATACCAGCTTGACCAGCCAAACTATCAGTCGTTCCAAATGGATTCACTGGTACACAGCCATAAGTCCTGGCGATAACATCAGCACATTGGTATCCACCATTGCCGTCTTCTTCGATAGTGAGTGCTTGTTGCAAATTAGGTATGCTGAAGTCACCACTGTTCTGTTGTGTTTGTGAAGTTATGCCGTACGTTGCGCCTGTTTGCCAATCCATACCATTGTCTAAGTAGTAGGTATAGTTACCTGCCACGCGGAAAGTATCGCGTTGGTTTTCTGTGAGACGATTGCCAAATTCAAAAGTACGCCTATTGGTGGTTACACCATCAAGAGAGGTGTTATCTCCCATCACAGCTAAAAGTTGCTGTCCTGCGCTACTACCGACAAAGTATGGGCTCGTGGCGACGTCGATACCGGTTGTGCCGCCATTGCCTTTTCTGAAGACATTATTGACAACATCGATTGGTGCTTCTTCTAAATCAACCCGAGCCTGTGTTTGTGCATAGTTTAATTCAACCTCTAATGTTGATTTCTCAGAAATGTCGAAAGTGACTCCAGAAGCAATATTAAAGCGTTGATATGGCAAGACTAATGTACGATTAGAATGTTGATTGTCCCAGTCTGAGTCACTAGTTGGCTGATAATTACTGTCCAGTAAGGGTTGGTTTGCATTAAATTGATCGCCATTACCAAAGATTTTTAAATCGCCATAACCCAATAAAGCGCCATCCACATGACCAGGTCCATCTCGCCTTGCAATCGTATCTCTAATGCCATCGCCGTTGGTATCAACAAATCTCATTTCATATCGAGAAAAGTCTCTTTCAGAAGAATTCAATACCTCTTGATTAGCATAACCGGCGGAAATCCAAGCATTACCAGAGTCAAAGTTTTTGCCATAGGTAAAATCAAAATTTTGTCTTTCTGCGCCACCTTCGCTGGATTCTGCTGCAAAAGCGTTTATTTCTGCGCCATCAAAATTCTTTTTTGTGATGATGTTAATCACACCAGCAATCGCATCGGAACCGTAAATTGCGGATTGACCGCCCGTTAATACATCAACGCGTTCTATAATTGCGGTTGGAATTGAATTTAAATCAACACCATATCCCGTGTTTGCAGAAACACCAGATACATAACGACGACCGTTAACTAAGACTAAAGTTCGTGCAGAACCCAAATTACGAAGTGATGTTGTTGACACGCCGACATTACTGCCTGCACCACCAAGAGAAACGTTATCACTTGACCCATTTATCGCGGAAGTTACCGAAGGTATATTGTTGAGCACATCCCCAATAGAAATTGCTGCTATACCTTCAATCATCTCTTTACCCACTTCGGTAATAGGGGCGGATGATGAAGTGTTAGCGCTACCTTTAAAAATGTTTGAACCAGTAACAGCAATACGTTCAACATTTTTTGGGGTTTGTTCAACTTCCTTAACGCCTTCTACTGCCAAAACTGCTGGACTAAGTAAAGCAGCAATACATACCGACAACGCAGTGCGACTAAATGTTCTGTGGATGGTGTTCATACTTCCCTCTCTGAGTTTTATAGTTTTAATTTCATGTTCAACTGTTTCTGATGTCGTTAACGTTTTTAATTATTGAACAGATAACGCTCGCTTCTGTGTCATGCAGTTAACCTATCATACCATTACACAGTCGGCAACATAAATTACTCTAAATGTAAACTTGCGGTTTACACTTTGGTAACTTAGGCTCTGATTATTCCCGTAACTGCATTTTTGTTATATAAATATCGTTAATTCAATTTGTTATGTTTTTATGCAGGCTTTATACATTAGGCATTGGCATGGCTTTTTTGATTATGGATGTATGTTTAAATAAACAGAGTTCTATGCCATGTATTTAAAAAGCTACTTAGACTGGTGATTCGGGTGGTTATCTGTTGACTCATGTCATCAAAAGGTAGGGCTATCTCAAGGTGAATTTGTATTGTGTGTTGAGATTGAATGTAACTATATCGGTTGTTTTGAAAGACTAAAGCTGAGTGTCACGCTCGATATGTTATATAAGATTAGGAGGTGCTCGACTTTGAGTCACATGAGTTGCTGCCGAGTAGAATATCTGTTGAAGGTAAGACGTTGTCTGAAGCCTAAATACGCTCCTGATGCTTATTGCTGGCTTATGAGATCATTGTAAAGCCTGAGTATTATTGCTTTATAGCGACTAAGATTTACATTTGCCTATTCAGAGTTCAGATAATTATGATGGCGACTTCAAATTGAGCTGAGCATAACGACGCTAACTGTTGGGATGATCCATTAAAGGCAAGCGTAGCAGTGATAAATCTGGTTCGGGTAGGTCAGCTGTTCATTGATAATGTTCATTTTTCATCTAATTGTCATCGCTAACAATGACGTACTTTCTGGCTGTTTCATATTTAATCCAAAGAAATAACTCACAATATGATGTTTAATTGTTAACTAAATTAATACCATATAAACAAATTTTAATATAACGCTTAATGTGTTATTTATATAAAACAAAGCATTTACTATCAGTATCTTAGGTTTTTATCGGTAAATTATTATCTCACATTTTTTGTTTTTAAATTGATCTAGTGTTGCGCTCTTACATGCAGGGCTTTAGTTTGGCTAATGTGCGTCAATTTTTGATGCTCACCTGAAGGAGTTTCCATGACAGCACAATTTAATGTTCAAATTGGTTCTTTTCGTAAAATCAACAAGATCCCTAACGCCTGGTCAAATAAAGATTACCTTCAATTGATGGCTATTATGGGCTTAAATGATGGCTTAGATGATATGGAGGAGTCTGAACTTAGAGAAATGTGCATGATGTCTTTAAATGATTTAGAGGCCACCGAAGCCGCTAAAATTGTCTTAACTCATTTATTCACTGAATTAGCAGAAGGTAAAATTGACCAGTTAAGTAATGACATGATTGGTGACAGGATGTGGGAAGAATATTCTGATTGCTTGCTTCATGAAGGCTTTTTTAGTGCTTATGCATTATTGAGAGAAGCTTTTAATGGTGTCTTTGCTGAGCCTACCGGCGTTGAGTTTACGGTTAATGTGACAGCAACAGATGCAGACGATTTAAGCATATTTGATCAGTCGCTACATGCATCTATGGTACGTCTTTTAGCATCAGGGTTATCTCCCGATGTGTTATTACATCGATTATTTGAAGATCAAATTAACGGCACACAATTTCCAGAAGCAACTGGCATATTATGGCAGTTCGAATCTGTTACAAGTGAAGGCTTATCACGTCAGTTTAAGATGGTCAGTTCAGATTTCTGGTTTGGACAATTAGCCAATATTGAGATGTTTGAGGCTTCAGCTCATGCTGATGAATCAGATGAAGAGGAATAGTCGATCGGGGTTAGGGATAGTGAGCGTTTATTTAATAACTTTTAGCCTTGCTCGCTATCATTGACTTGCATCGGTTGGTCATCGATGGATTATGACACCTTGTAAGTAAAAATCATCGGTTGATATGCTATAAGGTAAATGTTGTTATCTCACTTGTCGCTTATGTTAGCCAAGCTAAGGTGAAGAATATTATCTGATTAATTTCTTTAACTAATAAAAAACCAGCTGAATAATACAGCTGGTTTTTTTATATCATTTTGGCAATGCCAAATTAATGATGACTAATAATTAGTGCTTACGACGACGTAATGCAGCTAATGGTAGTAATAGTGCGGTTAACCAACCCATAGAACCACCAGAAGATTTCTCTTCTTCCTTGGTGACATTAATGGTTGCAGTACCAGGTGCACTTGTCAGTTCGCCGTCAGATGCGGTTACAGTGAAAGTGAAGGTGTCATTACCTATAGGAGCCGTAAAGTTAATTGTTGGACCACCGTTAGTAAAGTTAACACTCTTACCACCAGTTTGGACCCAATTATATGTTAAAGCATCACCATCGATATCTTTACCATTAGCCTTGGCTGTTACAACGAAACCACCGGCACTATTCATTCCTGAAGGTGCAACAGTAGGAGCGTCATTTACGTTCGTCACAGTAATAACAACTTGTGCAGGAGTGCTCAGATTCCCTTCTTCATCAGTAGATGTATAAGTGAATGTGTCTGTACCTGTGAAGTCTGCTTTTGGTGTATAAGTAAATGAACCGTCAGCGGCCAAAGTAAGCTCACCATTAGTCACGTTATCAACAAGAGCAACAGTACTTAGTTTTCCTGCTGGAGATACGTCAATCAAGCGTTGAGCTTTAGCTGTCATGCCATCACCCGTTACTTGAGTACGAGCTACTTTTTGGTCTGGTTTAGTATCATTATCTAATACATTACCTTCCATAGAAGTGTCTTCATCAAGTGACGGCGCATCAGCTTGGCCGAAGCTAAACTCAGTGACCATAGCTTTATAGCCGATTTCAACACTACCAGAGTTTGATGCTCTAACTTCAACATAATCATCGTTAGTAACAGCTGAACCTACACCGTTGTAGTAATAAGTCGTTCCGATAGTACCACTGATGTTTTCTGCACCTATGGTTACGTTAGCTGGCATACCAGGAATGTCGAAGTAGTTAAACGTCACTTCTTCAGTATCGCCAGTTTTTAACCAAACGCTGAAGCTGTACTTGTCACCTGATGAATCACCATAAAGCTGTGCATCATTCCACTCAACAACTAAGAATGAAGCGCTTCCAGTGCTCACTACACCAATAGAGATAGCTCCACCACCAGTGTCGCCAACCGTACCATCACTTAAATCAAAATCTGACCAGAATGGTGCAAGGATATTATTTGGATTTGAGCTGTCAGGTAGTTCTTTATTAGCATAAGTACCAGCAGTTGAACTATTGCCAGGGATAACTATACCGTTATCAGAAATTGTGATTTGAGTATAAGTTTGGCCATTGTATTTGTAGGCTGGTACGTTAAATACAAATGTCGTTTCATCACAACCATCTAGGCAAGCTGGTGTTTGGCTTAAACCAAGGTCTGTAATATTTGGGTATGAACCAGAGCCACTTGAAGTAACCATTTCAGGCAAGTCCATTGAACCAACCCAAGTGATAACGCCAGTATTCTCATCAACAGATAGACCATTTTGCGAAGCGCCATTCAGGACAACAGATACATCATCTTTCGATGTAAGCTTAGTGCCCTTAGGAGCAGAAGCTGTCACAGTAACAGTATTTTCGAACATGGTATTATTAACAACAGATTTTACAGTGAAAGGATCTGCAACAGTAATATCAGTATCAGTTGTATAAGTAGAGATTAATGATGAATCACTAGACTCTTTAGCTAATACAGCTAATGGAAGATGAGCATTTTGCTTACCTTCAGTGCTGGTGATCATTACGTTACCAAAGATCCAATCGCCATATTCACTGAATGTTGAATCAACAGTAACGGTAAACGTTGCAGATGCACCCGCTTCAAGTTCAAGTGTTGATGGAGAAATCATTAGGCCAGCAGTATCAGAATTTGCTGAAAGTGCCCAAGATGATTTTTCATCACCTTTGTTGTAAACAGTACGAGTAAATGTACAGATACCGACACAAGAGTCTGCTGCAATTGAAGGCTTATCAAATGTTAATACTGCTTTTGCTGCAGCATCAAGATCCATACGACCAGCACCCATATCAAAAGGAGTTGCAGGTGTTGACGCGTCATCATCTAAAATACCATCCATTTTAGATGTTGATGTTAATGCTGTTTTAATATCAATTGATGACCAATCTGGATGTAACTGGCTTAATAAAGCAGCAGCACCCGCCACGTGTGGGCTGGCCATACTGGTACCAGTAATCATGTTAAAGTTTTCTCCACCATCGTCTGGTGAGAAAGCAGATAAAATATCTGTTCCTGGAGCAGCTAGATCAGGCTTGAGAATGTTTTCATTACCATTTGGACCACGAGAGCTAGACTGATTAATCGTATCAGCAAGGTTGCTTGCGATAATACGTTTAATTTCAGAACCTATAGTACCTTGAATCGTAGTGTCACCCATTGAATCAACAATTGCCATGCCATCATCTTGTGAGATCATAGCTGAAGGGAATGTAATACCTGGAACTGACATGGTGATTGGAGCACCAGCACGGTTATTGTATACCACAACCGCTTTAGCACCTGCGTTTTGAGCATTAGTTACTTTATCACTAAAGTTACAAGTACCACGTGAAATCAACGCAATGCCATCTTTAAACGAATCAGCGGCAAATGCATCACAGCCTTCAGTGTTTTCAGCATCGATGTTTAGAGCTAAAATAACTGGAGCAGTAATATCCATCTCAATGATGGTATCAGATCCTGGAACCGCTAATAAATCATCACCACCAACATTGAAGCTGTTAGCAAAATAACGGCCAGTAGTACTGTTAGCTACAGTGATACCAGATTCAATACAACCAGGACAACCAACTGATTTAGCTGCGTTACCATCGTTACCAGCAGCACTTACAACAACAACACCAGCAGCTTCAGCAGCTTCAAACATTGTTTTATATGGGCTGCTTGCTGGATCGGCACCGGCTCCACCACCCCATGAGTTATTGATTACGTCTGCACCATCATTAACAGCATGTTCTAATGCTTCCATCAGCATAATGTTAGAACCGCTGCCACCAGAACAATCTTCTTTAGAATACAGTGCTTTATAAGCCATTAAATATGCGGCTGGAGCAACACCTGATAAAGTAACGTCAACACCTTGGAAAGTGGTATCTACTTTGTTACCTACAGCGGTACCAGCAACGTGAGTACCATGACCACCGTAGCCTAATGGGCTCATGTATTCATCTGGACATACCGCAAACGTTGGTTGTGACCAACGTGCAACAATCAGTTTATCGTTACAGAATGAGCTATCAACCGTTGAACAATAGTCATCGGTTGGCATCATAGAAGTTGGAGCGGTAAAACCTTCTCCTGAGAACATTGGGTTTTCAGGACGAATACCACCATCAATAATTGCAACACGGATACCTTTACCGGCATTTTCCATACCATCAACAGCATTCCACATCGCTTGACTATTAATAATGCCAAGTGAAGCATCCATGTTTGTTTCGTACATTGCTTCAGGGTATACAGAGATAACCCCTGGAATAGCCATGATCTGTTCAACAGTTAACCCTTGGCTAACAATGGTTACACCGTTAAATAATGTCTTAAACTGACGTTCAACTTTAGCATTTGAAGCCACTTTTGAAAGTGCTTTTGTAAATGCTGCTTGCTCTGCTTGCAAATGAGATGCATAACTTTTAACTGGAGCTGATTGAATGTCTAGCTTGCTATTTTTATCTTTAATAGCTGTAGAGGCTAAAGTAGAAATGCCACCTTGGTACTTTGCAATTGCAGGCGACTCTAATTCAACAATATAACGTTGAGGAGCTACTACGTTGTTTTGTCTTACTGTTGGTTTGTTGTTATTTTTAACGGACAGCAGTTCAATGCCTGTTTGGTCAGAGCTATATTGTGTATTTGCATAAGTCGCACTTGATATCAGTGCAGCCGAAATGGCTAGAGCTAATTTTGTCTTCACAACTTCTTCCTTGTTTTATACATCACTCAATGTGGGGGGGAGGATATCGTTTTAAGACGATGTATATTAAGTGATGGTGTTTATATTAATTTCTGCTTATGTGTTGCACTCTGTGGTGCATCAACAGCATTTGTAGCACAAAGAATTAACAAAAGTAACACTCCGATTTAAAAAAAAGGCAATTAATTGTTAATAAGTATGTGTAGGTTTGTGATTTAGGTTATGAAATGCACTTGTAGAGTTTGACAATTCTGAAGGTAATACAGACGGGGAAAGAGATTAAGCCCTCAATGATTTAGGGCTTTACCGATCGGACAATAGGGTTTTGAAGGCTAATAAGTGTTTCAGTAGACTGGATTTCATCAATTGATTGGATACGGTTAATCAGCACATGCTGTAATCCATCGATAGATTGGCACATTACCTTTACAAATACCGAGTAATTACCAGTGGTATAATATGCTTCTACCACTTCTTCTAATTCATTTAGCTTGGCAATCGCTGCTGGATAATCGCCAGCACTCTTTAAATTGATGCCAATAAAGCAGCAAACATCATAACCCAGTGCTTTGGGGTTAACGGTAATTTGTGCGCCGGTGATAATGCCAGCTTGTTTCATTTTTTCAACGCGAACATGAATTGTCCCTGCACTGACATTGAAACGTTTCGCCAGTTCCGCAAAAGGTGTTCTGGCATCTTGCATCAGTGCGGTAAGAATATGATTGTCTAATTCATCACGATGAAATGAGCTATCCACGATATTAAGCCTAACAAACCATTAATTGGCCATAAATCTACGACTTTCATTGCGTAATAGCTACTACAATCCACATATTTATTAATAATGTTTAATTTTTACTGTTCATCGGTTGGCGTCATGAACGTGACGGCTGCTTCAAAATGCATTGCTTGTCGTGAGTACGGATGAGTTATCGATAATGCTGCCGCATGCAGCAGTAACCTAGGTGATAAGCTTTTTGCTAAAGGATCTGCATAGAATCCATCGCCAAGGATCGGGTGCCCTAACGCCATCATATGAACTCTCAGTTGATGAGAACGTCCCGTAATTGGGGTGAGTTTTACTAACGTTGATTTAGCACCGTAACTGACAACTTCGACAAGTGTTACCGAAGGTTTGCCAATGGCGTGGTCGACTTTTTGCTTGGGTCTATTAGGCCAATCGCAAATGAGTGGTAAATCAACCTGAGTGATACTAGGCTTCATGTGGCCGGCAACTCGAGCATAATAAGTTTTGGCCGTGTCTCTATCACGAAATTGACGTTTTAATTCACGCTCTGCACTGCGTCTAAGTGCGACGACAATCACCCCAGAGGTTGCCATATCTAGGCGATGTACAATTTGGGCATTAGGGTGTTCAGCTAAAACCCGCGCATAAATACTGTCATGATAAATGGCTTCTCTTCCCGGTACCGATAACAGTCCAGAGGGTTTGTTTGCGACCAGAATATCTTTATCTTGATACAAAATATCCAGCCAAGGGCTGGTAGGTGGGTTGTATATGAAATCAGCCATAGTTGCTCTCGTGAGTCAATTCGCGGCAAAGATACCTTTAGGGCTTATGATGTGCAAGTATAGAATGGTACTGAGAGTGGCGACTTAAGAGAATGCATTGCCGTTAACGTGCATTATGGTAAACGTCCACACGACAAATGCGAGCGGGATATGCACTAATGCATAAAAACATTGATCAAGTCGACTCATGCCTTTTGCTAACCAAATTAAATACAGGTGTGTGGCGATCACTGCGGGAAATAGCACCAGCAGAGGATAAAGCGAAAATGGACTAGCATCAGCAAAAATGGCATGAGTCACTATTGCCCAAGCCACCATAAAAGCGGTCGTCATTGGCGGCATTGCTATGCGATATTGATCTGGGTAAGGGAACATCCCATGTCCTTAAAGTCATTTATAGTTGGGTATTAGCCTTTTATTTCTTTTTTACTCTGAATCACCTTCCGGTGCACTATCGAATAATGCCGCAATCCGGCGGGTCCATGAGATACAATAACAGATAATAAAATAATAAAGATGATTAATTCAGAATGGCATTGGCTTATTTGAATAAAAAATCCTAACAATATGATTTTAAATAAGGTTAATACTCCTTTGAGTTGGATTAACCAGCGCCAATCTCTAATGATTTCCCAACTCATTAGCAGTACGCCAGATGTAATCGCTATAATCCAATAATTAAGCCATAGAGATAATTCAAGATTAAAGATAATACCGCCGCCACTGCCCACTATACCGATAATATGCAGTGCTCTTAATGACGTTTTACTGATCCGTTCGATCCAAAAACGACGGTTTGAGACTGGTAGTTTTTTTTTATGATTCATAGTGTCGTGGGCTTAATAACATTGCGCTAATATTAGCAATTTCAATATGTAAAAACAGTGATATACGCAGCAGTTCTTTTTATTATCAATGTGATTATATTGCTGGTGGATCAAATTTTATTTCCTTCAATATGGTTAGTATTTGACTCTAATATTGATTATGGTCATGGAATATTAGTGTGGCGAACGGGACAGATTTATTATCGGTATGACCAAATCCACTGAATTGCCAGTCACTATCCTTAAAGGCTCTTCACCAGAGAGAATCTAGATCACAACTTCATCGTTATTCAGTGTGATATTGACGACAATAACCGTTAATTCACATACAATTAATTCATATCTAGGGGCTGATCATATTGATGATTTGCTCATCAATTCGCTATTAGTAAATTTGGATACCTATGAAAATTGGATTTTTTAGCGCCAAGCCTTACGACATTCGCCATTTCACCAGTATTAACCAAACTTTTAAGGTTGATATTGAATTTTTTGATTACCGACTTTGCATGCAAAACGTCAAACTAGCGGAAGGCTATGAGGTTGTTTGTGCTTTCGTCAATGACTCCTTATGTGAAGAAGTATTAGTTGAGTTGGCCAAAGGTGGTACAAAAATTATTGCTATGCGTTGTGCTGGCTTTAATAACGTTGACTTAGTGGCTGCTGAGCGTTTAGGCATGAAAGTGGTCAATGTGCCCGCGTATTCACCAGAATCTGTTGCTGAGCATTCAGTGGCACTCATGTTGACGTTAAATCGTAAAATCCACAAAGCTTATCAGCGCACTCGCGACGCTAACTTTGCTTTATCGGGGCTTGTCGGTTTTAATATGTTTGGCAAAACCGTTGGCGTGATAGGTACGGGTAAAATTGGCCTAGCCACCATTAAAATCTTATTAGGTTTTGGCTGTAAAGTATTGGCATTTGACCCTTATCCAAACCAAGCTGTTATTGATCTTGGTGTCGAATATGTTTCATTAGAAACCCTCTATCCTCAATGCGATATCATCAGTTTGCATTGTCCATTGACCAAAGATAATCATCATTTACTCAACAATGTTAGCTTTAATCAAATGAAGCAAGGCGTGATGGTGATTAATACCAGCCGCGGTGGATTATTAGATGCATTGGATGCCATGGAAGCGTTAAAAGATGGCAAAATTGGTTCATTAGGACTTGATGTATACGAAAATGAAAAAGGGCTGTTTTTTGAAGATAAATCAAATGAAATTATTCAAGATGATATCTTCCGCCGCTTATCGGCTTGCCACAATGTTATTTTTACCGGTCACCAAGCTTTCTTAACTGAAGAAGCGCTGAACTCGATCGCCTCAACAACATTAACCAATGTGACTCAGTTGATCACAGGGCAAGTTTGTAATAATGAGCTGTTTTAATTTGCTATAGTGCGCAGGAATTGCAGCTCACTAATATCAACTCACGACAAACATCAGCTTACTAATGCATAGGACATACGCTGGCAATTGCCATTATGTTGGGTAAAACCTTGTGTTGGGTATAATGTGAAATAAATGGAATATTATGATTACAACAACTGAAACTTACGATATTAAAACGGCCACGGGCTTAATGCGTACCACGCTTTATCGTCCGGATACTAAAGGCCAATTTGCGACTATCATTTTCTACTCAGAAATATTCCAGCAAACTGCTCCGATAGCTCGATCTGCTGCGATCTTGGCTGGGCATGGGTTTGTGGTGTTAGTACCCGAAGTGTTTCATGAGCTCAACCCTATCGGAACTGTGTTGGCGTATGACGACGTAGGTAAAGATAAAGGTAATGCAGACAAGTGGGCTAAGCCGTTAGAGCAACATGACAGTGACACTCAAGCGCTTGTCGATTTTGCGCGTGCACAGTCATTTTGCAGTGATAAAGTTGGCGCTATGGGAGTATGTATTGGTGGTCATTTAGCCTATCGAGCAGCGCTTAATCCTGATATTAGCGGGGCTTTTTGTTTGTATCCTACAGATATTCATTCCAATACATTACCTTGTAAAGAGGGCAATGATTCATTGGCTCGTACTGGCAGCATAAAAGGCGAGTTAGTGATGGTCTTTGGTAAACAAGATCCACATGTGACTAAAGAAGGTCGTAAGCTTATTTATCAAAAGCTTGAACAAGTGAATGCAAACTTTACTTGGCTTGAAGTCAATGCTCAACACGCTTTTATGCGCGATGAAGGTGAGCGTTTTGATGCCGCTTTAGCGCTGCAGATGTACTTGCAAGCCGTAGCGTTTTTCCATCGAGTATTAAACTAGCACCGCAATATGTCTGCGCAGAGCTTAAGTCTGAGTATAAATATGGGCTTAAATAAAGCAGGCATTACTCTATTCGATACATAAGCCCAGTTAATGTTAATAAGATTATGTATCGATTCTCTACTTATTACGGCATTATTAAGCCGAAATTGTTGTTAGCATGGCTAAGCCAGCAGAGCATTGGTGACTATCAGTCAGATATGAATCACACCACTGGGTATACCTAAAGATTACTTAAGCCATTTTGCTCTACTTGCATTAATCTTTGCCTTGGTTTTGTTGCTTGTTGCAAGTGAACTAGGGTGGCGTGGTTCGGGTAACTTAATCACCGCTTTTTGGAGCATCAAGCTGTTAGGGTAAGTCATCACATCGCCGATATCCCGTTTGATCAATACGTGAAACAAACTGATTTCGACAATAATGCCACTCATATCCTCTTCTTTATCGACAATTTTTATGCGATCGCCAATACGATAAGGAAATGCAAAAAAGATCAACACACCAGCAGTGATGTTGCTCAATATCGACCATTGAGCAAATAGGGCCACGCCTAATACCGCAAAGGCTGAAGACACAAATAGCGACACCTCTTGATAGCCTAAACCTAATGACACCGCCATGACGGATATCGTCACAAAAAACAACAAATAAGAAATTAAACGAGTAATCAAACGGCTACGAACCTCGCTGACTTGTTTCTTTTGTGCTTGCTGACGGATCCATTTTTTGACCTGTCGCTGGGCTAGAAAGAACACCGCCAAATACAAAATTATCATCAATAAATGGTTAAACATGTCGATTTCCTATCTGGTCGTATTAATTTAATTCTGCGAGTTATCTGTATCACTTGTCGCCAACTTTATACTGTATTCTGGGGTATAATAAGGTTTTAAAGTAGAAAAATCTTGCTGTCACGTATTGGCGAGACTCCTCACAGAGTGAAGTATGTCTGATTATAAAGTATTGCACGTCGACGGTGATCGGTTTGGTGATTTTTGTGTGCTCGACGATGGCGACTATCGGGTCTTATCATTTGGTGATAATGATGAGCAAAGTAAGATGGATAAGAGTCAACCTCATGTACCGCAACATACTTATGTTCAGGCCATGTTAGCAGTGCTGTTATTCAGCCAACCCAAAAGTGTGATTATTTTAGGCTTAGGTGGTGGTGCACTCGTGCATTCCCTTAGGCATTTTGATGCAGCGATTAAAATTACTGCAGTTGAATTGCGCCAGCAAGTTATTGAAGTGGCTAAACGCTTTTTTCAATTACCTTTAGGTAAAAAACTGACCATAGTGCACCAAGATGCCTATGTCTTTTTAGCCCAAGCAGAGCATAAAAAAGTCGATGTTATTTTTGCTGATATCTACAGCGACAAAGGCGTAGATAAACAACAGTTGTCTAACCAATTTATTCAGCAAACAAAACAGCTGCTTAAAACGGATGGCTTTTTAGTATTAAATTGTTGGAAAGAACACAGTCGAGACTTACAGTTACGTGACACGCTTCATGAGCATTTTAATCAAGTCTTTGCTTGTTTAACCGGTGGTGGGAATTGGGTGGTATTTGCCACCAATAAAGCCAATTGTTTTTCTGCCGCAAATAATAAGCAAGATTTACAAGCCCTTTCACAAAAGCTCGATATTAATGTTAGCCGCGTGCTGACACGATTTGGTCCTTGGGAATAACATCCACCAATAAACATCATTAATCGAGTACCAGCTTTAAAGCGTACTCGGTGTTGATGATTTATACCCTTCATACAAATAGTCTCTCAAAGATAGTTCAATATGAAAAACCGATTAGGGTGATAGTTTTTATCCGTTATACTTAGTTAGCCTCCATCGCTATTATAGCTACATCAGATGACGAGCACAGTTTGTTTATCATCACCGAAACCATATTGGTATCGGGTTTAATGTAAATCTAAATGGAGCATGACATGACACAATCTATCATCAATAGCACTATCAAACCGTTCAAAGCAACTGCATTCCATAATGGTGCTTTCGTTGACGTTACTGAACAAGATTTATTAGGTAAATGGGCAGTAGTGTTTTTCTACCCAGCTGACTTCACTTTCGTATGTCCAACTGAATTAGGCGACATGGCTGATCATTATGAGAAGCTACAGGCAATGGGCGTTGAAGTTTACTCAGTATCAACTGACACTCACTTCACTCACAAAGCTTGGCATTCAAGTTCAGACACTATAGGTAAAATTACTTACCCAATGATAGGTGATCCAACTGGCGCAATCACTCGCAACTTTGGTGTGATGATTGAAGAAGACGGTTTAGCACTACGTGGTACTTTTGTGATTAACCCAGAAGGTCAAGTTAAAGTAGCTGAAATTCATGACCTAGGTATTGGCCGTAGCGCTTCTGAACTAGTTCGTAAAATTCAAGCTGCACAATATGTTGCAACTCACGATGGCGAAGTATGTCCTGCAAAATGGCAGCCAGGTGAAGAAACATTAGCTCCTTCAATTGACCTAGTCGGTAAAATCTAACCACTAAGATAACCCTTAGGTTAGGAATATCATCTCCAGCTAGTCGGTGTTCCCCCGGCACTGACTAGCATCTTGTAAATTCATCGATTATTTCCCATTTTTAGGAGTTGTTATGTTAGATGCGAATGTAAAAAATCAACTGAAAACCTATCTGCAAAACCTCAAGCGCCCAGTTGAACTTGTCGTATCTGCAGATGACTCAAACAAAGGCAAAGAACTCACCAGCCTAGCCCAGGACATTGTTGACTCATCAGATCTAGTCTCAGTGACTTATCAGCAAGGTCAACGTACACCAAGTATGAGTGTGATTAACCCGCAAGCTGCAACTAATATCACCTTTGCAGGTTTGCCAATGGGCCATGAATTTACCTCACTGGTGCTAGCACTATTACACAGCGGCGGCCATCCGATTAAGTTGGATGCGGATATCATTGAGCAAATCCGTCAGCTACCAGGTGAATTCCATTTTGAAACCTATATTTCGTTAAGTTGCCAAACTTGTCCTGAAGTGATCCAAGCACTTAATATGATGGCAGCAATTAACCCAAACATTACTAACGTGATGATTGACGGTGCGTTATTCCAACAGGAAGTGGGCGATCGCAATATCATGTCAGTGCCATCAGTATTTTTGAACGGCGAAGCCTTCTCTGTGGGCGCCATTAGCGTTGTTGAAGTACTGAATAAGTTAGATAAAAATGCCGCTAGCAGACAAGCCGAGCAGCTCAATAAAAAGTCGGTTTTTGATATGTTAGTCGTGGGCGGTGGTCCAGCAGGCGCCGCAGCGGCCATTTATTCAGCTCGTAAAGGGTTAAATACCGGCATAGTTGCTGAAAAGTTTGGTGGCCAAGTGGCCGAGACGGTCGGAATTGAAAACTTTATTTCAGTGTCTAAAACCGAAGGTCCAAAACTGGTGGCGAACCTTGAGGCTCACGTTAAAGATTATGACGTCGATATTATGCAAAACCAACGTGCGTTGAGTTTAGCTAAAAACGGTCTGCTTGATGTGACGCTTGAAAGTGGCGCCACCTTAAGCAGTAAAACGATTATCTTAGCAACCGGTGCACGTTGGAGAGAAATGAATGTCCCTGGTGAACAAGAGTATCGTAACAAAGGCGTAGCGTATTGCCCACACTGTGACGGTCCGTTATTTAAAGGTAAGCGAGTTGCGGTTATTGGCGGCGGTAACTCAGGTATTGAAGCGGCTATTGATCTAGCAAACATCGTCGAACACGTCACTGTACTTGAGTTTGACAGTAAATTACGTGCCGATGAAGTGCTACAGCGTAAAGCTAAATCAATGGGGAATATTACGATAATTACCCAAGCCATGACCACGGAAGTTAAAGGTGATGGTACTCGTGTAACCAGTTTGGTTTACACCGATCGCGCCAGTGGTGAAAGTCATACCGTAACCTTAGCCGGTATCTTTGTACAAATTGGTTTAGTGCCTAATACCGAGTGGTTAAAAGGTGTGGTTGATATGACTCCTCGCGGTGAAATTATTGTCGATGAGCGTGGTCAAACATCAATTCCTGGTGTCTTTGCTGCGGGTGATGTCACTAATATCCCCTTTAAGCAAATCATTATTGCCATGGGTAGCGGCGCCACAGCATCATTGGGAGCATTTGATTATTTAATAAGACATTCAGAAGAAGCAGATGTTCAAGCCGCATAAAATGTTGCAATAGCCATTTAATGAGGTGCTGTAATCGCCTCAATGAACCAAAAACAGCCCGCTTTTGCGGGTTTTTTGTTGTTATATTGATTTATAGTCTTTAAGTGAGTGGATTAACCGTCTATAAATAAGCACAAACAAATTGATATATTAGAAAAATTTCAAGTATATTGATGTTAGGCCGATATTGATTTACACCGATATACATTGAAAACTTCGTGATTTACAGCAACAAAAATTTATACTTGGTTAAGATTAAATAAAATTATGCTCTTATTATCAAAGATGCTTATAACAATAAAACATATAGTTAATTGACTAAAGAATAGCGTTAAGCGGTATTTTTACAGCACATACAAACTCAAGGAGCGAGCACAGGCATCAATAGCCTTAATAACAATATTTTGGTCGCTGCATTAAGAAGTTTTACGTTTGCTTTATCTTCATTTGATTATCGCTTAGGGGCGAAATATGAATTGGTTTAGTAACATGTCGATCTTTAAAAAGGTAGGACTGATTTTTGTCTTATCAGTGATTATTTTTGCCGTTAACCTTGGCATCAGCACCGTTGCGATTAATAAAAACCGTGACACATTATCTTTCATGGAGACCAAAGTTGCACAGCGTGTTGAGCTTGCAAATCAAAATGTCATATTTGTCCAACGATTAGATGAGTTGTATACCCAATCAGTATCCTTTGCCGATGAAGATTTGCTCGGGAACGCCATGAAAACCTTTTCTTCACTCAAAGATAACTTAACCAATCTATCAACTATTGATCAGCCCGAAAGTGCATTGTTATCGCAATTATCTAACAGCCTAGACGAATACAATACCATGACACTGTCACTGGCTAGAGGAATGCTAGACGGTACTATTGATATGGCTGATGTGGGGCAAATTAGTCAGAAAAAAGCCAAAATATTCGAAAGCTTAACGAATGGGATCACGGCTTATAAGGCCGATAAAGTGGCAGAGTTTAGCTCTACTATTAAAGAAGCGGGTGACCGCTCTGAACAGAGTTTATACCTGTCATTGGGCATAGGGGTCGCATTATTGGTCTTTATGGCTCTTTCAACTATTTCAATTGCGCGTGCCATTAGCGGCGCTGCGGGTGATGTGGCCAACTCATTAGGTGAATTAGCTGACGGTAAAGGCAATTTACGTCACCAACTGACGGTTGTCGGGACTGATGAATTAGGGCAGGTATCAAGCAACTTTAATCGATTTTTACGCTTACTTGCTGAGTCAATTCAAAGCGTTGTGAGTGTGACTAAACCATTGCTAGACAGTGCATCATCGCTAAAAGAGCGCATGGCGGTTGCAACTAAAGCGACTAAGCAACAAAGTCACGATGCTAAAACTGTGCATATGTCGATGGAAGAAATGCGTCATTCGGTCAATGATATTTCACACAGTGCCCAACAAGCGGCTGAAGCTGCACAAGTTGCTGAACGTGAGGCAACGGAAGGTTTAGCGGTAGTGCAGCGCACGGTGAGAATTTCACAAGAACTTAATTCAGGTATTGAACTCGCATCAAATTCTATCAATGAGTTAGCCAAAGATACCGAAAGTGTTGGCTCTATTTTGAACGTGATTACCTCTATTGCAGAACAGACCAACTTGCTCGCGTTAAACGCTGCCATTGAAGCCGCCAGAGCGGGAGAACATGGACGAGGCTTTGCCGTGGTTGCTGATGAAGTTCGTGCACTGGCGTCTAAAACTGCCGACGCGACTAAAGAGATCCGTGGCGTATTAGAAAAGCTTAAAGTAGCGGCTGAATCATCGGTTAGCACCATGGATGTGGCCATTGCTAAGTCATCAGAAAACGAGCGTTATGCCAAAGATACCGGTGCAGCATTAAGTTCAATTCAATCTAAAATTGTCAGTATTAACAGTATGAATACCCATATAGCAGCAGCTACAGAACAGCAGTCTTTAGTTGCTGCACATGTTGCCAATAACGTAGTTGAAATGAATGCTTCATTTGATCAAACACTGGGTATTCTTGCACAAGTGCAGGGGATTTCAGAAGGATTAGATGGGTTTGCTAATGAGCTTAGCCATGCGACCTCACAATTTAAATTGTAACGTTAATCTTAATATAAAATGCTCAGATAAATTTTAGTACCGCATAACAAAAAACGCAGAGAGAAATCGCTGCGTTTTTTGCTTTACTGCAGCGAAAAAAGATCTTATTTACCCCCAAACTTGAGCACATTTATGCGACATAAACCGTTTCTGCTTGTTTGCTGCATTGTTAGCCGCCATTTTTGAATTATTTAGCGTATTATAAAGCCAATTTTTGTGGGTGAAAATTGCCTCTAGGCCGCGTTTGTTTTACTTTATTGACATTGAAAAAACAGACGTTATTTTTTCATCCGTATTTTGCTTTTTAGTCACTGTAATGTGAGCTGTTTGGAAAAGGATTATCATGCCAAGCTTGATTAGAATCGTGTTAATTAATACCCACCTACCGGGTGTGGTCGAACTGTTATTAAGTGGTCACACTAATATTTGCGGTACCAATGCCTCGGGTAAAACAACCTTACAACGTCTGGTGCCGGTATTTTATGGCGAATATCCAAGCCGAGTGGTGCCTTCAACACGTGACAGTTTTGAACGTTGGTATTTACCCCATGATTCAAGCTACATTATCTATGAATATCAAAAAGATGATGGCTTACTTTATCAAGCTGTTTTAGCCTCAGCAGGTGACGGTAAAGGGGTTAACTACCGCTTTATAGCCCGCGGTTTTGAGTTAGAGCATTACATTAAGTCACGTAATGGCGACACCATTATTTGTCATTCAATGGCAGAGCTTGGCCGTGAAGTAAAACGTGACGGAGTTGCTCATACTAACTTGTTAAATACCCGCGAGTTTCGCGCGATCATTCAAAACGATCGCAGCTTGCTGAACACCGGCAGTAACCGCAATGAGTTGCGCACTTATGCGCGTCAGTTCTCCTTGTGTGACGGCGACCATAGCTTGCGTCATATCGAAAAACTCGCCAAAGCAGTGCACTCGAAAGAGGGCAAAATGGAAACGGTTAAATCAATGATCGCAGCCATTTTAGAGGAAGATGGTGTTAACCCGCCGACTTCTAGACTCAATCCGCAGCGAGTAGAAACCTGGATCCGTGAAAGCCAGCTGGTGCAAGGTTTTGAGCAAATCCGCCCAGAATATGACAAGCTCGAACAAGAATTTAATCAGTTATTAAGTGCCGAGTTACGCTTAGCCAGTTTATCGCGCGGTTATCGCGCCGATGAAACCTTAGAGTCTGAGCGCCAAGACCGTAATCAAACTCATGGCAAAGAGTTAAACCTCAAGTTACGCTTGTTAGATGAAGAGTGGAAAGATGTTCGTGATGAGCTAAACCAAGAATTATCAGCAGCAAAAGGCGATTCTGGTAAGTTTGAAGATGAACTCAATGCCATTGAAGATCAGCACGCCGCTTTTTTAGATGCCGATATTGAACAAGCCAAAGCAGACCTTGATAATTTGCCGAATTGGCGCAGTGATGTTGAAAATCTTAACGAACGTCATAAATTACAAACCGAAAAACACCAAGACATCGAAGCGGCTTTTAATGCACGTCGCAGTAAAATTGCTGAGCAATTACATCGTGAACTTGAAGTCTTACATCTTGAACAAGACGCTCAACGTGAAGCCCGCGATAAGCAGCGCGAACTCGCCAATGACGACCTTGCTAAGTTAGAACTGCAATGGCGTGAACAAACCGATGTGGGTAAAGCAACATTCAGCGAACAAGAATATCAACTCAAATTAACTGCTGCCGAGCTCAAACATCAAGTGGATGGTGTGACTTATACCGAAGATGAAAAAATGCGCCTAGCCATTTTTGATGAGCGTATTAGTTTGGCCGACGAAGAGCAAGAAACCTGCAATCAAAAGGTCGATCGCTTAACCACTGAAGAACGTAAACAACGGGCCAAACGCGATCAAGCGAATGAAGCGCTGCGCATTGCCACTATTCGTGTCAGCGACAGAGAAAATGCCAAAGAAGAACTGCACCATATGCTGTTCCCGCAGTCGCATACACTATTGGAATTTTTGCGAAAAGAAGCCCACGGTTGGGAGCACACCTTTGGTAAGGTTATCGCTCCAGAGTTGTTGCATCGCAGTGACTTACACCCAAGCCTAACCCAAGACAGCAGTGAAGCTCTCTTCGGGGTGAATCTCGACCTCAAAGCGATTGATGTTCCCGAGTATGCCGCAACAGAGCAAGATTTGCGTATTCGCTTAGCCAAAGCAGAAGACGCATTGCAAAGCGCTCAAGAAATGCATGCAGAAGCGGAAGATCAGCTGGTTGCCATGAATGCAGCGCTCGATAGTATTACCCGTGAGCTGACCTTTGCTCGCACAGCCTATAAAAATAGTCGTGAAGACTTGCGCCGTTTATTTGATGAAAAACGTAACGAACAACAAAAAATTAATCAAGCCGTAACCGATCGCAAAGCAGATTCGAGCAAAAGATTAGTGCAGCTTGAGCATGAGCTTAAGCAACTTCATAATCAGCATCTTGGTTGGTTAACAGAGCAAAAAGAGCAGGCGCTGGAAGCGCGTATGGAAAAAAATGCTTATTGGCAAGAAGTGGTCGGCGCCATTGATAATCAATTGGGGCAAATTAAAGCCAATATTGAACAACGCCGCGCTAATGCTAAAACCGAACAAAAGGCCGGTGAAACCTGGTACAAAAACGAGCTTAAGTCACGTGGAGTTGATGAAGGCACGATTTTGGCGCTTAAAAAGCAAATACGCGATCTTGAAGCCAAAATTAGTCATGCTGAACAACGTCGCAGTGATGTGCTGCGTTTTGATGATTGGTATCAGCACACTTGGTTGGTGCGTAAGCCAAAATTGCAAACTCAATTAGCTGATGTTAAGCGTGCTACGCTGGAATTAGAGCAACAATTAAAAGCGAAAACCACAGAAATTAAGCAACGTCGTGACAGCCTAGAAACCGACCGTAAAGCTTGTGATGCTGCCCAAGTTGAGGCCTCTGAAAACCTCACTAAGCTGCGTGCAGTGATGCGCAAGCTCGCAGAGCTTAAACTGCCCGGCAACAATGATGAAGCGACCGGCGGTATTGGTGAACGTTTGCGTCAAGGCGAAGATTTATTGCTAAAACGCGACTATTTAATGGGTTCAGTGAAGCAATATGTTGAGCACTTTGATTCGGTTATTGCCAGTAAATCAGGTTCAAGTTTAGCCGAGTTTTGGGAACGAGCCCGCGATGAGTCGAGCTTTGTCAACGATAAAGGCATTCGTTTACTTGACTACCGTAAGTTGGTGCCACAGCTTGAACAGCTACTGAATGTGATGGTGCCGCAATCGTTAATGGCGATTCGTGAGCAAGGACGAATTTTTGGTATCGATTTAACCGCGTTTTATGATGTGTTAACTGATATCGATCGCCGTATTTCCAGCCAAAGCGCGCGCATTACCCGTGAAGTGGGCGAGGAGTTATTTCTTGATGGCGTATCAGAATCTGCGGTCCGTATTCGCTCGCGCATTAGTGAACTTGAATTTTGGCCCGAACTTGAAGTGTTTGTTAAAGCCTTTAAAGCGTGGAAGGCAGACGGTTTTAGTCAGCTACCAGACGAGCACTACACTAACTCAATGCGCCGCGCTTTAGACATTATTGGTCGCGCAGCATTAACTGGCGGCATAGCCAAACTGCTCGAAATTGAGCTGCGACTAAAAGAAGGTAACAGCGACTTAATTATTCGTACCGATCGCCAATTAAACGAATCGTCTAGTCATGGTATGGCCTACCTAATTTTATGTAAATTCTTATTAGCATTTACTCGTTTATTACGTGGCAAAGCCAATGTGACCATTCATTGGCCCATCGATGAGTTAGGCACTTTGCATCACACCAACGTGAAGAAAATTTTCGATGCCTGTGAAAACAATAATATTAGTGTATTAGGCGCATTTCCGAACCCAGAATCTGAAGTGTTAAATCTATTTGCTAACCGTTATATCATTAATAAACAAACTAAAAAATTGCAAGTGGTGAAGCCAAAAGCCAACCCATTAGCGGCACGTTTATCACAACGTAATGCTGAAATGACCCATACCGACACCAGCATGACTGAAACTGCTAAGGAGCACATCTAATGTCAGATTCGACTGAAACAACCTTAGTAGGTACTGGTGCGTTAATTGAGCAACTGCTGCGCGGTGAATTTGTTTGCCGTGTGACTAACGAAGACGGCTGGCGCGCCCTAAAGAATAATAGTACTCGTGACCGAGTTGAAACCTATCTGAATCAAATTAATCGTACCGTTGCCAGCGCTGGTGAAGGCGAAGTGTTTTTTTGCGGCTATTTGCAGCTGGGCGAAGTGGAACGTAAAGTGATTTCGTCGCAGTTTAAAGATATTTGCGCCGCGCTTATCCCACTGGTGGAATGGTTAGTTCTGGTGCAAGAAGCCAGTGGTCAAGATGCGCCTTTAAGCGAAGGTGCCCCTATTCGCTTAACCGACTTACAAGCACGGATTGAAGACACGCCAGCCTTCAGAGAACAGCTGACTAAGTTGAGCCATTATCGATTATTTGGTTCAAGCAGTACTAACGTTGATGGCCAAATTAAGTTGGTGTTTAAGCGGTTAGTGGAGCTGGGTTATTTAACCAAACCCAATAGTGAAAAACAGATTTATATCGCCACGGGTAAACTCGATTATTTGTACGAAGTGATCCGTTTTATTGATGAAACCGAAGGGCTAAGTCTTGAGGCTCAAGCCGAAACCGCGACCCAAAGGGATCTTATATGAGCAGCAACTTACACCAAGCCGGGGTAAAGCTGCTCAAACAACTTGGGCGGCATGCCGACGTCATTATGGATGCCTATTTAGCGGGGTCGATTAGCGATACTGCCCATGATAGTGGCGTTATTGAAAAATTAAGAAAAAGTGGCATTTTATGGCGCCCTGAGCCCGATCAAGAACTGCGCTTAAAGCGTTCAGTGCGGGCATTATTGGAAGAAGCTTTAAGCGATGAGCGCAACAGACAAATTGATGCTAACGTCGGTTCGGCGCTCGCAACGATAAAAACCTTAGCCGATCACTATAAAGAAGCGCGCCGCGATGTTGATTTTAGCGCAGCGGAAGCCTATTTAGCTGATTTAAATGAGCATGTGTACAGTTTTACCGACAGTTTACGTTATTCAATCCGGGTGTTGTGGAGCCGCATTAATAATGAATTTGGCTATGTAGGCACCATAAGCGCGAAAATTCGCGAAAACGAATTAGCTCAAAGCCAAGTATCAGAACTGCTCAATGGTTTAGACATGTTCCAATTTAGCGAGCTAGGTGAAATTGCTGGTGATATCCGCGAACTGCGCCGCTTACTAATGACGAGCTTGCAAGAAACCTTAAGTCAATGCACCCAGGAATTAAGCATTGTGCAAGCGCGATTGTACGAGCTATTGGGCCGGTTTAGACAAATACAAGGACGCACCAGATTACTAAAAGGCTGGTTATTACACACCAGCATGCATCCAGATTATCAACCTGAAAACCATGTGGTGCATAAAACAGTACCTGTATTGTTCAACTGCGCTGAAGCCTTGATAGCCCCCGCGAGTGTTGATGTTGCTAATCCGCATCATGAACTTGAGCTAATGAGTTTGGTCGCGCAAGTGAAAGCCATCAGCCGTGATTCATTACCGGCCATGCTGCGTGAACACAACGTGACCTTTGAAATGGGTGACAGTGAAGATTTTGATATCCCTGAAAACCCACTGAAAATTGCTGTTGATGAGTATTTCTGTGAAGTGATTGATTCAGGTCTGCGTCAATCGGCGCTCAGTTACCTTACAGAGAAACAATTGCAGTGGGATGCAGAAAGTTGGCTATATCAGGTGATTGGTGGCTATGAAGGCTTAGCTGATGAGCATAAGAATTACTTTGAGCTTGAACCTATAGGAAAGCCTGACCCGGTATATAGTGGCAACTTTGTCATTCACGATGTTGAACTTTGGTTAGCGTAACCTTGGCGTCATTTCGTTGGCCATTAAGCTTGTCGGCGATCAATATTGTTAACGTGTAATAAACTGAAACGATCAATATAAAAGATGAAGAGTCTAGATGGCGAGTATCAGTAAACATCACTTGCAAATGTTGGCTCGCGCAGCAAAACAACGATTGCCGCGAGTGCCATTTAATGCCGGTTGGCAACATGTTTATCGTCTATGGCAAATAGGTGAAACCGACGGCGCCCAAAAGCAATTGTACTTAAGCGTTAACGATCATCTGTTACTGCGACAAATGGCACAAATCGATACCGGCCTAGATATTCTAGCGCTAGACTTTGATGTGACACGCCAACAAATGTCGCAGCAAAGCGCGAATGAGAAATACGCCAATATTGCGCCAGAAGCCGACTATCTGCTGCTAAAGTTAGCCCCACCGTTATGCCAAGGCCTATTGGCCGAGCATGATTGCGCACTAAGACTTAAGGTTGATCGTGCCGTTAACCTTTGCGAACAGCTCGCCATTAACTGCATTATGGTGGTGGAAAACTTAGACAGTTTTGATAACGTTTTCCAGTATCAGTTTGATCAATCTATGACTAAGCTTATGGAACGGTGCATGGTGGTGTATCGCGGCAGTCATCATTATTCCCCCGCTGGACGCAAACATTTCTTAGGTTTGATTGATCCTGCCAAGGTGCAAGTGATTGCGTTTACCGATTTAGATCCCGCCGGGTTAATGATTGCCCATAGCCTAGATCATTGCCAACACCTCGTCGTTCCTCAATTAGCCCTCAGTGCACCCGCAACATTACTGGCATTGCCGCAAATCAATTCAGCGACAGATTTTTATAAGCAGCAGCGTCAGTTAGCTTATATCAATGAAACTATCGCGGCTAAAAATAACCCCGGTGAATACCTTGGGTTACAGCCATCGCCTTTAGTCAATCGACTTATGCCGAGTTCATCGACCTCTGATGTCATTGATGGCAGCAAAGGCTTAGCAGTAGATTGGGATCAATTAGTGGCTTGGGTGGCACGCTATCATGTCAGTATTAAGCAACAACATATGCTGGCAAAAAAGCTCATCTTGTCGTTATTGCGCTTTTAGAGGTTATAAGCACTGTCCATTTATGGCATTTGAGCCAGCATAAATCAGTGTTGAAGTTATGATAAATGGTTTTCTGCGATAAATATGTCCTTACTTACTAATGTTTTTATTGGCTAATCGTATGTTTATTATGGCATTTATAATTATTTCGATATGAAGTCTGTAAAAAGTGGTCAGCTTTGTTCAGATGATGATTGAATTATCTTTGTCTATGTCTCAGTATCACTGCGCTCGAATAAAAAAAATGCCTAGGATTGGGTATATTAATAATAATTAGCAACTAATGTTGCATTTCGAATGGGAAAAAATATGACAAAATCACTTTCTGCACGGATCTTTATTGGTCTATTTCTCGGGGTTGTGCTGGGCAGTATTGTGCAGTTTTTATTAGCCGATAATGCTTTTTTTGGTGGCACATTAGTGACTCTGGCAAGTGGTGTTGGCACCATGTTTGTTAATATGATCATGATGCTAGTCGTGCCACTGGTGTTTGTGAGTATTGTTTGTGGTGTGTGTGAATTACAAGATTTAAAAAGTTTTGGTCGTTTAGGCGGTAAAACCTTTGGTTTTTATATTATTAATACCGTGATTGCTATTTTAGCTGCCTTTACCGTTGCTATGATATTTGAACCTGGTAAAGGCGTGGATATGTCGAGCAATGGCTCGCTGGATATTACTGCGACTGAACTGCCAGATTTAATGTCGTTAATTGTGAGTATTGTGCCAAATAATCCTTTTTCAGCTTTTACCTCTGGCAATATGCTGCAAGTGATATTTATGGCGCTATTAATGGGCGGCGTGATCAAGTCAATGGGCGCATCTGTTGAAGGTGCGGTGAAAGGATTTCAAACTGCCAATAAAATCATGATGCGTTTAATTTCAGTGGTTATGAGTTTAGCGCCGTACGGTGTGTTTGCCCTGATGTTTAAATTAGGTGCAACCTTAGAGCCTGAAATTTTTGTCAGTGTTGTCGAGTATTTAGTGCTTATTTTGGCATTGTTGTTGATATGGATTTTTATCGTATATCCATATTCTGTCAGTTTATTTACCCCAATTTCAGCGAAAACCTTTCGCGAGAAAACCCAAGAGCAAATTTTATTTTCGCTATCAACAGCCAGTTCAAATGCGACAATTCCAGTCACTATGCGCACACTGACAGACAAGTTAGGGGTGAGTAAAGCAGTTGCTGGTTTTGGTGTACCGCTTGGTGCAACTATGAATATGGGTGGGGTATCGATTTATATCACTATTGCGATTTTCTTCGTTGCTAATGCCTTTGGGATGCCTATCAGCAATGAGCAAATCCCGTCGTTACTGTTTAGCGTGTTTTTATTGTCAGTAGGTGCGGGTGGCGTTCCTGGCGGCGGCATGGTGATGATTGGGGTGTTGATTTATCAATTAGGTTTACCGACAGAGGCATTTGTTATTGTGGCTGCATTGGATCGTATTATTGATATGGTGCTGACATCATGCAACGTGGTGGGCGATACTGCGGTATTAACTATTGTCGATCAAACGGAGCAAGTACATCAGCTTGAGGCGGCAAAAGCTGCTGAAGAAGCATAGCCAAAATCGAGTGATCATCATGGTGATTTAGTTGTTGATAAACATGGCCTGCATAAGCAGGCCATTTTTATGTTTATTGTTTTTACGCAAACGATGCGCTGAGGATTGTATCGTTGGGATTTTCTATTCAAACCTATGGCTAGAATGGTTAGCGATACTATAAGACCTTATCTATGCTGCATTTTATTTTCAATTTTAGACATAATCTTTAATGTAGATGTTTCTAAATCATCTAAACGGCGATGCGCAACCAGCTCATAAGAGCGATTAATATATCGATAAGCTTGCGGGTAGTTATGTTCAACCATTTCTAATTCCGCTAAATCGTTGAGCGCTTGTGTTTGCCCTACGGGGTAGCCCATCATTTTATGATATTCAATGGCTTTTTTAAATTGCTCTCTGGCATCTGCATTACGGCCGATGCGCTGATTTATCACACCAGCAAGCTGTGATATATAACCCAGCGTTAGCCAGTCTTGCACTTTTGCAGCATTAGTTTTGGCGATACTAAGCACGCTTAATGCGTGTTCTATCTTATTGGTTTCAGTGTAACTTTGGGCTAAGAGTAATCTGAATCTGGCCAGCTCTCGTTCATCTTTTTGGCGAGAAGCTTCAATGATTGCGGCAGTCAATGTGCTATTCAGTCGTTGATATTGATGTCGCTGTAATTGAATCATGGCAAGTAGGCGCTGAGCGACTAAGTTATCGGGCGCAGTAACTATAAGCGCAGATAATTGCTCCTCTGCTGCGACGCTATCACCACCTTGCATCAAAGCTATTGCGTGGATTAGTTGTGGCGGGCTAAAACGTGAATCGAATTGCTCTGTGATTTTACTGTGCTGTGGATGGACCTGTTGATTAATCAACTCGGCTGCAGTGAGCAATGCTTGCTCTATGCTCGCGACATTAACGACATCACTTTCACTACTGTGTTGTTGGTGTAATGTAAAGGCTAATTGGTATTGATTATTAGTGCCTTTAATACTTGATTCAATCACCAAGACTGCGCCAGAAATCGCCATAATTTGCTGAATATCGGCCGCTTTATCTGAGTGCTTTCTAGAGATAAGTGAGATGATATTGATAATATCCTCAGTTTGCAGCAAGGGGTAATTAACCCCTAGATTGAGTTGATGGATAAGCATATCCATCGCAGCATAGCGATTCCATTGTGGTTCAATCTTGTCTGATGTGAGGTTTACCGGGAGCACTAAAACCGTACCATTTTGTAAATATGCTGGTTTAGTTAACGTGAGATAGACATAACATCCTAGGCTGATAAGCAGTAATACTACAATAGCTGCAATATATGTCTTTTTATTCGATGAGCTGACTTGCTGCATCGCTATAGTCCATTATCAATATTGAATAAATTAACTTAGAGGTTATTTAAGTTATTGTAAAGAAATGCTTCTTTCTCTCCGTACTTAGTGGTTGAACTTAAGGTTTTATCGATGGTAAGTATCTAATACTCAGACTCAGAAGATTGATGCTGATGGACTTTGTTTACTTAGCGCCCCAGACTAAAAAACCGCCCAAAGGCGGTTTTTTTAATGGCTCAATTTAGTCGATTGATGGCTCTTCACTGTAATCAATACCGTGGTAGCTCAAGCAAGTATCGACTTCGTTGGCGCTACCTAAAATCACCGCTACACGCTGATGAATGGCTGTTGGCTCAATATCCAATATGGTTTCGTAGCCGGTTGAAGCCTTGCCGCCCGCTTGCTCAACGAGCAATGCCATTGGGTTCGCCTCGTACATTAAGCGTAACTTAAAAGGTTTTTCAGGGTTTTTATTGTCTGTTGGGTAAGTAAAAATACCACCACGGCATAATACGCGATGCACATCACCTACCATGGCGGCAATCCAACGCATGTTAAATGATTGCTCGCGTGGACCAATTGAACCGAGTAATAAGTCGGCTATATAGGTTTGCATTGGGGCTTCCCAAAAACGTTGGTTTGACATATTAATGGCAAACTCCGCAGTGTCTGGGGTGATTTGTACGTTATCGTCGGTCAGTAAAAACTCTTGGCTGTCGGGAGCTAAAGTATAAAATTGCGTACCATTACCCGTCGTTAGTGCCATCATGGTTGATGGTCCATATAATACATAACCGGCTGCCACTTGCTTGCGACCAGCCTGTAAAAAACTTTGCTCGTTTAAGGCTCCGTCTGGTGCGGGTAATACAGAGAAAATGGTCCCGACCAATGAGTTTATATCAATATTTGATGAGCCATCGAGTGGATCAAAACACACCAAATATTCTCCATTAGCACTCACTTCAACCACATAATCTTCTTCTTCAGAGGCTAAACCACGAACGTGACCGTCGGTTTTTAGCGCATCTTTAAGCATGTCATTAGTGATGACATCGAGTTTTTTCTGAGTTTCGCCTTGAATATTTTCTTGTTCTGTCGCGCCTAAAACACCGGCTAATGCACCGTGACGAACAGCAACACTAATGGCTTTTGAAGTGTCAGCTAAGGTTAACAGTAATTGTGCTAAAGACGTATTTACGGCTTGTGCGCTAAGGGTTTGTGCCAAAGTCTGCATGATTTTTCCTATGAGATTTTGCGAAGTTAAGGTCAAGGTAATTCATTCTTATCAGTTATATGCAAATCATACCCCACAATGACGCTAATTTCAGCGATTGTTATCTGGGGTTTTGGTTTTGCTGTAAATTAAGGCAGAATGTGGGCGGATTGAATTGCCCAAGGATTAATAATAATGACAATAACATGGAAGCATCATGCTTTAGCGGCAGTGTCTGCCGTACCATTCCTTTTTACCAGCGCGGTTTTTTCCGCAACAGCAACCGCTAAAGGCAGCATCATGAACTCATCGACCACCGCAACATTGACGGCGATACAAGGTAACACTACGCCACTCACTATTGAGCGTATTCATGCCTCTCCCGCATTGGCGGGTTCAAGCCCTCGTGGATTAGCACTATCCCCAGACGGCAAGCGAGTTACCTATTTATCGAGCCGAGCAGATAATCAGCATTTTTATGATTTGTGGCAAATGGATATTGCTAGCGGCAAACGCAGCATCTTGATTAATGCAGATCAATTAGAAGGGGGAGAACTGTCTGATGAGGAAAAAGCCCGCCGTGAGCGCCAACGTATTTATGGTCAAGGGATCATGGAGTATTTTTGGTCGCAAGACAGTGCAAGTATTTTAATTCCTGCCGCAGGTAAGTTGTATTTATATCATGTTGCCAATAATAAAGTCGCTGAATTAGCTACCGGAGAAGGCTTTGTTACCGATGCTCGTTTATCTCCAAAAGGTCACTTTGTGTCGTTTGTGCGCGATCAAAATTTATATGTGTTGTCGTTGCAGACGCAAAAAGTGATCGCTTTAACCACCGACGGCAAAGGGCCGATAAAAAATGCCATGGCAGAGTTTGTCGCCCAAGAAGAAATGGATCGCATGACTGGTTATTGGTGGGCGCCAGACGAGTCGGCGATTGCTTTTACTCGCATTGATGAATCAGGTGTCGAGTTAGTCACTCGCAATGAAATATATGCCGAAGGGATTAAATTAACTGAACAGCGTTACCCTTATGCAGGTAAAGCCAATGTTGAGATAGCACTTGGCGTTGTGACCTTAAAAGATCGTAGTATTAACTGGATCGATTTAGGCAAACAAAAAGACATGTACTTACCTCGTGTCGATTGGTTGCCAGATAGCCAACATGTGTCATTTCAATGGCAAAGTCGCGATCAACAAACGCTCGATCTTCGCATTGCTTCGATAAGTACACCGAAACAAGCTGAAACCGTGATTGAAGAGCGCAGTAAAGCGTGGATTAACTTAAACAATGATCTGCACTTTCTAAAGCAACAAGCTGCCTTTATTTGGGGATCTGAACGTGATGGTTTTAATCATCTGTACTTATTTGACTTGCACGGTAAGCAGCTTAAACAATTAACCCAAGGTTATTGGGCTGTAGATGCACTTGAATTTGTTGATGAAGCTACTGGATGGGTGTATTTTTCTGGTCGTAAAGACAGTGTGGTTGAGCGTCACTTATACCGCGTTAATCTTAATAAAGGCATGGATTCAATTGAGCGAATTAGCCAAGCATCGGGTATGCATGAGGCGGTTTTTGCGGATAAAAAACCCGTTTATTTAGATTACTTTAGTAGCTTGCAGCAACCACCACAAATTAGTTTACACAACGATAGTGGCAAACAACTCGCTTGGGTTGAGCAAAATGAGATTGATAAAAATCATCCGCTTTATGATTATGCCGGATTATGGCAAATGCCTGAGTTTGGCCAACTAAGAGCTGAAGATGGTCAAGCACTCGAGTACCGATTGTTTAAACCAGTGCCTTTTGATGCCGCTAAACAGTATCCGGTTGTGGTGCGCGTATATGGTGGACCGCATGCTCAGTTAGTGGTCAACAGTTGGAGCGAAGCCGATTATTTTACTCAATATTTACTGCAGCAAGGTTATGCAGTATTTCAATTAGATAACCGTGGTTCAGCGCACCGAGGTACTCAATTTGAACATGTGATTTATCAAAACATGGGTGATGCCGAAGTGAACGATCAAAAGGTAGGTGTTGATTATCTGCGTAGCTTACCCTTTATTGATGGGGACAATGTGGCTATTTATGGTCACAGCTACGGTGGTTACATGGCGTTAATGAGTCAGTTTAAGGCACCAGGTTATTTTAAAGCGGCGATATCGGGTGCGCCAGTAACTGATTGGCGTTTGTATGACACTCATTATACCGAGCGTTATATGGGCAACCCTGAAACTAACCAACACGGTTACGATGCCAGTAGTATTCTACCTTATGTGAAAAACTATCAGTCGGGTTTATTGATGTATCACGGCATGGCAGATGACAACGTCTTGTTTGAAAATAGTACCCGAGTCTATAAAGCATTACAGGATGAAGGTAAATTGTTCCAAATGATGGATTATCCTGGGTCTAAGCACTCTATGCGCGGCGAGAAAGTCCGAAATCATTTATATAAAACATTAGCAGCGTTTTTAGATCAACAGTTGAAATAATCGTTTCGCTGACTATTATTTCATTTACTAAAAAATAAACATAAAAAAACCAGGTGATTAACCTGGTTTTTTATTGTGTAAACTTAACAATATTACGCTTCTAAGTCACCACAAAAACGATAGCCTTCACCGTGGATTGTTGCGATGATTTCTGGCGTATCAGGTAAGCTTTCAAAATGCTTACGGATACGACGGATTGTCACGTCAACAGTGCGGTCATGTGGCTTTAATTCACGGCCAGTCATTTTTAACAATAAGTCAGCACGGGTTAAAATCTTACCTGGGTTTTCAACAAAGTGAAGCATTGCACGGAATTCACTGCGTGGTAACTTGTAAGCTTCACCTTGTGGGTTAACCAAAGAACGGCTGTTGATTTCTAAGCTCCAGCCATTAAAGCGATAAAACTCAACAGAACCTTTTTCTTCGGTTTCTGCTGCAGCATTATTTACGCGGGTTAACAAGTTGCGAGCACGGATGGTTAATTCACGAGGATTGAATGGTTTAGTGATGTAGTCATCAGCACCAATTTCAAGCCCAAGAATTTTATCAACTTCGTTGTCACGACCCGTTAAGAAAATAAGGCCGATGTTATTAATTTCACGTAATTCACGTGCTAATAACAAGCCATTTTTACCGGGTAAGTTAATATCCATAACAACAAGATTTATCTTATTGTCTTGCATCGCTTTATGCATTTCTGCACCGTCATTGGCTTCGGTAACAACGTAACCTTCAGCTTCAAAAATACTGCGCAATGTATTACGAGTTACAGCTTCATCTTCAACAATTAAAATGTGCGGATTTTGCATGATATTTACCTGATTTTATAAAATTCGATTCTAGCCACTTTGTGCTAATAGGTTGCAAAAGCGCTTGGGCTAATGCACTAATATTCCGATATTTCTTTGGTGTTTATCTATGTCTACCCTGAATTAAACACTCTCTATAAACTCTATTTCGTAACGGTTAATGCTGGTTACTGAGTCTGCTTGCGTCTATTTATTATCATGACACTATGATGTGCGTTTGCACTTAAAGCATGATGATGTAAAAAGTGGTGTAAATTTGTTGTAACTAAGCTTACTTACTATGAATGCCATTTAGAAAGATAGTTCCTTCTATCGCAAACTTATTTAATCGTATGAATGTTTTATCAAATGTAGAACAAATTTAGTACGACTGTAAACTTTACATCAATAAATCATCACACTCTCAACAATATTTGCTGAGCTTTTGAGGTGTATGTAGCCAACTTCGCTAAAGTGATTTATTAATGAGTAGAGGGTATTGTACTCGTTTTAGGTATTTGTTAACAAATTAAATGTTAAAAAATTAATATACCAATGAAGTACATAAAAGATTAATGTTGATAACATTATAATAGTTAATGATTTTTAAATATTATTCTTGTGATCTAGATCTCAAACCTTTTAGATATTTAAGCTATCTGATAGACTATTTTTGGCTTAATTGACGAAAATTTACTATGAAAAATGTTATAGATTCATTGTGGGATGACTATCAAACAACTCATTTTTTGTTCACTCAGCGTCTTTCTGATGATTTCCCATTTGCAATTGTTACTGCTCATAACCCCCTCGGCACTAGGCTCTCTCCTAGTCAAAATCGCTTACTTGATCGCCAGCTTCAATCTAAAATCCAACAATATAATCGTCCCTATCGCGCACTAGTCGGTGCGGCACCTGATTTGTCGCATATGGAAAAGAGCTGGGCTATTTTTATTGATAAAGAACAGGCTGTTGAGCTTGGTCGCGAGTTTAATCAATATGCCATTTATTACGTTAATAGAGGTTTAATATCCTTGATTGCATGTCTTGATACCATTAAACCGGAAGTGGCTATGGGGGCGTTCAATCACCGACTGCGTTTGGTGTATGAACTGCCAGAGTGCGGTCATATCCGTGATGAGTGATAAGTTATTCAAGCAATTAAACGGTTAAACAACACATTGCACTATAAAAAGATACAATACAGTGGTAATTGTCTCGACATTTTGCGTTAATGATGTTTTTTAGCTTGATATTGGCTTTTATTTCGTAATTTAGAACAATTATATAACCGCTATTGCTGTGCCTGAATTATCAAATATTCACGATTTTTAGCAGAACTGTGTTTTTTACTGTTTTTGCTGATTGACTTGATAGGGTATTTGTTGCTATTTTCAACTCCCTCCTTAGGGAGGAACAGAAGAGGAGCGTTAACTAGGTAGTAAGTGAGAGGATGCCAGTCCAATGACCACTTATGATGGAGATTAGCGCCGAGGTATCAGTTTGTTTGGCAAACATTGATATCGGTCGTTTAGGCTGAATCCTAACGATTGTCACCTATTTTTTTGGTGGAGAGCTTCTGGTGATGATTGCTGTTTCCCTTCTATAAGGGTGCGTTATCTTAGCACCAGGCTCTTCGAACGTAGTGTGTTCGGAGCGTATATCATGTTAGTAAATCACATCTTATTTTGTTGTCTTTCGCAAACTGCGGAGGCGTCTGTATGAACCTTGCCCCAGATAATGTTGCGCCTGAGAGTCATCGCTCAGAATTAGTGGTTGCCAAATTTGGTGGCACGTCAGTGGCTGACTATGCCTCTATGAGTCGTTGTGCCGATATCGTTTTGGCGAATCCTGCTACTCGTCTGGTGGTGGTGAGCGCCTCCAGCGGTGTGACTAACTTATTAGTAGAGCTAACCCAAGCGAATGTTAATGATGAACGTCGTTTAATATTGCTTAAGCAAATCGCCAAAATTCAATATGCGATCCTAGACGAATTAGGACGTCCTCAAGACGTGGCTGCCAGCATTGATAAAATTCTCAGCCGGATGTCGGTATTAAGTGAATCGCTAGAGCTGGATCGTAGCAAAGCGGTGATGGACGAATTACTGTCGACGGGCGAGCAATGTTCTTCGATTTTATTTTCAGCCGTTATCCGTGAAAAAGGCACCGCATCCGATCATTTTGATGTACGTCAAGTGTTACGTACCGACAGTCATTTTGGCCGTGCAGAACCACAAATTGAAGCTATAGCAAAATTGTCAGGTGATTTTTTACAGCCGTTACTTGCCCGTTATGTCATTGTCACTCAAGGTTTCATTGGCGCAGATGACAGTGGTAAAACCACGACATTAGGCCGTGGAGGCAGTGATTATTCAGCAGCTCTACTTGCTGAAGCTCTCTGTGCTACAGCGGTTGAAATTTGGACTGATGTTGCCGGAATTTATACCACTGACCCTCGACTTGCGCCTAATGCTCGCCCTATTGCAGAAATTAGTTTTAATGAAGCGGCTGAGATGGCCACCTTCGGCGCTAAAGTATTGCATCCTGCGACCATTTTACCGGCCGTTAGACAAAAAATTCAGGTGTTTGTAGGATCCAGTAAAGCACCTGAAATGGGGGGGACTTGGATCCGTCATCAAGTGGAAGATACCCCTGTTTTTAGAGCCGTTGCATTGCGCCGCGATCAAACTTTATTGAATCTTCATAGTTTACAAATGTTGCATGCTCAAGGCTTTTTAGCAGAAACGTTTGCAACCTTAGCAAGGCATAAAATATCGGTTGATTTAATCACCACTTCTGAAGTAAACGTATCGCTAACGCTGGATAAAACGGGTTCTGATTCAAGCGGGCAAGGATTATTAAGCGAATCGTTATTACAAGAGCTATCGCAGCATTGTCGTGTCAGAGTTGAAGAAAATTTAGCCTTAATCGCCATTATTGGTAATCGTATCGCCTCGACGGCGGGTATTTGTAGCCGGGTGTTTAAAGTGCTTGAAAACCATAATGTACGGATGATTTGTCAAGGTGCTAGCCCACATAATTTATGTGTGTTGGTGGCTGAATCTGAGGCGGCGCAAGTGGTTAATGCCTTACATCAAAATCTGTTTGAGTGTTGAGATGACTAAAGCAATCCAATCGTCTGTTCAGGTCGGGGAGTTGGCGACAGGGCAAGCATTGACAGTGCCGCTATATTCATTCATTGGTAGTGATAGTTCTGCGCCTAGTGCCTATATTCAGGCCAATGTTCATGGCGCAGAAGTGCAGGGCAATGCAGTAATTTATCAACTGATGACCTTGTTGGAAGGTTATCAGGTGTTAGGTAATATTACCTTTGCGCCATTAGCTAATCCGCTAGGAATTAATCAGAAGAGTGGCGAGTTTACCTTAGGACGATTTGACCCTATTACAGGTGTTAATTGGAATCGAGAGTATTTTGATCACCAAGTGGATGTTCAAGCTTGGTATCGCGAACACCAACATTTAACCGATAACGCTTTGTTTCAGGCTTATCGCTCGATGTTAGTGGAAGCATGCCAAAAGCGCTTAGCGCAACCTTTTGGGATCTCAACAGGTCATCGTCTGGCGGTAAATTTACAGACCATGGCTCACCAAGCCGACATAGTGCTTGATTTACATACTGGCCCTAAGTCGTGTAAACATCTTTATTGTCCTGAGTATGATATCGATGCCGCGAGATATTTTTCAATACCCTATACCCTCGTTATCCCCAATAGTTTTGGTGGCGCGATGGATGAAGCAACATTTTGTCCATGGTGGCAATTAACTCAATATGCAGTGAGCCAGGGCCGAGATTTTTCGGTACCCGTGTCGGCATTTACCTTAGAGCTTGCCAGCCAAGAACGCATTGATCTTGATGACGCACTCGTGGATGCTAAAGGTATATTGGCTTATTTAAGCTATCGCGGGGTGATAGCTGAGAACGTTAGCCCAGCAAAAATGGCGCGATTTGCTTGTTATTTACGAGATTATAAAAAGTTTCATGCACCTAAAGCGGGCTTGATTGAATATTGTGCTGTAGTCGGTGAGCCATTAGCTGCAGGGCAGCCATTGGTCAACATTTTACGTATTGACCTTTATGGCACTGATCAGGCTTTTCAAGCGATTAGTTTGCCCATGGATTGCGTGCCGATTTTACATTTTGCCTCCGCCTCAGTTCATCAAGGTACTGAGTTGTATAAAGTCATGACCAAGGTATTTGCTTTACCCTCAGTATAATAAACAGAGAGATTCAAATAAAAACGCCTGCAATATGCAGGCGTTTTTATGTGGTCAGTCATCAGACTAGGTTTTATTGGCATTCAGGCAATAGGACTAACTACCCAGAATTTGCAATGGAATAGCTAACATTTCATCGCCAGAGCCTGCAAAGTACCAAATAATGCCGACTAAACCTGCCACTGTGAGCAAATACCATACAGTAGAGAAAATCTGTCCATAGCGATCTAAAGGTAATAAGTGGCTCTGATGTCGTCCGCGCCACTCAAAGATAATCTCGACACTGCCAATCAGCAATAAAAAACCGAGTAAAGCCAAGCCTAAGCTGTAGCTAATGAAGACGCCTATGGCTGCACCTAAAATGCAGGCGATGAGGCCAATCAAGCTGTTCATCGAAAAGCTAATGCTTTTTAATATATGTCCGCCATCGAGAGGTAAAATAGGCAATAAATTAAACAGGTTCAGCAGAGCATTAAATGCCGCTAATCCGGCAAAGAATACGTTACCTGTTATCCAATAAAGTCCGACACAGATAATCGATAAAATCAGCCCAAAAGTGGGGCCCATTATTGAAATATACACGTCTTGCCAACGGGTGTTGATCCGCTCATCGCTCAAGGCTAAACCGCCAACAAAAGGGATTAAATAGATCCCTTTGGTTTTCATGCCGAAATGTTTCATCGCTCGAATATGACCATATTCATGAAACACTAAGCAACCGATAAGGGCTAAGGCAAATTGAAATGAAAATAGCCAAGAATAGGCGGCAACACTTGCTCCGGCAAAAAGAACCTTAACTACCTTAGCGCTTTTTAGCAGTTTAAAACCTAGTGAGGCAAGGCCTACAACACTGATTTTTTGGTTTTTTACCACGGCAACTTCAGGTGTTTGACGCTCAATATCTTTAACTGTACGTTGTCCTTGAGTAATGGACTCATCATCAATTAACAAACAATAATCAAGTTGAAATGGTTGCCAGTTAACATCGATTTCTAATCGTACTGGGAGTGGCGTGACACTTAGATTCGCGCTTGTATTTTCGGTTTCAGTCGCGATAGATGTTTGCCTGGTCAGTTCAAATGAATGGATGTGAAAGGCTTGGTCGGTGGCACTGGCAGACTTTTGTGATACTAGCTGATTGTCCCAATAAAGTTGCTGCCAACCCGCAATCGAGCCTTCTAGTCGCAAACGTTTACCTAGACATTCAATATTTAGTAATTCCATTAAGGATTCTCAGGGTTTAAGAGCTGTGAGCATAGAGGGCATTTTGCCAGAGCGATGGGTGTTGCTCAATGGGGGAGGCCATTATATTGGTTAATTTTAGTTTTGACTTATTTAACAAAGGCCATCAAGGATAAGTGTTTAACTTAACCATGATGGCGTCAATGAGTAGGCGGTAAAGGTCTTATTTAGGAGAGCGGGTTTAATAGAGCTGCTCTAACTCAGCTACAGTCGCGATACCTTGTTCAATGGTGGTAAAGATAATTTTTGAGCTGCAGCAATGGCCTTGAAATTGGCCATACTGACGAACAAGAGGCAATAGTTGTAATACACTCATATCATCACTGTGCTTGAGCAACGAAGGCAGCTCTGCCACGCTGCTATTCACTGATGCGAGCTGTTGCGATTGTGTTTGAATACCATAGACATGACCTACACTATCGATAAGTTTATCGTTAGCATCAAGAGTAAATTGATTTGCACAAATAAAGCTTAACCAATCTTGATGATTAACTAGGTACATTAACTCATCATCTTGATCAAACTTGAGTATTGCAGGCCAATGTACTTGTTGCATAGTGTATATTTCTACCTATATTTGCTGTGTTGAATTCGCTAGCGATTGCTGTAATCGAATGATATTTCTTGATTGACGTTTTTGGCAATGCACGGACCATGTTCACGTTGGGTGCGATTAAATGCATTGCCAATGTGGATTTCAACGTTGATGAATATGTGTTTTTCAGCTTGAATAACATAATTATTGTAATAGTTTTCAACTTCATTAAGGTGTTGTGTGTATTCAACTTCTTCTTTAATACGTTCAGTATCTATCTGGTTTTTTTGCTCGAGCATCATTTTAACTTGTTCAATCATGCCAGCATCACTTTGCCATTCCGCTTTAGGCGGTAGTTTACGCAATCTCGCCTCTAATTCTAAGCTCGCGACAACCATGCCTTTGATACTGTCATCTAATTCTTTAAGCTCTTGCTTTAACTCACCTTGATGCATAGCACAAAACAGTTCGGTTTTAGTACTGGCCGTAGCGCCAAATGCAATAGCCCTAATCCCTTTAGCTGCAGTGGCAATGCCGCCGACCAAGTCACCTCGTTTTCCTTGGGCATCGCTGACCGTTATAGTGTCACCAGATGTCGAATGACTGTGAAGCAACTGCTTAGTGACTAAAATATTACCCAGCGCTTCTAGTTGTGAATATTGTACAAATTGGGCACAAATTTGTCCGGTAGCTTTAATTTTAGTACTCAGTTCATGCTCTTTAATCAAGCGACCAATGACACCTTTACTGACAATCACATCGCCTTGAGCTTCAATAGTGGCAGACTCAACAAAGCCCATCACGGTGACATCACCACTGGCTTTAACTTCCATACCTTCGTGCACATCACCAGTAATTAATATACTGCCTTTAAAATTAACGTGGCCACAGCGAACATCAACATCTTTAATTTGCAGAATGTCGTCAACTTGCATGCCAGTACGGTTTTCCACTGGCTGACCAGGAACGGTGGCGATGAGTTGGTTGGGATCTTGAGGATGAAAGCTCGCGCCAGTGCCGGGCTCCATGGATTTATCTTTACCTGGAATTTGTTGCAGTACATCACCGTGGATATTAAACCCCGGAGTCCCTTTCGTTAATGGCGTTTTAATCATTAATACATCGTTGGGTTTGACGGTAATGAGTGAGCCTAAATCACGCATATCAACAGAGCCGTCTTCGCGTTCTTGTGGTTGCAATAGACGCTCGCGAGCTAAGGCAACTTTACGGGTTAATATTGCATCTTCGCCATTAACGGCTAACTTACCTGAGGCTATGATCCCCTCACAGGTTTCACCTGGGGGCAATATCGATAAACGCTGTATCAATGCCATAATCTTAGGTTTGCTGAGTCCCATTTTGATTTTTTGAGTTTTCAGGGTATTGAGTATGTCTGGTAGGGTGATATCTTTGCCGCCCCAAGCTGAAGTGATTTTCATGCTTGCTTGCATTTTATCGTCACTGACACTGATGCTCACAGAGCCATCTTTGCGCTCGGCAATCGTAAAAAAGAGTTCGTGTCCGCCAGGCGTTTGGCCACAAAGTGCATTGACTTCAGATACGGCTTTATTAATCGCGGGGATAATCGGAAATAACATCGTAAAATCAGCCTGTGTCAGCAAGGCATTAATATCATCCTCCGACACGGGGCCATGGGTATTGGGAATTATACGTAATTCCGCTTTGCTTTTATCTGCACTTAATGTGACGAGTGATGGCGTTAACATAACATCCTTTATTTTTATTTTTATATTCGGTCATTAGACGCCAGTACCATACCAACGAAACAAAGCCGAAAATGTGCGTTATTTTGCCTTTTCGTTAATTTAGCTGATATTTAGCTGTAATTCCAGCCGTAATGAGCTTTGCTGCCCATGAACTAAGCCAGTTGAGGTGAGATTTGGCGGGCTTTTAGGAGGGATTAACCTTGATGGGAATATAGCTTATATTTATTGTTTTCAGCTAACACTTCTACTTTGCCAAAATGAGTCGCAATAGTCTCTGAATAAGGTAAGTGGCGATTAGCGACAATTTGCCATATGCCTTTGCTGGTTAGTCGAGTTGCGCTTTGTTGGACAAATTGTGTGGCGATATCTGTAGTGTTGGTTAACCCATCATGAAACGGTGGGTTGGAGATAATACCGTCAAATTTACCGACAATTTGATTGAATCCGTCTGAAGGGTAAATTTTTGCGCGCATATTATTGGCTGCAAGGGTTAATTCGCATGAGAGTAGTGCCATCGCATTGATATCAATACATTCAATAGTTAGCGTCGGGTTAGCTTTGAGTAACGCCGCTGTAATGACCCCTGCACCACAACCAAAGTCGAGAACTCTGCCGTGTAAATTTTCTGGTAAATGCGACAGTAATAATTCAGTGCCCTGATCGAGACGTTTTTCGCTAAATACACCAACAAGATTACAAATTTGTAATTGCCCTTGCGGAGTCTCGAGTGAGTACTGGCTTACCCAATCACTAAGGGTTAATGCTGGCGCTGCTTGGGTTAAATAACTGACATACACCAGGCAATGGCGGGCATTATCTTGTTTGATTGGTGGTGAGTAATAATCAGGTGTGAGCTTAGCAATCGACTTTATTCCCCCTTTATTTTCACCGACAATGATCAGCTGGCCATCAATAGATAAATGCTGCGCAGCTAGTTGCAGTAAATAGCCCATTAACGGTTTAGCTTTGGGAAAATAAATAATCACACTATCAAATTTTGAACTTGCGAGTGAATCAGGTAATTGGTGACCAAAATAGCACTGTAATTTGTCATTGGTACAAGAGGACAATATCAGGTGATGATTAAAATCCAACGCTAGGGCGGTAACATGATGAGCAAACTCAAGACATTGATGTGCAAAAGTATCAGCTTCATAATTAAGCACTAACACATTTTGCTTTTCAAAATAGTGGCTGTTTCTGATTAAGGCTTGAGAAGGATTTGTTAACACGTCAGTTGCTCATAATGCTAGTGATAAGGTAAACACGCTGATACTAACACAATCCCCGCTGATAAGGGCGGGGATTGTGTGGGTCATCGTCGTTCGGCATTGATTAAGGTATTTATCTCTATTGTGGTAATAGGCTAAACATTTTAGTCGCGATATCAATGTTGTCTTGATGGCCGCTAAACAACCTTGCGCCAGGGCCTGCAGCGAATACTTGAACATCCATCGCGGTATGTCCGCCAGTTGTCCAACCGGTATTAGACTGAATATCAATTAATTTACGCAGTGCGACAGACAGTGGTTCGTTACCTTGCATACGAGCTGCTTGTAATTGGCTGTATTGTGCGTCGCTTGGAGTAAAACCCAAAAGTGTTGCGGTTAAAGGCTGCCAATTATCTTCAGCAATCGCGCGCGTAGCAATTGCATCTGGGCTGGCTTTAACCTTATGTAGCACCTGTGGATTCCACTCATATTTGTCATTTGCGCCAATAGATAACCCACCGGTATTATGATCGGCTGTTACCACCATAAGCGTGTCTTTACTTTGACGAACAAATTGTTCAACCACTTCAATTGCTGAAGCAAATTCATCCATTTCACCCATGGCCGTAGCAATATCGTTACTGTGGCCAGCCCAATCAATTAAGCTACCCTCTACTAATAACACAAACCCTTGGTTATTTTGTGACAGTAAATCTAGGGCTTTCTGGGTCATATGACTCAGGTTATGCGCTTGGTTATCGTTAATTACCCAAGGTAACTGGACATCAGCAAATAGCCCTAATACTTTTGGTTTAGTAACCGATTCAAGCTGGGCGAATTCAGTAATGTGTTGATAACCTTTAGCGCTAAACTGCTCAAGTAGTGTTGGGGTGAAATATTGCTGGCCCCCACCAAGAATCACATCTGCATCTGAGCTTAAATAAGCCTCTGCAATATCAATATAATTTCGACGGCTTTCATTATGAGCCAGAAATGCCGCTGGTGTTGCATGGTTGACTTGCGAGGTGACAGCTACGCCAGTTGATAAACCTAATGTTTTGGCTTTTTCCATTAAGGTGGTCAGCGGACGTTTTTCGATATCAACGGCAATGGCTCCATTATAACTTTTAACCCCAGTTGATAACGCAGTTGCTGATGCTGCTGAATCGGTAACATAACCGCTTACAGAGGCTGGGTAGGTGCTTGCCATCCCCACAAGTAAACGATCAAAAACCGTTTGTTCAATCTCTTCGGTCTCAGGATTATCTTTGTAATAACGGTAGGCTGTGGTGTACGCCGGTCCCATACCATCGCCAATCATAATGATAATATTTTTCGGTCTTGATGGACCGACCGTTGGCACATTATTGCTTACGGCGCTGTCTACAGTAGGCGACACTATGACTTCATCAGCCATAGCTCCAGTTATAATCAAACTAGATGCCAATATTAATCTACTGACTATTTTTGTGTAGATAGATAAATAATGCATGAATAATCCTATTTTTGCTGGCTTATACGGGCTTCGATGGCATCCATGAGCATACCAGTAATGCTAACGTCAAATGCTGCTTCGATTTCTTTAATGCAGGTTGGGCTGGTCACATTGATTTCAGTTAATTTATCGCCGATGACGTCTAAGCCGACAAAAATAAGGCCACGTTTTTTCAATTCTGGACCGATTGCCCGAGCAATTTTCCAATCACTTTCAGATAATGGTTGAGCCACGCCACTGCCGCCAGCTGCTAGGTTGCCACGAGTTTCACCTTTCATCGGAATACGCGCTAGTGCATAAGGTACTGGTTCACCGTCAACCACTAAAATACGCTTATCGCCTTGAGTGATTTCTGGGATAAATGCCTGAGCCATTGCGTATTGTTGACCATAACTGGTTAAGGTTTCGATAATCACTCCCACGTTAGGATCATCTTTTTTCACACGGAAAATCGAGGTGCCACCCATGCCATCTAATGGTTTTAAAATGATGTCTTGTTTTAGCTGGTGGAAGGCTCGGATACGTTTAGCATCACGAGTCACAATAGTGTCTGGGGTAAACTCAGAAAACCATGCGGTAAACAATTTTTCATTGGCATCGCGTAAGCTTTGTGGTTTGTTAACGATTAATACGCCTTCTTCTTCTGCACGTTCAAGCATATAAGTGGCATAGATAAATTCAGTATCGAACGGTGGATCTTTACGCATTAAAATAACATCAAGTTCTGCTAGCGGAGTATCGACGGACTCGCCTAAGGTAAACCATTGACTAGCATCTTGCTTAACTGATAATTCACGCATGTTGGCCATGGCTTTGCCGTTGACCATAGCAAGATCATGCATTTCCATGTAGAACAATTGGTAGCCTCTTGCTTGCGCTTCTAATAACATCGCGAAGCTCGAGTCTTTTTTGATATTAATGTCGCTAATAGGGTCCATAACAATGCCGAGCTTAATCATGTGTGTATCCTTAATAATATGCAGAGAGGTATCGGTATGTTAACCAATATCGCCAAATTTAACTTGTAATGCCGTAATGGCAGTCAATGATGCAGTTTCTGTACGCAGCACCCTAGGGCCTAATAAAATATCGGTAAAATGCTGGGTTTCTGTCATGGCAATTTCTTCGTCAGATAAACCGCCTTCTGGGCCAATGAGTAATCTTACTCTTTGATGTTGGCCGTTTAACTGTAAGCCATTAATGCCATGTGAAGCCCTTGGATGCAAATTCAGTTTTAATGCTTCAGTGGGTTCTGCACACCACTGTGCCAATGTCATTGCCGGGCGAACAATAGGTACGATACTGCGGCCAGATTGTTCACAAGCACTGACCACAATTTTTTGCCATTGCTGCAGTTTTTTCTCTAAACGCTCACCACTCAGTTTGACACCACAACGATCGGAAAATAACGGCGTAATAGTGGTTACGCCAAGCTCAACCGATTTTTGAACGGTAAATTCCATGCGGTCACCACGTGAAATCACCTGGCCTAAGTGTAAGTTTAATGGCGATTCACTGTGGTTTTTTTCACAACTCAATAGTGTGACAGTGATAGATTTCTTGCTGGTTTCAATAATCTCGGCTAAGTAATCATTACCGTCACCATTAAACAAACTGATGTGATCGCCCATTCCCATTCGCAATACTCGGCCGATATGAGCAACACCATCTTCATCTAATTGAAGCGTTTGCCCTTGCTGTAAATTGTCTTGGGGCTGAAAAATGCGTGGGACTCTCATCAGTGTTGACCTTATTTAATCAATTGTTCAAGGGTAGCTTGATCGCCAATTATCGAACTAAGCCGTTATTTTGGCATTGTTTGAATACAAAATCATTATGATTACCTTGGTTAGCTGCGATTAAGCTGTCGCGTTGACATTCTGTGGTACTAACCGGTTGCATTTTGTTCCATGCATTAAACAATTTTTGTTGGCTACTGCTGATTTGTAGACCATAGGTTTGTTGCATATAAAGGTAAGTTCGAGCGATCGGCCCTCTTGCACCTTTTGGTGGCTGCACTTTACGGCCTTTAAAGTCGACAATCATCTCGCATTGTCCGTACTGATCTGCTTTGCCGCCCCAATCACTAAACCTAAAGTTACTGCGGTCGCCATTGACCTCACCGACAGCAGGTACAAGGTTATGTAAATCGGCTTCCATTTTTTTAAATTGCGGGTTGTTTTTACCACAATTTTTACGTCCGCCATCTTGCCAACATTGCAGTTGATGACCAAATTCCCAGGCGGGGACGACGTGTTCCCATTCGATACGGTTGGCTCTAATAATTTGTTTTCTAACCAGATAGCCACAGCTAGCATGATCCGCTTGCCATAATTTACCTGCTATGGCGATATCACAGCCGCAATAGAAGGTGTTGAGTGGCAAGTGTTGCTGATAGATCTTTTTGGCAATGGCTTTGGCTTTACCGAAACTACTGGGGTGTTCTGCCGCAATAAGTGTTGATGAAAAAATGCCGCACAGTAGCGACACCCCAAATAACCAAGAATGAGTGGATGATAAGCGCAAAATAAACCCTAAAATTAACAAAAACATCATTACAGCGCAGGCTTAGCCTGTCATTTGGGCAGATGTTAAGCCATCGAATGCGATGACGCAATTGATAATATTTAAGGAGAAAAAGGGCTTAATGTTTGTTGGCAACGGCGACAGCGATATTGAGTTTGGCCGCGGACAATTCTGTTATGACGTCTTATGGTTAAGTGGATGCTGCCACAGGCGCAAAAATATTCGAACTGTTGGCCACTGACAGACTGAGTATTGAGTTGGTGAGTGGTCTTGGGGGCAATATTAAATGTTGTCAGCATAACGCTTTGCCATTCTTTACCATGAGGTTTTACTTTACCAAACAGATGAAAACACACTAAATGGCTAATTTCATGTGGCACAACTTCGTTAATAAAAATATCGGGGTTTTCAGCCAGTAACACCGGGTTAAAGCGTAATTTATTCGCTTGTAAATGCGCTGTGCCGGCGCTTTTTCCACGTAAGCTGAAATGCACACAAGGACGGGGGAATTGGCGTTTGAAATGCAGCTCGGCTAACTGGTAATCGGCTTCGACTTTGGCCAAGATCTGCAGTTGTAAGGGGTTACTAACGTTCGTGTTTAGTGGTTGCTTGGTGCGAGGGCGCGCTGATAATGAAGATTCCTTGGTATGGATATCTTGCGTTAACGCTTGGTGCGCGCGTTGGCTGAAATTAAAAATACTTTTAAACATTTTGGGTTGCTTCACTTGCTTGAATGATTAACGAAAGATTCAGGCAAGTAAAGTATTGACCTGTTAATTTAGTGTATCGATTTATAGTGTGCTCGCTGCCGCAGCTATCATGGCACGTATTTGTTCAACAATGTCTGATTCTACTTGCGAGTCGTAACCTTTAATGCGTGGAGTATGAATGTGTCCTACCGGTAAATTCAAGTTAAATTGATCTCGAAGTAAAATACTGCGATAGGATATTTCGTTAGATAAATAGCCGCCACCAGAGCCTTCTACAGAAATTTCATTTTGTAATTCAGCCAGTGATGATGCTTTAAATTGGCCCCGAGATAAGCTGCTAACTTGATTGTTATCATTAACACTCCAGTGACCTTTTACCGCTGCCATCGCCTCTACAGGTAATGAGAATTGCACAAACTCAGGACCATTTAATATCCCATCGTTTGAAGTGCCTCCGTTAAATAGCGGCGCTTTTGGATTGGTGCGACTTGCTCCAGTTAATACATTTAAATTATCTGGTGCCTCTGCACTGCGGTTACGTCCAGGAAAGCGTTCAATATCAAAATTATCACGACCCATGCTAATGGTAAATACCATGTCAACACTGTTCTCTCGATAAAACGGTGTCAGTAACGATTCGATAATACCATTATCAAAATCACTAAATCTCACTGGGATCATCACAGTTTCAATCTGTACTTTTTTTCCATTAACTTCAAAATGATAACCGTCGAGAGCTAAAGCAGCTAAACCTGACGGATTACTTTGGCCGATATCCTTATCAAGGAAAAAAGGATCAAAACCAGTGACCAAGATATTAATTTGGCTGTCGGAATAAAATTCAATATCACTAAAGCCACGGGAGGATTTCTCCACCGCTTTGACCAAAATCTCGCGTTGCCAGTCGGCAAGATTAAATCCTGCTTTGTCTTGTTTTAAGACCTTACGCATGCTTAATCGACTCCAGTACAAGGAGCGATCATCACTGTGTCCAGACTGAACATCCCTCACAGCTTGTTGCCATAATCTATGTCCTTGATGGGCTGCCATTTCTGTCACCGCTAATTCATCGGTGGATTGAGCTAACTTGACCTCCAAGGTATCACTAATGGCTTGATAACGATTAACCACCTGAGGTAGGGTTTGTTCCGCCTTTAATACGCGAATTTCTTCAACATTTTTGGGGAGTTGTCCTGCGTTAACTGCAGCAGATAAGGTGACTAGTGCCAATGAACTTAACATTATACAAGCATTGTATTTAATCATGACGGTTCCTTTAGGACTCCTAGATATCTATCTTTAGGTTGCGTTTAACGACTTTACTGCCCGTGAGACGGACTAACGATTAGTCTAGGTTATATTTATAACACAGTTGTTTAGGTGGTTTAAGAGCACGGTTAACTCTTGTGCACGAGCAAGCTGTTTTTGAGCGCCGATTTATGTGGATATTTGGGGTAATAGTTAAATGTTGCATATATGTCAATTTAATTACTGCTTTTTGTATACTATTAACACTTCTGTACCATACTATGGTCATAAGAAAGATGTAGCTGAGATAACAGATACATTAAAGTTAGTCATCATTACGATCAATCTGGGGTGATTAGTCGATAAAAAGATGATTAAAACGTACAAAGTGTGGTTCTGAGTGGGTATCCATATTGAATCCAATAATGATACTGCTCATGAGTAACTACATTACTTAACTTATGTATTAAGTTACCGATGATATAAACGATTAACATGTCAGCAGGGTTTATATTCAAGTAATATTGTCCGGTTATATCTATAGATAAGATGCACGGGCTAGCCTTGTGTTAGCCCTTTTGTGATTTCTTTATCGAAAGGATATCAACATGAAAACGTTACTCATAGCAGGTTTTCAGTGTAAGGAGCTAAATGAAGTACTTTCTCGATTAGATTTTAAGCTGCATTACATTGATAAGTATGATCAAAATAATATACCTAATAATTGTGCCCTATGCTTAATCGATCTTCGAAAAGGAAATATTGAAAATGAAATCAGCCACTTAGTTAAAATTTTGGTCCCCAAGATCCATATTATTGTACTGATCAATAAATCACAACTCGAAATAAAAGATATTACTACCTTCATTGCGCAATATGCCTGGGATTTTTGCACGAGTCCAATCGATCCAGAAAGGTTAGAAAAGTGTCTAGGTCATGGCATCGGCTTGTCTAAATTAAAACAGCAGCATCATGCGCCAAAGCTTGAGCAAACTGGCAAAGAAACTGAGCCATCAGTGTACCAATCAGACGTCATGCAACAGTTATTTCGTCAAGTTGAGCGAGTTGCACCAACAGATATTCCAGTGCTTATTCGTGGTGAATCTGGCACAGGTAAAGAATTAGTCGCCACTAAGTTACATCAATTATCTTCCAGAAAAGATAGACCTCTTATTACCGTTAATTGTGGTGCTATGGCGGCAGGTTTAATTCAGTCAGACTTATTTGGTCATGAAAAAGGTGCTTTTACAGGAGCAACAAGTAACCGGAAAGGCAAAATTGCATTGGCTGATGGCGGTACATTATTATTAGATGAAATAGGTGATTTACCCGCGGAATTACAAGTCAATTTATTGCGTTTTTTACAAGAGGGTTTGTACGACTCTGTGGGTGGCGGTAAATCTCAATCGGCTGACGTGCGTATTTTAGCGGCAACTCATGTTGATTTAGAAAGTGCTATCGATAAAGGTCGTTTTAGGTTAGATCTCTATTATCGCTTGAATGGCATAACCATTAACACCCCAAGATTAGAAGAAAGGCGTGATGATATCATCGGTCTAGCCAATCGATTCATTCGAATGTATTCGAATGAATATGGACTGGTGGCTAAGCCATTATCGCAATCTGCATGCCATGCATTATTAAACTATTCATGGCCAGGCAATGTCCGAGAGTTAATTAATCGTGTTCGTCGTGCTGTGGTACTGTGCGACATGCCGCAGATCAGTGCACAAAACCTAGAGTTAGCTAATATTGACAAAAAGCGTCACATCGCGCTCTCGCTTAAAACCTTAAAAGACAATGCCGAAAAACAAGCCTTACAACAGGCCATTCTAATTGCTGATGGCCAAGTTGAGCTTGCAGCAAGTTATTTAGATATTTCAAGGGCAACCTTTTATAGACTCATGGACAAACATGATTTATAGCTGATTTAATTTGGTTTAATTTGGTT
>NZ_JACJEB010000011.1:0-163547 GCF_014163845.1 Shewanella sp. SR43-4 | reverse complement strand
TGACGCAGTCACGCCCTAGTAGCGAAGCGCCCTAGCAGTGACGCAGTCACGCCCTAGTAGCGCAGCGACCTAGCAGTGACGCAGTCCGCCCTAGAAGCGAAGCGCCCTAGCAGTGACGGAGTCACGCCCTGTAATTATAGAAAAGGTTTAACAAGGTTTGCCATCATATTGATATGATCATCGTTATCGTTTAGACATTCGATGTATCTATAGTTTTTGCCACCAGCATCTTCAAATACGTGACGATTTTCGCCCTTAATTTCTTCTAAGGTTTCTAAACAATCGGCACTAAATGCTGGGCAGATAACGGCGATATCGGTAACACCTTTTTCAGGCAGACTACCAATGGTTACGTCTGTGTATGGTTGTAACCATTTAGCTTTGCCAAAGCGAGACTGGAATGTTGCCACATACTCATCTTCAGTTAGGCCTAATTTTTCTACCACTAAGCGAGTTGTCTTCATACAAAAACAATAATAAGGATCGCCTAGATGCAGATTGCGTTCAGGCATACCATGATAAGACATCACCAGTTTTTGTGGTTTTCCGTGTTGTTCAAAATCTTTTTCAATCGATGCTGCAAGCGCATCGATAAGATCAGGGTTGTCATGGTAGGTGTTAATAAAGTGCAGTGCGGGGATATAACGCCATTTCATTAATTCTTTGGCTAAAGCATCGAATGCCGAACCCGTTGTTGGAGCCGCGTACTGTGGGTATAAAGGCAAAACCACTAAATTGTCTACACCTTGCTTGTGCATTGCTTGCAGGGTACTGGCCGTTGATGGAGAACCATAACGCATAGCCAAATGGACGCTCACATCATGCCCTTGCGCGTGTAAATGATTGGCTAGTTTGGCTTGCTGACGTTGGCTAATGTCGAGTAGAGGCGAACCGGCTTCGGTCCACACTTGTTTGTATAAGGCTGCTGATTTGGCTGGACGAATACGTAAAATAATCCCGTGAAGAATAATCATCCATATCAGTTTTGGAATTTCGACGACTCGAGGATCCGCCAAAAACTCAGCTAAATAGATGCGAACAGCTGATGCGGTTGGTGCATCTGGTGTACCTAGATTTAATAATAATACACCGGTTTTGCCACGCGCTTTGTGACCGGTTTCTTTATCTAGCCCTGAAAATCTAGCCAAAGTATCTTCTCCGTTATTAGTATGGATTTATAAATACATCACAGTATGAGTAACTTGTGAGATGAAATTATAATTATATCGCTTTCGATTAACACAAAAAGAGCGCTAGTTATCGATTTGATGATCAAATCGATCGGCGCTCTAAAACGTCTATTTCAATTAAACTATTATCTCGATTAAATAGCTATGTTAGTTAACGCTATCCTAAGTTAACTAACTGTCCTAGCTAACTCATTTGGATAAGCTAACCACTTATAGAACGGACTCAATCGCTTTTATCAATTCATCGCTATCGGGTTTAACACGAGAGCTGAATTCTTTTACCGTTTTGCCATCACCTGAAACAACATATTTATAGAAGTTCCACTTTGGCTGGCCACTTTTATCACCTAAATATTTAAACACTGAGTTGGCTTCACTGCCTCTCACGGGTGATGTTGATACCATGGTAAACGTGACACCGTAGTTGATGAAACATACATCTGCGGTTTTAGCTTCGTCTTTTTCTTCTTGGAAAAAATCATCTGATGGAAAACCAATTACCACTAGACCTTTGTCTGCATATTGCTTGTGCAAGGCTTCAAGTGCTTCAAATTGAGGTGTAAAGCCACAATGGGAGGCGGTATTAACAATTAATACTGCTTTACCTTGGGTGAGTTCACATAAATTGACGTTTTCTTCGGAGTGTAATTTGCGGGCTTCAACATTGAGATAATCAGGACAACTTGCAGCAAAAGCCCCTGCACTAAGGGTAAACAAGCCTGCTGCGGCAATAAATTTAATCATGTTAAGTGTCCTTTTCTCAAAGTTAATAGGCACCGCTAAATGAATTTATCGGTGCCTAATGAAGTATCAATGCATTATACGCGATACTTTTTTATTGAGATCAAAACCTTTTAGAAATAGAAACCAATATTGATGTTTAAGCGAGAATGCCATGATGTATCACCATTATTGATACCAACGCCTGGACCATCAACAAACCACATATTTTTACCGGCAATCCAATCTACATAAGAATAAAATTTACCTGCCGTGATAGCAACACCAGTCACATTCTGGATAGAATCATCAAGCCCTTGACCCGATGCCATTACCTGGCTGTAATCGTTGTAAAAATTTACATTAGAGATTGGACCCCAATCAACGTCAATCGATTTAGCAATGTTAACGGTAGCAACATCGGCTTCAGCTGCAATTTCAAATGGATATTGAAATGCACTCAGCGCAATACGTTCACTGTTGTCTATATCATAGTCATAATGAATATACTGTAACTGTAATTGCCATTGTTTCCAGTCAAGTTGCCAATGCGCTGCAGCGGCAAGACCATTGGTGTCTTCACCTACTACGGTAGCGGCATCAGCCATAAAATCTAATTGGCTGTATTGTAATGAACCACCTAACTTATGAGTCACTTCACCAGAGGTAAATTCTCGTTCAACTCGGGCGTTGATTTGTCCAGCCTCTTCATATGGTGAATCGGCTGTTGTGGCCGCATCAAATGAGTAACGATCATAATTAGAACCGTCGCCAATTTCGTCATTAGCAAAATACGCTAAGTCATAACGCCAACCATCTTGTTCATTTTTGTAATGGATACCGGCATCATAATCATCTTCAAAACCAAGATAATAGGTTGCGCCGAACCAAAATGAATGGGCGGCATAAGGTAATAATCCAAATGGCACTTGGGTTACACCCACTTGCACTGATTGGGCTTCATCAAATTGATAACCCATGTATGCATGATGCACTACGTCCATATTTTCATACCAACGATACTGAGCAGAGGCGAATAAGCCATCTTTACTCTTGTAGTTAACATCTGCACGGAACAGTTCAAACTCAAGTTTGGAGTTATTGTCGTAATCTTTCCAACCGTAGTTCACGCGCACTGCACCGCCGATATCGACTTCATCTGTGACTGGTACTGCTGAGGCCGCGAATGGAAACAAGATTAGCGAAGATAAGACGGTGACTTTTTGCCATAACTGCATGAAACATCCTTGAAAAACAATTTTATATAACGTGAAAAAATGTGTAACAGACAACGTAAAAATACGAATAAGGTTACTGAAAAAAAGATTTTTAATGTATTTTTGTTATCGCAACTTTCACAACAATAGTCATGATAACCACAGTAATGATAACAATAATGGTGACCATGGTAACAAAAAAGGCCGTAAGATGTGACTTACGGCCTTTAATAATAAACAGCTTGATGAATTATCAGCTTATTGACTGACTAAGATAATCACTAATCCATGTCTAGAGTAATGCCTTCCATTGTCCCTGAAGACGCGGCTTCATTATTTTGTAATTTAATCATTAAGCGTAAATCATTAGGTGAATCGGCATGATGTAATGCGTCGGCATAACTGATTTCGCCTTCTACATACAAATCGAGCAAGGCTTGGTCGAATGTTTGCATGCCTTGTTCGCGTGACTTACCCATAGTTTCTTTAAGTAAATGTAACTCGTTTTTGGCGATCAAGCTGGCCACTCGAGGAGTATTGATTAACACTTCAATAGCTGCACGACGCCCGGTTCCATCTGATTTAGGGATAAGCTGCTGCGCGACAATACCGCGTAAATTTAATGACAAATCAAATAGTAGTTGGTTGTGCTTACTTTCTGGTACTAAATGCATAATACGATCAAGTGCTTGGTTAGCATTGTTGGCATGCAAAGTTGCCATACATAAGTGGCCAGTTTCAGCAAATGACAATGCAAACTCCATGGTTTCTTGAGTACGAATTTCACCAATTAAAATCACATCAGGTGCTTGACGCAATGAGCTTTTAAGCGCGGCATCGAATGATTCGGTATCAATGCCCACTTCACGTTGCGTAATAATGCTTTTACGATGGTTATGGACAAACTCAACAGGATCTTCAATGGTCAGAATGTGTCCGCGAGCATGTGCATTGCGGTACCCCACCAGTGCAGCTAACGATGTCGACTTACCAGTACCGGTGCCACCTACCATGATGATAAGACCACGCTTACTCATCACCAAATCTTTTAAAATCGCCGGCAGTTTTAAGTCGTCAACTTCAGGAATTTGGGTTTCGATACGGCGCATAACACAACCGGCTGATTCGCGTTGCCAGAAGGCGCTGACACGAAAACGGCCTAAATCTTTTGCCGCAAAAGCAAAGTTACACTCGCTAGTATCGTGAAACTCTTTCTTTTGTACATCACTCATTAAAGATTCAACAAACACCAGCGACTGCTCTGGGGTTAATTTATCTTCGGATAACTGACGTAACTCACCATCAATTTTGGCGCTGGGTGGAAAACCGGCAGTGATGAATAAATCAGACGCTTTTTTTTCCACCATCAAATTTAAAAATGGACGAACATCCATGATCCCAGCTCCTTAGAAATTAGCTTGTTTATTCGAGCTTTTCTGCATTGCATCTTCACGGGTAATTAAGCCTCTATTGACCAAGTTTTGCAGACATTGATCAAGGGTTTGCATGCCATGAGACATACCCGTTTGAATAGCGGAGTACATTTGCGCCACTTTGTCTTCACGAATGAGGTTTCGAATTGCTGGAGTACCCATCATAATTTCGTGAGCAGCAACTCGGCCACCGCCAATCTTCTTGATTAATGTTTGCGAAATAACCGCCTGAAGCGATTCAGACAACATGGTGCGCACCATACTTTTTTCACCTTCCGGAAACACGTCGACCACACGGTCAATGGTTTTGGCGGCTGAGGTGGTATGCAAAGTACCAAACACTAAGTGACCAGTTTCGGCTGCTGTCATAGCTAAGCGGATCGTTTCAAGGTCGCGCATCTCGCCCACAAGAATCACATCGGGATCTTCACGTAATGCACTTCTTAATGCGGCATTAAAGCTATGGGTATGTTTATGAACTTCACGCTGGTTGATTAAGCATTGCTTATTTTGATGGACGAATTCGATTGGGTCTTCGATGGTTAAGATATGGTCATGGCGATTTTCATTAACGTAATCGACCATCGCAGCGAGTGTCGTTGATTTACCCGAACCGGTAGGCCCTGTAACTAATACTAATCCACGTGGGTAACTGGCAATTTTTTTAAATATTTCTGGGGCGCCAAGTTGCTCAAGCGATAAAATTTCAGAGGGAATGGTACGAAATACTGCGCCAGCGCCACGGGACTGATTAAATGCGTTAACACGAAAACGCGCTAAATTAGGCACTTCAAATGAAAAATCGATTTCTAGATGTTCTTCATAGTCTTTACGTTGTTTATCATTCATGATGTCATAGACAAGACTATGGACGCCTTGATGATCTAACGCAGGTAAATTGATTTTTCTTACCTCACCGTCAACGCGGATCATAGGAGATACGCCTGCTGAAAGATGTAGATCTGATGCTTTGTGTTTTACACTAAAGGCGAGTAATTCAGTGATTTCCATTGTAGAGACATCCATTTAACCAACATTATGACAACAATAGCAGACAGAATATCAATCGCCCAGAGTAGAATTAATCAAGCGGCGCAAAATTGTTCACGATCATCAGCAGAAATAAGCCTGCTGGCGGTGAGTAAAACTAAACCTATCAGTGACATCGTTGCCGCTTATCAAGCTGGACAGCGTCTATTTGGTGAAAACTATGTTCAAGAAGGCGAAACTAAAATTACCGCCTTACAGGCAGATTACCCAGATATCGAATGGCATTTTATCGGCCCATTGCAATCAAATAAAAGCAAAATTGTTGCCGAGCATTTTGATTGGATGCACACCTTAAGTCGCGATAAAATTGCCCAGCGTTTACATGAACAACGCCCGAATAACAAACCACCATTAAACGTGTGTATTCAAGTTAATATTAGCCAAGAAGAGTCTAAATCGGGCGTCAATGCTGAAGACGTTGCCACGTTAGCGCTTACTATCAACTCTTTATCTAAGCTGACATTACGTGGATTAATGGCGATTCCTACCGCCACTAATGACGAGCAGATCCAACAACAAGAATTTGCCCAGTTAAAGCAGTTATTTGATCAACTTAAGCAACAGTATCCTAGCGTTGATACCCTTTCCATGGGCATGAGCAACGACATGGACATCGCCATCGCCAACGGTTCGACCATGGTGCGTATCGGTAGTGCGATCTTTGGCGAAAGATAAAGCTGATAGCCTAGAGCTAAGCGACCCTAGAAGCGAAGTGCTCTATCCGCGCAGCGGCCTAGCAGGACGCAGTCCGCCCTAGAAGCGAAGCGATCTATCCGTGCAGCGGCCTAGCCCTAGAACCCAGAAGCGTGGCGTCCTAGGACTGAATTAGGTAACATACACACGAACTGGACATAAATTCACTCATTTATTGGATACAGACTCAATGACTCAAGCAAAAGTATGTTTTATCGGTGCGGGCAATATGACTCGCAGCATTATTAGTGGCTTAGTTAAACATGGCTATCCTAGTGACCTTATTCATGCAACCAATCCAAGTAAAGGTAAATTGGATGCTTTGCAGCAAGATTTTTCGATTCATGTTTCTCATGATAATAATGCAACAGCACAAGCTGCTGATGTCATTGTACTCAGCGTAAAGCCGCAGTTAATGGCCACCGTTTGCGAAGACCTCAGCTCACTGGATTTAACCAATAAGTTAATCATTACTATCGCGGCTGGTATTCCTGCATCGCGTTATGCTGTTTATTTTAAACAGCCAATAAAGCTTATCCGCACCATGCCCAATACTCCGACACAAATTGGTTACGGCATGACGGGTATTTATGCCGATGATAGTATTTCTGCCGAGCATAAAGCGATTTGCGAAACCTTGATGCAAAGTGGCGGTAAAGTGACCTGGGTTGATAATGAAGCTGAATTAGATCAAGTTATCGCGCTCGCGGGCAGTTCTCCTGCGTATTTCTTCTTGTTTATTGAGTCAATGATCGCTTCTGGGGTCAACATGGGCATGGCAGAAGACAAAGCAAGATTATTGGCAGAACAAGCAGCCTTAGGCGCCGCGCAGATGGTGATTCAAAACCAGCAATTATCGGTGACAGAATTACGTCAAAATGTGATGTCAAAAGGCGGCACTACAGCCAGAGCCGTTGAAACTTTTCAGCAAGGCGGTTTAGTGGAATTAGTCGATAAAGCAATGACAAACTGTGTTGCCCGCGCCCAAGAAATGGCTAAAACATTTTAACGCGATGAGATGAACTAATATTTAACTTAAAGTTAACCTCTTTGGTGTAAAATAGCTTAGGTAAAACTAAGCTTTAATAGCGCAGATCTGAGCGGTGAGTGATTATATTTGCAGCTTAGTACTGTATTGCTAAACATAAGCTCAGTTAATTGAAGCATTGATCCTAGCATGTGTTAAATACTAGATAGCATAAACATAAGCACTAAATTACATAAACGTAAGGCAATATCCATGAATGCAATGAGTTTTTTAGTCAACACCCTGTTTGACTTATACCTAATGATCGTCATTCTTCGTTTTTGGCTACAACTTGCAAGAGCGGATTTTTACAATCCATTTAGCCAATTTGTGGTTAAGGCGACACAACCGATTATCGCCCCAATGCGCCGACTATTGCCTTCGATAGGACGTATTGATACTTCATCGATGTTACTGGCCTTTATCGTCGTAATGGTAAAAATGTTAGTACTTACTTTCATCGCAGGCGCTGCGGTAGATATTCTTACCTTGGTATTGTTCTCAGTGATTTCTGTGGTAAAACAAGCCGGCGTATTACTTTTTTGGATGCTACTTGTTCGAGCTGTGTTGAGTTGGTTTAATCAAGGTTACAACCCAATTGTGATGGTAATGACTCAGTTAACAGAACCAATTTTAGCCCCAGTGCGCAAAGTACTGCCTGCAATTGGCGGCTTAGATTTATCTGTGTTGGTAGTATTTATTGCCATGAACTTCATTAATATGTTGTGTGCACAGTACATCCCTTTTTGGGCGATTATTTAGTTGTTGGACATCACTAAATAATGACGGCTATAAGCTATTCCAACGATGAGCAGCAAGGTGACTTGCTGCTTTTTGTTTATCTACAACCCAAAGCAAGCCGCGATCAAATTATCGGCTTACACGGTAACGAATTAAAAATAGCCATAACTGCACCTCCAATTGACGGTAAAGCCAATGCTCATTTATCTAAGTATCTTGCAAAAGCCTGTAAAGTGGCAAAAAGTCAGGTGCATATCCTCAAAGGTGAACATAGCCGTCATAAGCAAATACAAATATGCCAGCCGCAAGTTATTCCAGCAGAAATAGCCGCACTTTTAAAGCTCACTCATCTATAATAACCCTATTGCTCAGCTCGCTAAGGACAAGATCATGTTTCAATCATTGCGTTTATCTCGCTCACTTTTACCGATATTATTATTGTCATTGATGGCAATGACGAGTACAGCTCAGGCAGAACAAAAACAGCAAGTCGGTAATTTCGATATTCACTACATGGCGCTCAATAGCACCTTTATTACACCAGAAATAGCCAAAACCTATGGTATTGAACGCAGTAGTTATAATGGTCTAGTTAATATTACCGTTCTCAATACCAGCCAAGATGGACACCCTGCAGTGCCAGTTGAAATATCGGGTATCGCCAATAATCTACTTGATGCACGCATAACGCTTGATTTTAAAGAGATCCGTGAAGGAAACTCAATCTATTACATAGCAGAAGTGCCTTATCGTGACGATCAAGAAGTTAATTTTACGATTGCCATTAAGTACGGCAAACAACTAAACACTTCATTGAAATTTAAACAAAAGTTTTATGTCGATTAAGGCCTAAAATCTCGATAGCAAGCGATAAAAAGCATAGAGCACTTCGCTGCTATGACGCTTGGCGGCTAGAGGCTATAAAATCAACAGCCTAGTCGCCCAGCAACTCAATCTTAGCAGCGAAGCTGTGCCTAGCTGTGACCGAGTTACGACCTCGCAGGACGCAGTCGGCCCTCTGGCGAGCCCGAGAGTTCCTAGCGCCGTAGCGCATCGCGGCTTTGTTAGCGTATAATAACGACAAATTTTTCTTCATTTCAAAAGCAAACCTATGCAGACTCCAATCAAACAACAAATTGTTCTTGCCAGTGGCAACAAAGGCAAACTTGCCGAATTTGATCAAATGCTTGCGGCATTTAACATTGAAGTACTACCGCAGAACCAATTTAATGTTTCTGAGGTGGCTGAAACAGGCACAACGTTTGTTGAGAATGCCATTATTAAAGCGCGTCATGCGGCTGAAATTACCGGAAAAGCCGCTATTGCAGATGATTCAGGCATTGAAGTTGATGCACTACAAGGTCAACCAGGCATATATTCCGCGCGTTATTCGGGTGAAGGGGCTACTGAAACCAGCAATTACCTTAAATTACTTGATGCACTCCAGGGTGAAACGCTTCGCAGCGCTCGGTTTCAATGTGTGCTGGTATACATGCGCCATGCAAAAGATCCGACCCCCATTATTTGCCAAGCATCATGGGAAGGCACCATTAACCATGCCCCGCAAGGTGAACAAGGCCATGGATATGACCCCGTTTTTATTCCTCAAGGCTTTGACTGCTCTGCAGCTGAACTCACTGGCGATCAGAAAAATGCTCACAGTCATCGAGGTAAAGCACTGAAACTGTTAGTGAGCGCCATGCAAGCCCAAGGCATAATCTTATCGACTAACACATCGAACAGTTCGTCGAGCAATACAATAACAATGGATGAGCAATCATAAATGACATTGCAATTACCGCCACTGAGTTTATATATTCATATACCTTGGTGCGTACAAAAGTGCCCTTATTGTGATTTTAACTCCCATGGCCAAAATGGTGAGTTGCCACAGCAGCAATATGTTGATGCGTTATTAGACGACTTAACACAAGACTTGGCTTATGTTCAAGGTCGAAAAATCCATACTATTTTTATCGGTGGTGGCACACCATCGTTATTTGATGCTAGCCAAATTCAACGCATACTTGATGGTGCACAAGCATTAATCCCTTTTGAAGATGACATTGAAATCACTATGGAAGCTAATCCTGGCACATTAGAGCATGATGACTTTAGTGCTTATCGTGCAGCGGGTGTGACGCGGCTTTCCATTGGGGTGCAAAGCTTCTCTAAAGAAAAACTTAACTTGCTTGGTCGGATCCATAATGAAGATGAAGCTAAAGTAGCGGCACAAAAAGCTAAGCAAGCAGATTATTTGAGTTTTAATCTCGACTTAATGCATGGTTTACCGAATCAAAGCTTTGATGAAGCCATGCATGATATCGATACCGCCACGGCATTAGCTCCGCCACATCTTTCGTGGTATCAACTTACTATTGAACCTAATACCTTATTTCATTCAAAGCCGCCTCAATTACCGGACGATGAGAACCTGTGGCAAATTTATGAACAAGGCCAACAGCGCTTAGCGGCATTAGGTTATGAGCAGTACGAAATATCGGCCTATGCAAAGCCTGGTTACCAATGCCGTCATAACCTTAACTATTGGCAATTTGGCGACTACCTTGGTATTGGTTGTGGAGCTCACGGCAAAATCACCCTACCCGAATCAAATCAGATTGTGCGTACCGTTAAAATAAAGCATCCAAAAGGTTATCTTGCAGCGGATAAATATACCTTTGAAACCACAGATGTCATCGAAGAGGACCGCCCATTAGAGTATTTAATGAATCGCCTTAGATTGATGATCCCAATTCCTAAAGCTGAGTTTGAACAGCGCACCGGGCAAGCGGCAGAAGTGGTTCAGCAAGGCATGCAAAAATCCATTGAACGAGGCTTACTAACCGAGACCGCAACACACTGGCAGCTGACGCCTAAAGGGCATATGTTTGTAAATGATTTACTGTCTCAATTTATTTAACTGCACAATATAACTCGCGGTTTACTTTAATAAACAGTTAACTGCGAGTTAATCCTTATCCATTAATGTACAAATCTTCGACCGCAAATACACATCCTCTAACATTTCTATTCACACTTTTAGGCAAAGCTTTATTAGGATGTGCTCCTACATTTAGGTACTTTGGGAAGATATCCATGTCTATAAAAACAAAAACAACTCTGGTTGCTGTTGCTTTATCAAGCTTATTAAGTACATCGGCCCTTGCACAATTACAAAATGCGCCGCTGTCTAGCCCACAAGAAAGTACAGCTGTAGCCACACAACATAGTGAATCTGAAAAAGCCAATGCATTGTTTGAAGCCATTTTTATGGAAAACGTCATGGCAAATCCGATTAATCAAACTTACCTTGGTATCAAACAAGATTACGGTAAATGGAATGACCTATCAGATGCTGCTGCCGATGCCGACATCGCTCGCAACAAAGAGCAACTCACCAGACTAACTCAGCTTGATACAGCAAAACTGGATCAGCAAGCACTGCTAAGTTATGAACTATTAAAGGCCGATTTAGAAAACACCATAAGCGACGATCAGTGGCGTTATTACAACTATCCGATGAACCAAATGTACGGTGTTCATTCAATGGTGGCATCATTTCTTATCAATCAACACCAAATAACAGATGAAAGTGATGCTAAAGCCTATATCAGCCGATTAAACGCGGTACCGACCCTATTCTCGCAATTAGAAACATCATTAGAAACGCGAGCGCAAAAACACATCATAGCGCCAAAGTTTGTTTTCCCTTATGTGATTTCCGACAGCAAAAATATTATTAGTGGTGCTCCTTTTAGCGATACAGGTAAAGACAGTGCGTTATGGGCTGACGCTAAACGCAAAATCAATAAACTCGATATCACTGATGATAAAAAAGACCTCTTATTAAATGAAGTAAAACAAGCCCTGCTCACTAACGTCAAACCGGCTTATGAAAAGTTAATCACTTATACCAAGACGCTCGAAGCACGTGCCGATACTAAAGACGGAGTATGGAAGCTACCTAATGGAGAAGCGTTTTATAATAACGCCCTCGCCCGCACTACCACCACTAACATGAGTGCAGACACCATTCATGATCTCGGTCTAACTGAAGTTAAGCGTATTCATGACGAAATGCGCGTCATTATGAAAAAGGTTCAATTTGCGGGTAGCTTAAAAGAATTTTTTGCTTTCATGCGTGATGACAAACAGTTTTATTATCCTGATACTGATGCTGGTAAAGCAGAGTATCTAGCTCAAGCTAAGTCAATCATAGATAATATGAAGACTCGACTAGACGAAGTATTTACCATTCAACCTAAAGCCGATTTAGTTGTTAAAAAAGTTGAGGCATTTAGAGAAAAATCTGCAGGTAAAGCATTTTACGATCAACCTGCACCAGATGGCTCTCGCCCAGGGACTTATTACGCTAACTTATACAAAATGGATGCCATGCCAAAGTACCAAATGGAAGCGCTGGCTTATCATGAAGGGATCCCTGGTCATCATATGCAAATTGCTATAGCACAAGAACTGCAAGGCATTCCAAAATTCCGTAAGTTTGGTGGTTATACTGCTTATATTGAAGGTTGGGGACTTTATTCAGAATATTTCCCTAAGGAAATGGGCTTATATGCTGACCCATACTCTGACTTTGGTCGTTTATCGATGGAGTTATGGCGTGCATGCCGTTTAGTGGTTGATACAGGGATCCACGCTAAAAAGTGGACTCGTGAACAAGGCATTGCCTATTATGTTGAAAATACGCCAAATGCTGAATCCGATGCGATTAAAATGGTTGAGCGCCATATTGTGATGCCATCACAAGCTACCGCATATAAAGTCGGTATGATAAAAATATTACAGCTGCGTGAACAAGCCAAAAAAGAGTTAGGCTCAAAGTTTGATATTCGCGAGTTCCACACTTTAATTTTGAAAAATGGTCCATTGCCATTAGACATACTTGAAGAGCAAGTCAACAAATGGATTAAACAAGTGAACTCACTGTAACTGACAATGGGTCATCTGCACCAACGTAAAACGGCAACCTAAGGTTGCCGTTTTCATGTCACCATTACCACAAAAAAATAACCCCAGAACAAAGTCTGGGGTAAACCAAATAAACTAGGATGATGGTTTTAAGGCCGGCATTGTTTTAGTTCGAAAAGCATTGCCAACTCTGATCCAAAATTTGCTACCTTGCAGATTTGTACGCTTAATTGAAAAGGGGTCATTTCTCAACCAAACGCATGCTTCAAATCATTTCGAATCAACACACAACCATTGTATTGATATCAGAACAGACTTCAACCACTAAAGCAGCGTAAATCACTAACCCCTTGATTAGCAGGTTACGGATCAACTAATAAAGACATAGCTTAAATATCTGATATAAAAGGGATAAAAATAGAACATAACCTACAAGCAAAGCTTTGTTTTAAAAATAAAACAATGTTTCCACTTTGCTTAACATTAACGCTAAATAAGAGAGGGAGTAAATATGAATAAAGCGATTTGTTTTAAGTTTGCAGCATCAAACTTGTCATATCTTTTTCACAATAGGCTTATTGAAAAATCAATACGCCTATTGTGAGTAGATATCATCCTGCTCGCGGAAAAATGGCTATTTGATAAGCCCTTATTATCCGGCGTTGATGTTATTTACGCAGTTTATACAGGTGATCGAACTTAGCGTCCCAATATGGCGGGCTGCTAATATGCGTTTTAATAAAATCAATAAATGCACTGACTTTAGGAGCCAAGTGTTTACGACGAGGATATACAGCTTGTAATGGGAGGTTATGTGTCAACTGCCAATCGGGTAATAAAGGTACTAAAGTCCCTTGAGCAATCTCATCTTCCATCAAATAACTGGCTAAATACACAATGCCTAAACCACTCACCGCTGCCGATTTTAATGCTGGAGCATTATCAACACGGAAATTGCCTGACACGCCAATTTCGCAATAATCATCACCTTTTCTAAATTGCCACATGCTGTGTTCATGCCACTCGCCTTGGTACACCAAACAATTGTGTTCGACTAATTGCTCAGGGCGGCTAATGTTACCATGTTGGGCAATGTACCCCGGTGATGCGACTAACAAAAATTGACATTTCATTAGCGGCCTTGCCACCATACCTAGCGGCAATTGCTCAGACATGGTTAACAATAAATCTAAGCCTTCGCTGACAACATCAACTTTATGATCAAGTAAACTGACTTGCAGCTCAAGATCAGGATGTCTTGCCATAAACTCTGGTAGAGCAGGGATAATATGCATAGTACCAAATGATTGCGAGATCCCGACCTTCAATACTCCACGAGTTGCATCATTCAAGTTGTGCACGCTCGATACGGCCTGCTCTGCATCGCGAAGTAATTCTTCACCCTGAAGATACAATAAATTACCGGCTTCAGTAAGACTTAAACTACGTGTTGTACGCTGGATCAGCTGGACACCAAGTTTATGTTCAAGATCTGCAACTTGAGTGCTCACTTTAGATTTAGAAATGCCAAGACGTCTGGCTGCAGCACTAAAACTTCCTGCTCGTGCAACGTGAGTAAAAATTGCGATAGGTTCTAACAGTTCTAACATGAAAGTCGCCTTAAGCTGGTTACGACATTAATAATAATTTCAGATATCTGTTCTAGTAACTAAACCTTGCCAAGCATCAAAATCAATATTCACTTGTTATGTTTTTTTACTGCTAAATAAGCACCAAAACACATGAATACTGTCAATCAACATCAACAATTGAAGATTCTAAAATATAACCACATCTAAAGTAGAGTGTAACTTTGGTATAATTGGCACCAGTATAGCAAAAAAAGCCTATATGGTTCTATATTTATAATTGACAATCTCTTTATCAGAACAAAGCAACACCAGCTATAGCGGCATAATCGTTAAAATAGGCGCAAAAAAAAGCCCCTGTGTCTTAATAAGAGCACAGGGGAAGGTCAGGTGTCGGGGAGACATATTGACGGTAAATCGATATAGGTTACTTTGCTGCTTCACCTAACTTAGCTAAGGTATAAGGAGCTAATTCAGGAATAGCCTGACGGGTTTGATTTTCAAGCACTAATAAAGTGGCAAAGTTATCACATACTTTATCGGCACGATCTTCAAGACCTTGCGATTGCGACTCAAGTTGCTTTTCGATGTCGGCACCGACGTTGTCCATCTTTTGTGAAAAAGCATTCATTTTCTCTTCAAATGACCCCCCTTCTGAAGACATTATTTGGCTACCAAGTGTCATCATTAATGATCCCATTGAACTGGTAACCATTTGTTCCATTTCTTGCTCAAACTCTTTGTTAAAAGCTTGCTCAATTGATGCTTCTGTTGAGCCTAAATAAAATTTATCGCCTTGTTGATATGCCATGGTATCAACACGCTTTTGAATACCGACCATTAATTTATCGATATGAACATTAGCTGCATCACCAAAAATAGGTGTTAACGCCATATTAACCGCTTGAGTAGCCACAGAAACAACATCTCCAACAAGGTCTATCACATCTGGCACTTGGCGAGAAAGTTCTTCAGAGTACTGGGTGAGTAATTTTTGTTGTTTGTCATTAAGAGTCACTTTTTTACCCTCAACATAAAGCTGACCTAACTCAACACGATACTTTTCGATTCCATTATCGCTAATTTGTAGCGTAGTCGGCTCAACCGTTACGTCGTAGTTTAGGGTTACGTTACACTTCTCATCATTCAATGACATTTTTGCCATTGCAGGTGTTAACGCCCCAGCGGTGAATAACACACTCGTTAACGCTAAACCACAAATCAACTTTTGCTTAGTCATGATAAAAATCCTTTTGGTATACGAATATCAATAATTAGGTCGGATATGAAAGGTATATAGCATAAGTTATGCCAAAAACTATAAGGTTATGATTTATATTGAATTAAAATCTTAGAAACAAAAAAGATGGGCGAGTAGAGAAACAATAGCGGAAGTGTATTCGTAAAATAAACCAAAAAGTAGTCTATTTTACGAATCTCAATAATAATTAATTTATCTGCACCAAACTAAAAAATAGATCGACCGAGTTGCTGACTGAAGTGCTCAAGCATCGCAGTGCCGGCAAGTGAGTTGCCATTAACATCAAGCTCAGGTGACCAGACACAAATTGACATGTCACCAGGGATAACCGCAATAATCCCGCCGCCCACACCACTTTTACCCGGCATACCCACGCGGTAAGCAAACTCACCTGCACCATCGTATAGTCCCGATGTTGCCAGTAATGCATTAAGTTGCCGAGTTTGCACAGGCGATACTAAACTGTCGCCATCGAGCGTTTTACCACGATTAGCTAAATAGAACATAGCCCGAGACAAATCAGCGCAATTCATTCTTAATGCACAATAATGAAAATAACTTTTAAGCACGGTATTAACGTCGCCGTCAAAATTACCAAATGACTTCATCAAATAAGCAATAGATGCATTGCGGGCGCTGAACTGGAACTCAGAGTCCGCGACGACTTTATCGTAAGTGAGTATTGGGTTTTGGCTTAATTGGCGGACCACTTCCAACATACGATGCTTAGGTGCCCCAAGACGCGCTTGCAGCAAGTCGGCTATTACCAGTGCACCGGCATTAATAAAAGGGTTGCGAGGTTTACCGCGCTCTAATTCAACCTGCACGAGGGAATTGAACGAGTGTCCTGAGGGTTCTTTGCCTACCCGACTCCAGATTTCATCTTCGGTATATAAATTCAGTGCCAGAGTTAAGCTAAAAACTTTAGAAATACTTTGAATTGAAAAAGGTTCGAGGTAATCACCGGCACCAATTGTTTGACCATCAATGGTGGTGACTGCAATACCTATTTTATTAGGGTCAACACAGGCAAGAGCAGGAATATATCCTGCCACCTTGCCTTTACCCAAAAGCGATTTTACTTTATCGACAGCTTGCTGAAGTAATAATTGCTCTGGCAATTTAGCTTAACCCCACCAAATATCATATAAATCACTGACTTCAAGGTTAGAAACAGGCTTATCTTTCCAGAATGTTTTGACTGCTGCAGTATCTTCATCAGTACATTTACCAATAGCTTGGGTAGCAATAATACCTTCCCATTGCTTGTGTCCACCACCGTGGAAACCTAATTGACGAGGTTCAATAACTTCAATAAGAAACTGATCGACTAAGTTATCAATATCTTGCTCAGAAACTGACTCATCAAAGGTCCAGTTAATTTCAAAACCTAGCTCTTGAAACTCATCAACTCGTAATTTTTTACGTAAACGACGACTACGATTTTGCGCCATGGTATATTCTCCGATTGCTGAAAGTGTAGTTGTGATTAAGCGATACGCTCAAACATGATATCCCATACGCCGTGACCAAGTCTGTGGCCCCTTGCTTCAAACTTTGTTAGCGGACGATGGTCTGGACGTTCGACAACTGTACCAGTTGTTGATTGATTTTTATAACCTTCTGCTGCACTCATTATCTCTAACATATGCTCGCTGTAATTTTCCCAATCGGTTGCCATGTGAAACACGCCACCAATCTTAAGCTTACGGCGGATAAGCTGTACAAACTCAGCTTGCACAATGCGGCGCTTATGATGGCGCTTTTTATGCCAAGGATCTGGGAAAAATAATTGAACGCGCTCAAGTGAACCATCAACAATGCTGTGCTCTAACACTTCCATTGCATCGTGATGATATACACGTAAGTTAGTGACTTCAGCAGCACCAGCATCAGCAAGACACGTACCAATACCTGGCTTATGAACTTCTATGCCAATAAAGTTTTGCTCTGGGGCAGCTTTTGCCATTTGCACTAATGATGCGCCCATACCAAAACCGATTTCTAACACGGTATCAGCATCGCGACCGAACACTTGAGTTAACTCCAACGCTTGTGGAGTGTAATCAAGCCCCATTGTTGGCCAATATGCTTCAATTGCTTGAGATTGACCTTTAGTTAAACGGCCCTCGCGTAAAACAAAACTTCTGATTTTACGAATATACTTACCTTCTTCGTTAAATTCAGCTGTGGTAACGTCGCTCATTTTTGCCTCGTTGTCTGCGTATTCTGTTGTGCTGTGTAACTAGTGATAAAATCAGCTAGTGGCTATATGCCATTAAGCCACTCTTAACTAGCACGTTACGCAATTGCTATCTGTAATAGATCATTTATAAAGTCAGTTGCGCATTATACCTAAACTGATCGCACATGTTTATGCTAATTTATGTTTTTAAATAGCGCGGCTACTTGTGTAATAAAATGCCTATGGCTACACTGCGCCCATGAAAAATCTAAGCCCATTTTCTGAGCGTATTATCGCTTGGTACGACCTGCATGGTCGCAAATCACTGCCTTGGCAGCTCAATAAAACGCCTTACCGTGTTTGGGTGTCGGAGATCATGCTCCAGCAAACTCAAGTTGCGACGGTGATTCCCTATTATGAAAAATTTATGGCGCGCTTCCCAAGCGTTGTCGATCTTGCTAATGCGCATCAAGATGAAGTGCTGCATTTGTGGACCGGCTTAGGTTATTACGCCAGAGCCCGTAATCTACATAAAGCAGCACAGCATATACGTGATGCCTTTGATGGCAAGTTTCCCACTCAGTTTGAAGATGTTGTGGCTTTATCTGGAATAGGTAAATCTACCGCTGGGGCGATACTGTCATTATCACTTGGTCAACACCACCCTATTTTAGATGGAAATGTTAAACGAGTATTGGCCAGACATGGTGCTATTGCAGGTTGGCCTGGACAAAAAAACGTTGAGCAGCAATTATGGCAATTAACGGATGCGTTAACACCTGCCAAAAATGTTGAAAAGTTTAACCAAGCTATGATGGATATTGGTTCAAGTGTTTGTACTCGCAGCAAACCTAATTGCGCAGCCTGTCCTGTGGCAATTGATTGTGTAGCGCAACAAAGTGGCCATCAAAGCCTATATCCAGGTAAAAAGCCTAAAAAAGTGACGCCCGAAAAATCAGCCTTTATGGTGGTTTTAGTTGATAACAGCGAAGATTCTATAAAAGTTCAATTAATCCAGCGCCCACCAGCAGGTATATGGGGAGGGTTATGGTGTTTTCCACAATTTGAGCATCAAGCAGAATTAAATGACTATTTAACCCTGCATAATTTGACACAATCTGAACAAGGGCTTGCAGGGTTTAGGCATACCTTTAGTCATTTCCATCTTGATATTCAACCCGTATTAGTTGAACTATCTGTTGCTCAAGCTACTGGCATCATGGAACAAACCTCGGCTCTCTGGTATAACATAGAGCAACCTGCGAAAGTCGGCTTAGCAGCAGCCACAGAACGCATTTTGGCTAATTTAGCCGTACTTTTCGCGACACATTAGTGTTTACAGTAATTAATAAAGTTAGTAAGGAATCATCATGGCTCGCACAGTTCACTGTCAACATCTCAATAAATCAGCTGATGGCTTAGATTTTCAGCTTTACCCAGGCGAATTGGGTAAGCGCATTTTTGACAATATCAGTAAAGAAGCTTGGGGCTTATGGCAAAAGAAGCAAACCATGCTCATTAACGAGAAAAAACTCAATATGATGAATGTTGATGACCGCAAGTTTCTTGAAGAGCAAATGACTCACTTTTTATTTGAAGGTAAAGACGTTGAAATCGAAGGTTATGTTCCACCAGCGGAAGATGAATAACCTAGCAATATAATTGATAACAGTATTAAACAACAAAGCCGCTTAACTTAGCGGCTTTGTTTTATTCATCACTAATCCGACAGGTTATTGTTTAACGCCTTCCACTACCAAGGCTAATTCAACATTAGCGGAAGCTGGACCTAAATCCATTTTGACACCGAAATCTTTCATCGCAAAACTGGTTGTACCGGTAAAACCTGCACGGTAACCACCCCATGGATCTTTACCTTCACCGATAGCAACAGCATCAATAGTTAACGGTTTGGTTACACCATTTAAGGTAAAGTCACCATTAATCACAAACTGGTTATTACCTTTATCGACAATCGATGTTGATGTGAAAGAAGCCTCTGGGAATTTGCTGGTATTTAAAAAGTCTGCGCTGCGCAAATGCTTGTCACGTTCAGCATGATTAGAATCAACACTGTTAGTATTAATTTTAACATTCACTTTGCCGTCTGCTACTTTGGCAGCATCGAAACTGAAGTCACCAGAGAACTCATTAAAGCGTCCCACCACAAAGCTATAACCCAAATGGCTTACACTAAATTGAATTGATGCATGTGCACCTTGAGTGTCGATAACATAGTCGGCAGCGTTAACAGCAACAGGTAACATAAACGTTGCACCGACGAGTGCTGCTATAAGGTGTTTTTTCATGACTTTTATTCCTTTAAGTTAATAACAAGTAGATAAATAGGTAGTGATATACATCGAACATAACGGTTAATCGGTTCGACGGTTAAACCATTCGATTATTTGCTGATACGACTTGGCAGCAACATTCTTTTAAGCGTCTTGTCTTTATCAATAACATGATGCTTAATCGCACCTGCGGCATGCAACACAACCAACCCCATTAAGCTATAAGCAAGGTATTGATGTATCACTCCAGCGGTATCGGCTTGATCATCAATAAAAGCGTCAGGAAATGGCACGGCAAACCAATCAAAAATCCAAATATCTCGACCATCAGCTGTCGAAATCATAATTCCTGAACACATAATGAGTAACATTAACGTATAAAGAGCAGTATGCGCCCACTTAGCCGCACGTTTTTCCCATGGCTGATGGTTCGATAATGGACTAGGAGCATGTGATATGGTCCGCCAAACAAACCTCAATAGTGTTAATCCAAGTAAAAGCAGACCGACACTTTTATGAAGATGTGGTGCCGTTTGGTACCAACTACTATAGTAGGTAAGATCTACCATCCAATAGCCTACGCTAAATAGACCAATAACAGCGATGGCGGACAACCAATGAATCATAATGGTCACTAAACCATAGCCAGTCGGAGTGTTTTTTAACATGTCTTACTTTCCTCTAAACAAGTCACAACATTTTAACGTTAATTTTGGGAAAGAAAATCAGTAAAAATAGCCAAAATCGTTCTATAAAATAGAATTAATAGATTTTAAGATAGAGAATGACCGCATAATTAAGCAAGCTCTAATTAAACATATATCAATTGTAGTCACTACTGATCAAATATCATCAAGCCCGGTTGTTCGTCCGTCGTTAACATTCTTCAAACTAACCGGTTTAATTTTTATGAAACAAAGCGACACAAGTGTTAAAGACTCTGTCTCTAGCTGCGCTAATGTCTGGTAAAAAATTTATAAGATTAAAAGAGCTTCGAGCAGTGTTTGTGGTGAGTGTAAATTGCGTTATCGCTTACTGATGTAGCATAACGACATGTCATAAACACAGCCTTGAATTAAACGGCTATACATAGCTGCACAATTAATGTTGTTAGATTAGCTGGCATAATTCAGACCTATCTGAATCACTTCTCTCCCGTTGAGTAAATGTCCTCGCATTTCAGTGAACCTAAATTAAGATAAAATGCGCTATAAAAAGTTCACTTCTTTACATGTAAAGAAGTGAACTATCAACGACTCGGGCTGGCCGTTAAAGCCAAAACTCTAACTATTAGTTAAAAATCGGTCTAATGCAGATCAAGAAACGACAAATTCAATTTTCTGATTACTTTTTATGTAATCGTTAGCAAGCATCTATGACTTTATTCTTGGTGATTAATGCTGATAAACCACTTTCTGGGGTTAAAATCGATAAAAAAGCATCATTTTGCACATTAACTAGCCGAACGAGTGAAAACATTTAAAAAACCACTTGCACGATAAAATCCATCACTATACTATGTGCGCACTCCAGACGAGACAGGCATTGATTACCAAGTTAATACCTAGTTTGCAGTAGATAACTAACACTTAGTTAGTTGCCCGAATAGCTCAGTTGGTAGAGCAGAGGATTGAAAATCCTCGTGTCCCTGGTTCGATTCCGGGTTCGGGCACCACAATTAGCCGGCATAGCTCAGTTGGTAGAGCAACTGACTTGTAATCAGTAGGTCCCGAGTTCGACTCTTGGTGCCGGCACCATAAAAAACAAAAAAGCCACTCAATGAGTGGCTTTTTTGTATCTAATTATCCCCACCTACTAAATAATACAAGCTCACATTAAGCTCGGTATTTGCCCATAAAGCACAACGAATTCAGCTATATCAATATCACTGGATAAATGATTAAGAGTTTGCCTTATCAGATTAACTTAACCTCAAATAAACAATCAAAGATATAACCAGCTTAGATTAACCCGTATCCCCGGCAGCGTTTCAGAGACATACTATAAGCAAAAAGAGAGCCTAGGCTCCCTTTTTCGGTTGATAAAATCGCTTTAAACGGTAAACGCTATTTCCAACGTCTCATCTTATGACCTTTAACGGCATAAAACAGAATGAATAAGTAGCATGGAAACATCACCATATACCCACCCTGCATACCTAAGGATGTCGCTGAACTGGTTAGTCCCCAAAATAGTGGCCCAAAAGCGCCACCGGCAATCCCCATGATTAACAATGCAGAACCTGTGCTGGTCAGTTTACCCATACCTGAAAGTGCCAATGGCCACACAGCTGGCCACACTATGGCATTGGCTAAGCCTAGAAATGCAATCATCAATAATGTATCGGGAAGTTGGGCACCACCAAAAGGAACTAATAAAGCGTTAGCTATGACATAAGACTGGCTATCACCAAACACGATACCGGCAGTTAATATCAGTCCTAAAATAGCACTGAGCATTAATGCATTAGGTTGGGAAATAAAACGGGGAATACAAATAATGCCCAAGGTATAACCTAGCACCATGCACAGCATGGTATAGGATGTCATTACCCCGTAATTCTCAACGCCTAGCGTCAATGCAAATGTTCCAATCGTGTCGCCAGCAATAACCTCAACAGCCACATAAACAAATAAAGCAATAACACCTAATGCCAAACTTGGATGAGACAAAGCTTGTTTGATCTGGCCTTTTTCTGAATCGATTTCTGCTTGCTCTTGTTCCAATTCAGGCAGAGGTGATTTTTTCACTGCAAAAGCAAGAACACCAATAAAGATAGCCATGCCAAGATAAGGATAAATTAAGCTGTTGGCCATTTCATCAATTTGAATAGAGGTTAATTCAGTACCGACTCGCTCTTTAAAACTATCTAAAATAAGTGCTGTGAATACCATAGGTGCAATCACGCCGGCGCCTTTATTCAAAATACCCATTACGCTTACACGTGCTGCGGCTGACTCTTCAGGACCTAAGCGAACCACGTAAGGATTAACCGCTGTTTGTAATAGTGTCTGCCCTGTCCCCATGACAAGCTGAGCCACTAGAAATAATATAAATACTTGGGTTTGGGCTGCTGGGATAAATAATAAACCAGCCAACATCATTATTCCCATGCCTAATGCCATACCATTTTTATAACCCACTTTACGAATAACCCAGGCTGAGGGTAATGCGGTAAACGTTACCGCAATATAAAATGAAAAGAGGATTAACGAAGCTTGAAAAGGGCTTAGCTGTAATATTTGCTTTAAGTAAGGCATTAAGGAGCCATTTAACCAGGTAGCAAAGCCAAGAATAAAAAATAAAATTGCCACAATTGTCATTGGTACAACACTATTTTCTGCCGATGTTTTTGTTGTTGTCATTTCCATAAACCTGCTCATTATTATATTTATAGGGAGGACTTAGTGGTTTAGAAATATCAATATTAATTGAGGAATATTAATACACACTCACCACTAAGACAGCCTTGTCATCCATAACTAACAACTCACTTTAATAGGTGAGTTAACCTTATACTCTTATGAATATTTTTCGACGGTACATCCACCACAGTACGAGCCATTGCACTGTGACTAAACCTATGACACTGATCATTAACTGACTGGAAGCTGGTGCTGAACGTATCACTCCACCTAACAAGCTTTGAGTGATATAAGACCAATCAAGGATACTTGTTCCTAAATAAACAATAATGGAGTTAACACCAATAATAACAAATACATAAGACCATTTTTGCCATTTTAGTACATCGATAATGGCATAAAATACGCTAAAAAATAGTAAGCTCCACCCTAATGTCACGAGTACAAAGCTACTGCTCCACAGATCTTTATTTACAGGAATAATAAAGTCGAGTAACCACCCGCCGGACCACATAAGTAGCGCACAGAGCATCATAATGCTCACTTTAGCCCAATCGCCTTTGGGGTGTGGCTTAACAATGTATTGGCCCACAAACACACCACATAATGCGTTAATGACCGCAGGGAATGTCGATAGCACGCCTTCAGGATCAAGTGCGCGATGCTGATAAGCCATACCCGGTCGTAATATACTGTCTATATAAGTATTAAGACTTCCATCTGCAGTAAATACTCCTGCTTGGCCGCCAGGAAAACCAACAAAACACTGTAATAAAATATAAAAAATGAACATCGATATGGTGATTAATATTTGAACTCGCAGCGAGGTGTGCCACACCACCATTGCCGCAAAAAACCATGCAAAACCAATACGCGCTAGCACACTTGAAAATCGAATCTGTTCTGGGTCAACAGGGATCCCAGTCCCCCATCCATGGTTATATAACACTCCCAATGCAATCAGTAACAGTAAACGTGTTAATGCATAACGGTATAGCGGAATTCGCTCACGAAAAGCCAATAAGTCGATACGCTTAGGTGATAGACCGAGCGCCACACCCGATAAGAAAATAAACAAAGGGAAAATTAAGTCATAAAAGGTAAAGCCGTGCCATTGACTATGTTGGGTCTGAGCTTCAGCAACACGCCATCCCGCCCACCCCGTTAAAGCAAATAACGCGGCAAAAATGCCTTCGCCACCGATAATCCAAAACATGTCAAAGCCACGTAATGCATCAAGTGACATAAGTCTGGGTTTGCTGGGCTTATCACGTTGAGTATTGGACTCAATTTTGCGATTAACTGACATCATAGTCTCTTTCATATTTACACAATTAGACAGTAAGCTTTACTGCGCAAAAACGACGTTGCCAGCAATATAGGTGCGACTGACTTTATTGGCCGGGTTTAATAACACTAGATCTGCTCTATAACCTGGTTTAATTAAACCTAGTTGTTGCTCTAAACCGAGAAATGTTGCTGGATATAACGATGCCATTCGTAAAGCTTCTTCATGACATAATCCAAGCATAGCCACGCTATTATTCACCGCCCCAACCATGTCTAAAACACAACCGGCTAATTCTCCCGTGGCTGCATTAAGTCTGTCCCCCTGACGAGTAACCTGAGTACCAAATAATTTGAAACTGGCATCATCACTCATACCAACAGGCGGCATAGCGTCGGTTACCAGCATGACTTTACCTTTAGGCTTAGCATTTATGGCTATTTTTGCTGCCGCAGGATGAACATGATGTCCATCGACAATTAAGCCACACCAGGCATCTTGACTTTCCAGCGCAGCACCGACCATGCCAGGTTCGCGTGAACCTAAAGCAGACATCGCATTATATAAGTGGGTAAATCCTGTAGCTCCAGCCTCTAATGCTGCATTCACTGTGTCATAGTCAGCATTTGAGTGCCCTAAACAGACTTTGACGCCTGCTGACACCAGTGCCTTAATAACCTGAGTTGACACATTTTCAGGCGCCAGCGTGACCACTTTAATGCCTAAGTCTTGACGACTAAAAATACTCAGTTCTTTTTCACTAATTTGCCGAATATAGCACTGTGGATGTACACCTTTTTTAGGCACACTTAAATGTGGACCTTCAAAATGAATACCTAAAACACCAGCTTGTTGATTTGCAATAGCCACCGCAACCGTATCGGCTGCTTTTGTCATGATACTTACATCATCAGTAATTAATGTGGGTAAGAAACCTGTGGTCCCAAATCGTGCATGAGCACGGCCAATAATTTCAATACACTCGGTACTAGGCTCAGCATTAAATAACGCCCCGCCACCACCGTTCACTTGCACATCGACAAACCCTGGTGTGAGCGTACCCGCTAATTTTGTGACGGTATGGTGTTCGACATCAATTACATCTTCAGCACGTATGACAGCAGTGATCTTGCCTGCATCTATGGTTACGGCCATATTTTTATGAAATGACTCACCATCAAATAATCGCTCAACAATCAGGATTTGTTTCATAATACTCTCTGCTCTATATCGATTTTAATGAAGCAACTATAGTGTTTGAGTGACCTTCTTTAAGCCCGCGGGTTGATCAGGATTAATGCCACGGGCAATTGCGACTGCGGCAACATCAATGTAAAAACGCTGCAGTAATGCTAAAGGCGCAACTCGTGGATGAATATCTGCAGACGTTTGATTTAGATGCACTAAATCAGCACCTCGCTGCCTAACATTAGCAATTTGTTCTACATGGCTGGCATACGACTCATCGTTAATACATACATCAACAATCGCTAATTTCTTTTCAACTAATGTCACTGGGCCATGTAAAAATTCTGCACTACTAAATGCTTCAGCGTGTATTGAACAGACCTCTTTCATTTTTAATGCAATTTCTTTTGAAACTGCATAACCTAAGCCGCGACCAAGAACCACTAAGTTTTTAACGCCGTCCAATGACTCAGCAGTGAGTTGCGGTTCAGCATCAACTGCGGTTTGTAAAGCTTGGGGTAACGAGTTTACCGCTTGCGCTAATGATTCACTTTGAGTCCACTTAGCGGCAACTTGTAAAATAGCAGATAGAGTGGCTAGGTAGCTTTTTGTTGCAGCAACGGCTTTTTCTTCGCCTGCACGTAATGGCACAACAACATCAACAATGTCTTTAATAGGCGCTGACTCATCATTGACCAATGCCACACAAAATCCGCCCGCCGCTTTAGCCATTCTGGCTTGTGCAAGAATGTCAGGGCTTCGGCCAGACTGTGAAATCACGATGACTAATGCTCCCTCAAGTAGTAATGACTTACCGTATACGCTGGCAACAGAAGGAGCAGCAGCAAACGTAGGAACACCCGCTTCGATTTCAAATAAGTATTTAGCAAATACACCGGCATGATCAGAAGAACCACGACCTACAATCATGACAAATTTAGGCTTAAGTTCACGTAAGGTCTGACCCAATGTGTCAGTAATAGTCTGGTTGGCAATCAATTGCTCGGCAATTTTCTGAGGTGCGGTACGAGCTTCTTGTTCCATAACTGTAAGAATTTTCATAATAAACCTTGATAAAATAATGTTGAATTAACCAGTAACCTTGTAGGTATTGAGTTGACGTCAATTAACGTCAACAAACACTCTACTGATGATTTACATTAGCTATTGGTTGAGTTAAAAATTGCTTTTTGCCGAACAAATACGCCCCATATTCTGGTGGCGAAATAGAGGGTGAAATCTTGCTTGCTATCTCATTGTCTAACCAAGGTGTTAGTGGTTCTGCTAATCCACCAATAATAGAAAAACGACTTGGGTTAAGAACAAATAGTTTTCGAGCAAGCTCGCTTATGTAATTTGCTCCATCTTGTACAATAGCGATTGCAACAGCATCACCATCCTGTGCGCACATCAATACGATACGAGCTAGCTTTGCATAAGCGCTAGATGATTGACCGGCGAGCTGTTCAACAATATCGATGGCATTTTTAGCGTTAAAATAATTCAGTAAGCTCTCGGTCAGCTTGCTTGAACATGCAAAACCGTCCAGAGCAAGTAACACGTGCTCAACCGCTTTTAAACCAAGCCATGCACCACTGCCTTTGTCACCTAATGCAAATCCATGCCCGCCTAAAATAATACTTTGCTGACCAACATGCGCATAACCACATGAACCAGTACCAGTAATAATAACCGCACCATCTTCACCGTGATGAGCACCAATACAGGCTGTATGCAAGTCAGTCGTAAGATACATGGCTTTAAATGGATGTTGCCACTGAATAATTTGCTGATAAAACTGGCCAACATTAACTCCTGCTAAACCAATACCAGCAACTAACTGATGGCAAGTGTCAGGTGCAAAACCGGCATCGACTAAAGCCAACTGTGATGACTCAATCATTGATTGAAACGTTTGCTCTAAACCATGTAGTGGATTGGCACGACCAGCCACTGCGGTGCCAAGTTGTTGACCGTCATCGGAGTAAATCGTGGCACGACATTTACTGCCACCGCCATCAATACCGATATAAAGTTGCTGTTCGTTAGGCTGTTTGTTACCCATGACTGTCCTCTTGGTATTCTGTTTAACGCTACTATTTTTGATAGTCATCAAGCCTGTTAATAAGTTAACGCCATGTTACACTAAAAATGACAACGCTGTCATTTAATTTTTAACAAAAAACACTAATAATCAACAAAAATGATATTTACATCATATTTAACAGGAGGTTGTATAACTAAATTGTCTGCTGATATTAGGGGGTAACACGTCGCCAGCGCATATGATACTGACGACGCGGGTGTCTACTGGTTTAACAATTAGTCTACACGCAGAGTTCGGCCTTTTCGCTTACCATTAGCGGCTACTGCTCTAACATCAACAGGGCGTTTCACCGCCACCGCCGAGGTATATACTTGCCAAGGCTTATCACCTTCCCGATATTCTATCTGTAAGCCAGGAAAAGCAATATTCGCACTTAATATGCCGTCCTTAATTACTGCACCAACGGTGGGAACACGATAATTAATACCTGCATTATCTAACTTTGCCAGTTCTTTATTGCCTAGGTGGTTGGCGATTTTTTGCCATTGACGTGCTTGCTGTTGACGCATTGTAGTAGTGAAATGATCTGTTGTTTGGTTATACACAGCCCCTGCGTATTGGTATGGCACTTCCCATTCAGGTTTATACCATGCTCGCTCTGCTAACATTAATAGTCGCGGATAAATCATATACTCAACGGTTTGATCACTGCGTAACGTTTCACTCCATATTTGCCCTTGTATACCGTAAACAGTTTCACCAGCCTTCATTGGGCCACTAGTTTGCTTGCCTGTATCGTCTAATTGAGGACGGTCATCGGCTTCAAAAGGTTGCCCTTCTATATCGAACCATTGTTCGGCATTAGCGGGTAAGTTACCTGGCATGAAGCTAAAAACATGATGGCTATTCAAGGCTCGAGTTCCCCAATAGTAACCATGTTCCTTTGGGTCAGCTTCATAGGGAAAATCAAAGTAAAGCACTTCAGGGTTGGACAATACCGTCGTCCAACCGTTATTAGCTTGTTGGTGAGCGCGTTGATAGCCTTTATGTGATACGAGATCCCAGACATTACTTTGAGAATGAGCAGGCATGCGGGCTGGACTCGTGTGGCTCATGCCATCACTCCAACCTGCTGGTTGAATACCTTTGTCGGCTAACATATTAGCGACACGTTCAATGAAATAAGCGCCAACATGATTGATATCAGTGACACCGTATTGGTTGCTCGCTATAAACGCTTGGCAAATAGGCGATTCAAGCCAAGCGCCTGCGGTTTCATCTGCACCGATATGATAGGTCTCTAACGGCTGCCCCGCTTGTTCATGTAATTTAGCGATTTCAGTAATCACTTTATCTATGAAACGGTAAGTAGACTCCATACAGACGTTTAATGTGTTGTCGTTGTAATACTGTACCGATGAATACTGTGTTGTATCGTTTGAGTCCGCTAATATGAACTCATTTGCCGCCTGTTTATCCGCTTTTGCCATCATATTTCGATAACGAACCTCCATCGATTTGATCGCTGCGCGTGAATGACCAGGCATGTCCATTGAAGGGATCACTTGAATTTGTCGAGCATTGGCGTACTTAATAATATCAATATAATCCTCTTTGCTATAGAAACCATTCACCTTAGTATCCGAAAAAGGCCCACTGCCTAGCTGTGGTAAAATACAACGAGTTTCAGACAAGTCGTGACAACGTTTACTACCAACATCGGTAAGTTCCGGTAAACCGTCAATTTCTAATCGCCATCCTTCATCATCGCCCATATGTAAATGCAGTTTGTTTAATTTATAAGCTGCCATTTGATCTAGCAAATCTAAAATAAACTGCTTACTGTGAAAATTACGAGACACATCAACGTGCATCCCTCGATAAACGTATCGAGGACTGTCTTTTATCTGCATAGGGTTAACGGTTAACGAGTCAATATTAAGTAATGAACTTAACGATGAAATACCATAGCTAAATCCACTAGCATTAGCGGCTTTAATGATCATATTTTGTTGATTAATAATTAACTCATAGCGATCTGTGCTTTGGTTATTGTCCTGAGATAATCGCTCGAATACTAACGGGACGCCTGCACTCGATTGCCTGACACCAATGCGCTCCAGGCGGGCTAATGCGGCTTGAATATCGTGCAGTTCAAGCTGCACATCGACCAGGTTTTGGCGACTAATATTAATACCTTGATGCAAGGATATCGCCTTGCCATTAGCAACAATAACTTGCGATTTGGGAGTCGGTAGTAATGAATCAACGCTTAAACTGGCATCGGCAGATACCGTATTATTTTGGGTAAACAGTATTTCCGGCTTAGCCCAGACTAATTTGTCTGTTGGGCTACGCTGATACTGTCTTTTAGCATCGGTAAATGCTTGAGCATAAGGTCGAACTTCCATATTGGTTTCAGGGTCTTGCTGTACACGAGTACTATTAATCACTTGCGGGGTCAGCTCTACACCTTGAGCATCGTTAGCCACAATATAGTAATTGGGCATGGCATCAGTTTCAGAGAGTTGCCACAATTCGCCACGAAAACGCAGTGTGTTGGCTTGTCCTGCATGAAAACCAGTAAAAGCGGCAGTAGGGGTTATTCGATGAAGATCACCTTTAATTTGCTCAATCGTAAACTCATCACTTAATACTGCTTGTACAGGTCGCATTTGGCTAAAGTAAATAGCCCAATCAGCTAGCAACATATCGTATGAACTGGTGAAATCAATCTCAGCAATAAAACAACGCTCAGTCGCTTTGGCACCTTCAGCACAGGCTTCGTCGGTTAAATTAGACACTAAGCGATATGTTACGCTCACGTCATCTGCAAATTTGGCTAAATCATCTTGACTCCAAGACTGCAAAGCCATTTCCGACATAGGCGCTGATGATTGTGATGGTGTGCATGCGACTAAGTAGAAAGACATAATTATGGCACTAAACGTCCAAGTTGTTTTCATTGCGTCCTCGTTATCATCTAGAAGTACAGCTAATTTACCGTTATCGGTTTAGCTAACTGACATAATTTTTAGTGTCAATTAGCCTTTATTTAATATCAGGTTACTTGCTTATTACCAGTAAAAAAGCTGGAACATAAATCGCTTAAGATATGCACCAGCCCATACTTTTTTCTTGGGAGAAAGTAAAAAGTATCTTAAGGGATAGTGATGATTCAACCTGAAGTGCCACTATCAAACATGAATGGGAGAGCTACTCCTCATCACGTTAAACTGAAACAACGTTACAACCGCCAATGACAACGCTGTCATACATAAGTTACCAATTTTAACCAATGAGATCCAGCTTTTTTACATTAGCCGACAAAAACAAACATAATTGTATTAACAACCATATATATCAATGCTTTAATAAAAAACCTGAGCGCCTTGATATACAAAATTTCAACTTCGATTTATGACAAACATGCTTGTTACAAATAAGATAAGGCTCTGTGCATCGTAAAATTCCCATAAACTCATAATCAAACTAAAGTTATCCCCCGCCGAATTTGTAGATTTGGCCTTTACTCCTGCTGAATATTATTTTTAACTAATGTTTTTGAATGTCGGTTAGTGTAGTTCGATAGGGGTTCATTATGCTCAGCGGCACAGATAAAACCAAAATGGCAAGTTTTATTGAGTTTTCTATTTTATGCAGCAGTTTTATTATTCATAACAGTACTCAAAAATTATAATAAATGACTGTTACAACATTCAGTAAAGCCCATTATTAAGCAATACTATGTTAATGGTACTGAATTTTATCGCAGTCTAGTGACTGCTTAGTTATTTGTTGGCATTAATGAATAGTGGCTATTTATCTGTTATTAAGGCGGAATGTTGGACTAAGTTATCCATTGTAACTGCATGATAGTGAGTATGTGAGTATGTGAGTATGTGAGTATGTGCACCGTATCGTCAGTGATTTTAGAACCCGCAACAATGGTAGATATTGAGGTGTTTTTTTAATCCGTTAAGCTGAAGTAACTATTTCGTTTAGAATGATATTAACAGGCATTATCATGCTAACTTAACTAAGTATGTTATCTAAAAATGGCGCCATTTAGGCGCCATTTTTATAATCAGTTGACTAGCGACCTAATACTTCCATGCGCGCAAGTCGATTAACTTGATTTAACGAGCCGAGATGGCCAAAAATAGGCCCTAAAATGCCACGTTTTTTTAGTTCTAAAAATGCCTCATCGGATAGCTGATTTAATTTTTGCTCGTCAATGAGATACAAGCCGTTAATATTACGTTTCTCGCCTGCAACATCTACGGTTAATGTTTGACTTACGAGTAATCCCTGCTCCGCTAAAAAGCCTAAGATGCCTCTTGTCGCTTGGTCTTGCTCATAATGGCTAATTAACTCTTGCTTACGAGCCTCTAAGAATGGGGTCTCTTTTTCCGCTTCAAATAGCGCTTGGCCTTCGGTAGTGCTGACATCTTTAGACTGCTCACGAATACCAATCCACACTTTGTCTTTTACGTCTGGATTCAACACTAAGCCAAGCGGATAGTCACGGATTACGGCAGGAATATATAAGCCTAACCACTTACCGTCTTTTACACTTAGGTTTTGGCCGGGTTTAAGACCGAGCATTGCCACCGATTGAAACTCACCGGTGTCACTATTTTTAACAAATACAATGGGGTACTCTGTCGCAGCACGGCCAATTTCATGTAAGGTCACAGGCACAATATGTTGTTCTGCTATATGTGTGTAATCACTAGAAACTATTTTGAGATCACTGTGTTTAGCTGGGTCGAGTAGAGTAATTTGGTTGGACATCTTGGCTCCTTTGGGTGCGGCTCTGTGCAGGTAATCGCGACGATAGATAAAACGATCACAGGTTGGTTATAACCTGTTTACAATAAATTAGTATTGAAACTACCAAGTTAACCAATTTTTACAAGCACGAATATAACGATTTTGCGCTTTAACTTACCACTTGCTTAAATATCCACCAGCAAATAGATTTGTCATCATATTTTCTGCAGACCATATTGATGTATTTTACTGAGTAACTCTCTGTGAGCAGGTAAGTGTTGGCATAACTGTTCGCTGTGCCGCCGAATCCTTGCAGCATGCTGTTTAGCGAGCACTAATGAGGACTCAGACATTGTTTTCTTGTATGTCAAAAATTTCATGCCATACAATACATACAGGTAATTTTCTACATTGAACACTTCAAACTTAGAAAATAGGTCTTCACTCAAGGGCACATACTCTTGCCATAACGCCAGTTTGTTACTTAATCCTGCCGGGATAGTCTGTGGGTCGCGATTATCTATCCAAAAATCTGAATCATTACGATCAGAAAGGCAATAATGCATTTTGGCAAACTCAACGACCCGTTCCCATGCATACGACATAGTCTGATTAAATCGCTCGGATAAACTTTCACATTGACGACTATCACTAGGAAAACGACTTGCCAAGTAACCTGCTGCAAAATCCGTTAGCATGATTGATGTTGCCTCTATGGGCTCTAAAAATCCTTGAGCCAAGCCTAAAGCGACACAGTTCTTAGCCCAAAACTGTTTACGGTAACCCACTTTCATTGGAATAGTGCGATACGAGTATTGATCTAATTGGCCACTGAGATACCGATTGAGCTTTTGTTCGGCTTGCTCATCATCGAGATGAGCACTTGAATACACTAACCCTACCCCACGGCGATTTGATAAAGCGATATCCCATATCCAACCAGCTTGATGAGCCGTTGCCTTAGTATAAGGGGGAATAATGGCATCAGGATCAGTTGGCACTTGCACAACAACGGCTTTGTTAACAAATAGCTCCTGAGATTTACCCACAAACGGAACCTTCAGTGCTTTTGCTAATAAGATTGAATCAAAACCACTGCAGTCGATATAAAAATCAAATTCCTGCTCGCCACATTTATCTAAAACCAATGATGCAATACTACCATCGAGGTGCAAACGGGTATCGATCACATTGGCTTTAACATGATTAACCGCAAATTTCTGTTTGGCATTTTCAGCTAACAACAAAGCAAACTTTGCTGCATTTAGATGATAAGCATAACCTTGTACGGCCTGATATTCTGGGGTTGTAATTAATTTAGGGGCAAGGTTTGCTTCGCAAACGTCAAATTGACTGGAGACTAACTGACTGTAAGCATCACTGGGATTTTGTAGCCATAACGAAGATAGATCATCTCCCATTGAACTCGGAGGGTCAAAAAGATGATGATAAAAATTATCTCTGCCATGACGATGACTATCAAGCCAATTTTGAAACTTAATCGACTGCTTAAATGTCACATCACAACGGGTAATAAACTCGGTTTCACTGATGCCAAAACTTTGTAATGTTTTACGGATCGTCGGTACGGTTCCTTCACCAACACCAATAGTTGGAATATCAGGGGACTCGATCAAAGTAATAGTAATATTTTGATTAAATAGCGCTTTTGCAAGATGATTGGCCGCCAACCATCCCGCAGTTCCGCCACCAACAATCGCAACTGATTGAATTTTCATATCACCTCTTAATCCAATAAAAAGCCCGGCAAATGCAGGGCTTTTAGTATATGACTCAATTAATCTATTAGATTAGATTAGAAACGGAATGCGACACCCACTTTATAGCGAGCTTCACCTTCAAAGCTCCACACTGGGTAGTCTGCTTTAAACTCAGCAATCACTTCAGAGTCTAGTGGTGCAACACCAGTTTGGATGCTGTCTTCTTCGGTTAAGTTAACAGCTTCAAACGTTATATCCATCCAATCTGTCACGCTGTATGTTGTGCTTAAATCAAGTGTGCCATAGTCTTCATGTTGACGGTTACCATAGAAGCCAGGTAATTCACGCATCATGTATTCGCTGCGCCAGTTATAGGCCAAGCGGGCTGAAAATGCATCCATCTCATAGTAACCGACTAAGTTAACTGTATGCTTAGACGAATCAGAGAACACACCCACTTGATCAGGGTAGTTTTCAGCAGGAGAACCTGCATCTGCATAAGTATAGTTAATAGAGTAACCTAAACCGTTTTCATATGAATCTTGAAGTTGCAATTCAAGACCTTCAATACGGCCACCGGTAGCATTGTATTTTTCACTTACCGTCCAGCAGTCATATACACCGACTCCACAAGCACTTTGGCCTTGAGCAGCAAGGTCATTATCGTTAATACCGATTTGTTGGTTTAACTTTTGACGAGTTGAAATGAATGAACTTACATCTTTAATAAAGTAAGTTGCTGCAGCTAAACCTGAATCACTGAAATACCACTCTAAACTTAAGTCGGCTTGAGTTGCTTTAAATGGGTCTAATGAAACAGAACCACGGTTAAGCTTCTCGTTACCAGGAGTACCATCGTTTAAACCCGGTAATGTTGACGTAGCAAATAGCTCTGCATAGTTAGGACGAGACATTACCTGTGATGCAGAAGTACGTAAAATCAGATCTGGAGCTAAATCAAACGCGACGTTTAAGCTTGGTAACACATCACTGTAACTAGCAGAATCTGTTGATGTTGCATCAGCAAACTGACCTGTAGAACTGAGTGCATAGTAGTCAGATTCAATGTCGGTAGAGATATAACGTAAACCAAAGTTACCACGAATGCCTTCAGACTCGAAGTTAGCCATTGCATACACTGATAGGTTTTTCTCGTTCAATGTACCGTAACCAGACTTGTCACGAGTAAAACCGTTAATTGCCGCTTTAGCATCGTTAATCATGTTATCAAAGTTTGGCTTAGGCAAAGTAAAACCAGCACCCGAGCTCATTGTGCCGTCAAAATAATAAGAGGCATCATGAACGGCGATATCACCAACGATTGCTGCATCAGTTTGTTGAGTCACATCGTGGTCAGCATAACGAATACCTGTTTTGATTGACGAAATGGCCCCTAAATCTGTTGGCACTGTCACATCAAACTGGGCATAGGTTTCTTCGTCGGTATTAGGCTGTTTCTTTAATGCCCAACCCGCGCCAGATAATTGGCCATTGTAGTCTTCAGCACTAAAGTTTTTATTAGCGATATCGATGTCAATGATATTGCCCGTTGCATCATAGTGGCCAGCAAAATCTGAAGGCTTACCGATTGAGTTACCGTAGTTAGAGGTTAAACTGGTACCACCATCTGCCTTGGTATTACCGATGCTACCTTCAATTTTGAAATTTTCATTATCATAAGCGAAATTGAAATCAAGGGTATCAGAAGTCATTTCAGCTTCTCGAGCCCAAGTTTGGTTCCAAGCGAAAGCATCCACACCAGTATGAGTAATATCTGTACACACACCCGCAGCGTTAGTTTGATTACAAGTGCTAACACCTTGCTGAGTTGGGAATAAGAAAATGGATGTGTTGGCATTATCAGCCTTTAGACTTAAACCTGTGTAGGTTAAGCCAAACTCTAATGCATCATTAGCACGGTATTGCGCGGCGACGTTTAACGCAGTGCGTTCACGGTCTTGTTGGAAGGTAGAAGGAACAATTTCACCCCAACCTAGCAAGGTTTCAATACCATTACGCTGATACTGGGTGTTCGCACCAGCACCAGAGATTAAGAAACCGAAGTTTTCGTTTTCATTTTTCCAGCTATATAGGCCAGATAATTCAGGATCAGTTTCTTCTGAAATCGTGCCATAGTCACCTTTGGCACTTAAAAATACTGTGTTTGACTCTAAGTCTAATGGCTTACGAGTCTTAACGATTACCGTGCCACCGATACCACCTTCAGGTAAATCAGCTTGCGAAGATTTATACACTTCGATACCACTGATCATTTGCGGTGGTAGTAACGAATAGTTAAAACTACGGTCAATGGCTTGCTGATCAAACCAACCAGTAGATGCAACTGAATGTCCGTTTAACAATGTGCTAGTCAATTGGCTCGAGGCACCACGAATAGACACCTGCTGACCTTGACCAAACTGGCGGTTTACTGCAACCCCAGGGATACGACCTAATGACTCACCGACATCGCCATCAGGAAACTTACCAATATCTTCTGCCGTTACTGAATCCACTACAGAATTAGCAAAACGTTTTTCGTTAATTGAAGCTTTCATGGAGGCACGCATCCCACGAACTTCAATTTTTTCAATGTTATCATCAACAGTAATTTCTTCTGCTGCAATAGCACCCACTGACACTATACTGCCAAACAGAATCGCAATTTGAGTAGCAAGTACATTTTTTTTAAAGATAGATGGTCGCATCTTTTTCCCCTTCCATAACTTTATTATCGTTTTTGAGTTCATAACCATTCCCTAGGAATGACAACGCTGTCATGTCTGGAGCAAACATTACACAAAAATTAACAATGACGCCACAAAAAAATAACCGTTCCTGCTAATTCATTAATTTTTTTGCTAGATAAACAACCTAAAAAAAATAACAAATCATTAAAAAACATTTATATAGATAGGAAAATGATTTTAGACAGTATGTATTTTTAATTGTAATAAATGCCGTAATATGAGTAGAAATGAAATTGAGGATTGCCAATTTATACAAAAACTCGCACTATTAGCAGACAAATAACCCATTTAATGTTGCGGCAATTTGCCTTGTTGAGTGGTGTTTCGCCTGAATGAAGAGTCATTTCTGACATGAAAGTAACGATTAACGACGTCGCAAAATATGCCGGCGTATCGATAAAAACTGTTTCACGGGTGACAAATAAAGAACCCTCAGTAAAACAAGCCACCATTGATAAAGTAAACCAAGCGATAACAGCATTAAATTACCAACCGAATTTAGCAGCAAGAAATTTAGCGAGCACTAGCTCGTATGTTATTGGTTTTATTTACGATAACCCCAATGCGTATTATGTCATTGATATGCAAAACGGTATTTTATCTGCCTGTAAAGACAGAGGATTTGAATTACTTATTCATCCATGTAATGCAAAATCCGAGACCATTTGTGATGAGCTGACCACTATGGTTAAGCATGCTAGATTGGCAGGGTTGGTACTTACACCACCGATGTCCGAAGACCCTAATATTTTGGCAGCCTTAGACCAAATAGGTGCTAATTACGTTAAAATTATTGCTGGTGAAAAGATCATCAATAGTAACGGATTGACGGTATTGGTTAATGACCAAAGAGGTGCGGTTGAAATTACTCAACATCTTATTGATTTGGGCCATAAACACATTGCATTTCTTAGTGGTGATTTACAACATGAATCAACAAAAGAGCGATTACTTGGATTTAAGAAAGCGTTAAAAAACAACTCTCTAATTCTAAATACTGATTGGGTGCTTGAAGGGGAATACTCATTCGAGTCCGGTTTAGCTGGTGCAAATAAACTCATTGCTATGGCTAAACGGCCGACTGCAATTGTTGCCTGTAACGATGAGATCGCCGCTGGAGCATTATTTGCAGCGCGCTTAGCTGGACTCGATATTCCAACAGAACTATCTATTGTCGGTTTTGAAGATAGCCCATTCTCTCGTCAAACATGGCCTAAATTAACCACAGTCCATCAACCCAATATCGAAATTGCTCAAATTGCGACGCAACTGTTAATTGATAAACGCAAAAATCAAACAACTGAAACGTTCAGATGCTTTACTCCAACACCGGTTATTCGTAACTCAACAACCTCGCCTACATAACACCAGAAAGCCTCTATCAATAGAGGCTTTCTGGTGTTTATCAACATAAACTCGTTTAATGTAACTTAAGTTTAGGACGTTGCCAGCGCAGTAGTTTTTGCGCAATACGATATACTGAGGCCGAGAACCAGCCATATAAACTGGCTAAATGACGCTGATAAAGCGAAATATACATCAAACGCGCGATATGACCTTCAACAAAAAAGTCTCCTGAACGTAGACTGCCCATTAAATTACCCACTGCTGAAAAACGACTAAGTGAAACCAATGAGCCATAGTCCTTATACACGAAAGGCTTTTCTGGTTGTTGTTTCATCTTCAAGCAAATATTGGCATAAAGGCAATCGGCCATTTGGGCTGCCGCCTGGGCTCTTGGTGGCACAGGTTTACCTGATGGTAAAATAAGTTGCGCACAGTCACCTAAGGCGTAAATATCATCAATGCCTTTAACATGCATACAATCATCTACATCAATTTGATTACGGGGAGTGATCGGAAGTTGAGTAAAGTGTTCAAAAACTTTCGGACCTTTTACGCCTGCTGCCCATACTTTAATGTTGGCTTTGATAGTCTCGCCAGTCGCTGTAACGAAACCTTCTTTAGTGACTTCTTTAACCTGCACACCTAAATGCAATTTAACGCCTAACTTTGACAGTACAGTTTGTGCTCTTGTACTGACTTGCTCTGGTAATTGCGGGAGGATTTTGCTTGATGCTTCAATTAAGTTTATGTCTAAATGATCTTTAGAAATATTTTGGTAGCCATACTCTCTTACTGATTCAATAACATGATGAAGTTCAGCTGCAAGCTCAACGCCTGTGGCGCCAGCTCCTACAATACCTATACCTAACTGGTCTTGGGTTTCATTAAGCTGTAATAGTGCATCCATGAGCTTATGATGAAACAGATTAGCACTATCTAAGCTGTCTAAGAAAATACAATGTTTTTCAGCGCCTGGTGTATTAAAGCTATTTGAAACGCCTCCCAATGCTAAAACAAGCGTATCATATTCAATATTGCGCGCAGCAATAATGATCTCACCTTCATCGTTGTACACTGGAGCCAGCTGGATTTGTTTGGTATTCGGATCACATTGATCAATAGCGCCACGAATATACCGGTAACCGTTCTTTAAACCGTGATCTCGATACTGTAGCCCTTCAATTGATTGATCAATGACACCAACTGCCACTTCGTGCAATTTGGGCTTCCAAATGTGAACGGTATTTTTATCTATTAAACTAATATCAACTAACGGGTTTTTACCAAATTTTCGTCCCAATTTTGAAGCCAACGCTAACCCTGCCGCCCCACCACCTACGATAACAATTCGCTGAACCATACATTACCTCAGAGATACCTTATTCCAACAACTTAACTACAAAAATATACACGTATAAAAAAAGGCCCTTATGGGCCTTAAACTGCTTCTTCATTTTCTTCGCCGGTACGAATACGAATAACACGCTCTACATCGGTTACAAAAATTTTACCATCACCAATCTTTCCGGTTCTAGCAGTATCAACGATGACATCGATTGCACGCTCTAAAAGCTCATCTTGAATAACGAGCTCGATTTTTACTTTAGGTAAAAAATCCACCATGTATTCTGCACCACGATAGAGCTCTGTATGACCTTTTTGACGGCCAAAACCTTTAACTTCAGATACTGTCATACCCGTAATGCCAATTTCAGCAAGTGACTCACGCACATCATCAAGTTTAAACGGTTTAATAATCGCTTCGACTTTTTTCATTAAATACTCCTGTCATCGCTAATTTGTTGATTAACCCAACTCGGTATAAGAGATGAGATAAATCGATATAAAGATCGCTTCACGTCTGCAATATAAAACTCACTATTTGTGTTGCTACAGTTATTTGCACGCTAATACATGGCAAAGACTGTTTGAAAATTATTTTTATCCTTTGCAGAGGATGATTAAGCATATGTCCTAATTACAGTTTATATGCTTGCTAACGTCATTCAAATATCTTACTTGAAAGCGCTGCTAATTGTCGCGGCTATTTTACGTATTTATGAAAAGATATTTCGCAGCAAATTCGCTGTTCATTTTCTATACTAACTTAATCTTGCTGCAGGACGCAGCTGACAACGTTTAAGGATGAACAACGATGAGATTTTCTATTCAAGAAAATGGCTTCAGTTTGATTGAAGTTATTATCACCACGCTAGTCGCTTCAATTATGTCATTGATAGCTATCCCCCCATTAAATGACGTGATTGAACAAATCAGAGCCAGAAGTACTATTCAAGTTATTCAACAAACCATTCAATTAGGCCGAAATATGGCCATAAGTTATGGCTCAAGGGTAACGGTTTGCCCTTTAGTTGAAAACGTGTGTTCTGAGGATTGGAGTCTTGGGCTAAGTGTTTTTATTGACCAAGGTGAAAAAAACCAACTTGATGCGAATGACCAACTACTCCAACAGACATCACCGTTTAATGAAAATGATTATATTAGATATAACCGCCCGGCGATCCGCTTTCAACCTGATGGACTTGCCTCTGGCACTAATGGCACATTAACTTATTGCCCTGGAAAGGTTGATAGTGAATATGCAAAAGCTGTTATTGTTAATCAAGCTGGGAGGGTAAGGATATCAAAGAAGAAAAATATAACATGCAAACTTTAGCGAATCGTAAAATGACAAATTTACACGTAAGAAATTGATTGCGACAGATGTCCGCAAATAGTCAATAAAACACTGTTATTCAGGTTGTGCTTGGTTATACTCTTGCTTATATGGCAGAGGACTCTTGCATGAAAAAAATACAATCTGGATTTACCCTAGTAGAATTGATGGTCACTGTTGCAGTTGCTGCAATACTGTTAGCAATTGGAGTGCCTTCGCTGACCAGCCTTTATGAAGGTATTCGAGCAAGAAGCGCTATCAGTACAATTGAATCATCATTTGTATTTGCGCGTAGCCAAGCAGTTAGTTATGGCAGTAGAGTCTCAGTCTGCCCAATGGCATCGACATCATGTGGCAGTGACTGGACCAAGGGTTTTAGCATATTCATTGATAATGGCACTATTGGCACTATGGATACAACCAATGGTATTGCTGATGTAGTATTACGCAAGGTAGATGCATTTAACAGTAACGATATTATTAAATCAGATTTATCACGATACAGTTTTAACCCTGATGGTATGGTGGCGAATGGCAACAGCGGCACTTTGCGTTATTGCCCTAGCACTGCAGACAACAATTCTTCTGAGGCCATAAGTATGAACTCTTCAGGTAGGATTTCTAAAATTAGTGGTACCGTAACCTGTAGCTAGTAAAAAGGGCTTATAATCGTAAGCCCCCTTAAAACTAAAAAATCAATCGTCTAAGTCAGTTCTTTGCTCATCAAGGTGCCGAACAAACTTATCTTTAAACTTTTTATCTTCTGTAATGCATTCAATAACACGCTTAACCATTAAACGTTCATTAGTTACCGTTGCAACAGAATTTGCTAGTAGTCGGCTTTGTTCTTCTATAAGCAAATTAGGATCCCAACTAAATACAGCAACATTTGGTCCATTAGCCGTTTCAACATGGCATTTAAAAGTCGACAGTGACGAATAAGTACTCTGTTCAGCAGTAGAGTAAAAACTAGTCGATATTAACAAAACAACTAAACCTGTAATTATTTTCATTACCAACACTCCGTAGGTGACTTGGTACCTGTTGAGGTTAACGATATCGTTGCACAAGCGGAATCACGTGTTGCTTGTACACCAACAGCTGTTGCTGTCACGGTGTAATCATCCCCACTCAAAGTTGTATCAACCTTATAATAGGTATTTTCAACAATCCAAGGATCTGCTTTCAGCCCAAGTTTAGTCATATCAGTTGCAAAGCTTCGATGATCTAAATAATATTGTTCTTGCAAATTAGCAACATGCATAACGCCAGCTAAACCGTCGGCACGCGCCCCCTTAGCAACAAATTGAGTGTAATTAGGGTATGCAATTGAAGCTAAAATACCTACAATCACAACGGTAATCATCACCTCAATTAATGTGAATCCTTGCTGGTATTTCATTACATTTTTACTCATTCTATTCATCTACATGGTAATAAATTTTATTGACTTTTAAACCGCCACGAACACACTTGTTGTCACCATCAGCACATCCATCATCTGGACCTGGTTTAAGCTTAACAAATAACTCACTGCCTGCACCTACCAGATACATATATCCATCCTCACTAGAACTATGGGGCGGAATAATTACCTGCGGAGTATCTGGAATAGTATAGCCAGTTTCATAACTTGTCTGAGAGTATGAACGAGTCCCTTTATGTAAATCAAATCCATAGATACGCCCCTGACCAGTAACTAAACATTGATTAGTTGATTGTGCTGTACCTGGTTCATAAGAAGTGAAAAACACCCGCCCTTGGATAATAGTGCCTGCGGATAAGCTTTTTTCCCCGGTGCCTGGAAAGCTATAATACCAACCTCTTTTAGTACCAAAAGCAATATTTTGTGCTTCGGTGCTTGGCGGAGTGGTTGTTACATCATAAAGATCATTAATGGTTAATGCAGCGGGGATTTCTTTACCCGTTGCCCCCGTAAATGACTTTGTAAGAATATTACGATCTTGCAACACAAAAAACTTATCATTTCGAGCTTTGTCTAATGGATGTGGTCTGTGACCAGAGCCTACAACCACAGCATCATATGGAATATTTTGATAAGCATTTGTTTTTGTGGTTACCCCTGATACGGTTGATGTTACTTCTGATATATTATTAAAATAGGTTTGCACAACCGTCGGTTCCGCAAAGAAACGACGATCAGTTGCCTGAGTATCACCACCTAAACTGGCAAATTTAAACGCTGTCCACGGATTAGTTGAATCACTTGGGTTTGCTGTCGGTAAGTCCATTCGCCAAATATTGGCTCCAGTATCTGTTGCGTATATACGATCAGTCAATCTGTCATTATTACTATCAAGAACTGCGACACTATTTGGGATACTATCAACAATACCGGCCATTTTTGTCATTCCAGTCCCGCTTGCTGGACCGAATTGATGCACTAATGCGCCAGTGTCAGCATTGACAACGAATACTCCACGACCTTTTGTATCATCAGAACCAACAGCAGAGCTATCTTTGGTAGATGGAGAATAACCTGCACCGAAAATAAGCACTGGTGATGCTGTGCTCGCTGAAGTATTACCACTTGGCACACCTGGAATAAAAGTAACAATAGGCTCAGCCCAAGTTTGACCAAGCTCAGCCATACCTGCAGAACTTGAGTCTATTTTCCACTTAAAAGAAGGTGAGTCGGGATTAGTAATATCAAGTGCATAATATGACTGACCACCACGTCTCATCCCGATAAATAAATAAGCTTTTTGTATTGCGCCCGAAGCAGACCGTTTTACATATGTCACAGGTGGCGTATCCATTCCATATACAGAATGAACCCCGGTTGGCACATTTGCCCTAAGCTCACGTAAATTGGGCAATAATTCATAGGGCATAAATCCCCAAGACTCAGTTACGGTATCACCAGCATCCTTAAACATGTGTACAAAGCCAGCGTTAGTTCCAACTATAATCCGTAAATCAGGTGAGCCTGCAGTACCATAATTGATAGCAAGTGGCTTAGAATGTAGAGGATCGCCCATAATATCAACACGCTTATCGATTTTTGAACCATCGGAATCTTCATCATCGACATCGACACCTTTAGCCCAATCAAACAAACCAGATAACTCAGTTTTATCTACCCCCATAAATAAAGCTAATTTGTCTTCGTTACCAATATTTGGAATGTTTATGGCAGTATTCTTTGTGAAATCTGTCAATGCTCCACCACTGCCAAAATTTCCCAAAAGCTTACGATTCGCGGTAACTTGCAGCACTGATGACGCTCCACCAATATCAACATTATTACCATCACCGCCGGAGCTTGTCGCATCACAAATAGATTGTAATGTCCAATATGAGCATGCTGAATTTTTTAAGCTCCCTGTGGCATCAAGTGCTGGATTACCATTTTTATCGACAATATCTCCAGACTTGGTAACTTTGAATTTTTTAAGGTTGCCTAACCAACGGGGGCCCTTGTTCGGTAAAAACATCGCATAGTAAACAGAGTCTAAACTCTGAGTACGGTCAAAGTTATTACTGGCAATAGAGGGAGAGGTAAAACTTGAATTAACTTCTAATATGTTTGAGAAAATCTTTTGTAATGCACCTTGAAGCGCTTGAGCACTTTTTGCAGAATAATAGTCACCGCCACCTCTTTTAGCTGTTTCTTTAAGTATAGGTGCGGCACTATCAGCCCCATCACTAAAACCAATGGTATAAGTAGTAATTAACTGATCACCCGTTATATTTGGATTGACATCATTTTTATGCATCCAACCAGCTAAAGCGGGAAGATAGTTACTAGCGTACCTATCAGATGTTTTCAAACCAGATAGTTTTAACACCTCACTGTCAGCATCGGTATCAGATGTCGGCTCACCGTCGGTAACATAGATAATATAAGCATCATTTTGACATTGTTTACCCACAAAAGGTGAAGTATATTTACCATTCACTTCTATCGTGGTATCTCTCAACGGAATTCGAGTTGGATCATCATTACCATAATAAACACCTCCACCAGCAAAATATCGATAGGCTTCATACAGATTTTCACACAACGGAGTATTACCGCCAGGTGATAATGACGAGATGGTAGTTAATAACCGCTCTTTGGTTGCATTAGTGGTGGTTGAAATACCATAAACAATCCGTCCACCATTACGATTATTACTATTATAGTTAAATACACTTAACCCAAAATCAACGCCAGGAGTCGTAACAATAGTATCTTCAATTACTCGTTGTGCCACCGACATGCGAGAATAGTTATGCTTACTCTTCGTCGAATTGTACCAATTTATATATTTTTCGGTATAAATCGTGATGGGCTGACCAATACCAAAATTGGTCAATTTAGATTTAGCAATCGCGTCATCGATTTCAGACTGAGTTGATGAGTTATTAATTGGGGTATACATAACCGGTGCAGCACTGGTGCCTAAACCATCAACAGGAAAACCATTTTGAACCCCAGGATTTTTGTAACTTTGTTCCGCTATATCCTCATAACAGTCTATGATAGAAACAGCACTACCATCCGTTAATGGTAATTCTTCCCAAGCACCACTTTCACCAGTATATCGATGCTCGCGTAGAAAGCCGGTAAACATCCCATAGTTAATCAAATACTCTTGAGAGGTAGCGCACATATTTACCGAGTTTTTAAATGTTTGTTTACTTGCCGAAGTTGGTATGTTTGTACTGCTTCTTGTATAGAATAGATTGGTATTATTGGTCAGTTTGGTACCACTATTATTCACATCCTCATTACCTCGAGGATAAGAGTCTTCAGTATAAAAGTTATTCCCCATACTTCCTGATGTATCGAAAATAATCAGCACTTGTGGTCTCGCGCCTGATCTAGCTGAAGCTTCAAATACATATAACTCAGTATCATCAGCAAAACTGATTGATGAGTAAACCAAAATAGCAAATAGTAATGCCGACTGTAATTGTTTAAAAATCATGACTAGCTCCCCCCCATAACTTCTTTTTCTACACCGACAACCACAATAACTTGCCCCATATTACTGCGGCCAAATGTTGCGGCACTTGATATTTCGACTCGACGACAAAAGATACCTACAGTAGGCGTAATGCTTGGTTGACAATCTGTATCACCATCAGCCAAAGGAGTTAATGTACTTGACACCCCTAAATCATTATCGACAGTGGTTAACACCGCAGTCATTGTAGCCATAACGTCTGAATTGGCTAAAATAGCTTTGTCTTGAGCACCTTGTGCTGATGCCATAGCATCTATACGTTCAGCTCCGGCACCAGCCATTCTTAATGACTGCGTAGAATTAACCGCTAAAGCGACACCAATAATTGTCATCAACACCAATATAATTAAAGAGAAAAATAGCACAATACCTTGCTGTTTTTGATAAGATTTTATCATATTGTTACCTTAAAGGTTTTTCACTATTTGGACCATAATATTGGCCCGAATCCATATTTTTACTAGTTATTAAGTATACGGTTTTCTAATACAATCGTTGTTGAAACAATTTTACGACGATAATTATCTTTTAATGGGCCAATTTTTTTATCACCGAGTTGATACGTTGTGTCATTGGTATAACTGCGATCTTTATCACTTGAACGAACTAATAAAAAAACTTTTAAAGAGACGATTTCATTGTCATTATCCCACATTAATGTGGTCACATTTTCTGCGGGCATATAGCTATCTGCAGTTCCGTCAGCATTGTTATCGACACCATACAGTACTCGCATATTTTCGATGCCTTCAACTAGCTGCTCCTCATTATTCATACCATTATTTATCGACAATGTACGTCGTCTTAGTACCGGAATGTCACCATCATCACGAATAAAATAGACATGATGTTGATATTCCCAATTCCGACTATTTGCAAGCCCTGGCGCGGCAGCATTGCCATCAAAAAAAACGATAGCTTTTAAAGTAGAGGCTACGTAATAACGAGTAGCTGTTAGAAAGGTTGCTGGCGGGCCAATTAAACGCTTAATTTGAATCACATCGGTTTTACTATTAGGAGAGATACAAGCTAAAGATTGAGGGCTCACGCCCTGTTCATAACCCCATAGGTAACGAAAACCTATAGGCTGAGCATTGGGAAAACTAGCATTGTTTAAACCTGCGCCAACACAGTCATTTGTTACGACTGTTGAACTAACAGTAATATTACCTGGAGTTCCAGTTAAGTCGCCCATAAAACCTAATTGGCTAAGGTCTCGCTCCAATATAGCTAATGCGATACGCCCATTTTCTTGCAGTTGGTTAAATTGACTAGTGGTTGTGACATTACTGGAAGACATACTAAACATGGTAAAAAGACCAGCCGTTAAAAATAGACTAATCAACATTGCGACCATTAATTCAACGAGCGACAAACCTCGTTGCTTATCAAATAAAATTATCATCTTATAATCGCCGTATTAACGACGAATGTACGTCGTCGATCACTACTAGAACCACATCCTTTAACAAAACTCGTTTGCCCCTCAGCACCATCAGATGAAGCTCGGACGCCTTTCCACGTTATGGCAACGATAACATTATTCGCGCCATCAACAGCGATGCAAGCTGTAGGTGAATCCAAACCGCCGACATTTGTATTGTCTGACGACTTTTCACTTGTGCCTAAAAATGCACGCTCCCATTGAAACAAGTCCCAATTTCTAGTTTCAATATTGGTGCAAATAACGTTTGCACCCACAGCAACATCACAAGATTTTGCCGATGCAATCGTACTACCAGTATAGGTACCATTGTAAGTGGCTAATTGACTACTATTGATACGCATTCGATTAATAATATCATTGGCATAATACGAAGCTTGAGTTTGCTGAAAAGACTCAAAACTGCCTTGTTTAGAAATAATATGAAGATTAAAAATGCCAATAAGGCCTATCACCAGAATAACCAGTGAGACCATAACTTCAATCAAGGAAAATCCATTCCTTTTAGGTGACATAAGCGTCAAACCTCCTGCAAAGATCAATATTAGAGAATACGACCTTAAATTTTGTTGCGCCAAGCTAATTTTACTTAATATATAGATGATAGCTGAGTTAAATGTAATCAGATAGTATCAATTTTGTATATTAAGCATGATTAATAGCTCGAAAGATTTTATTGCTATTATACTCGGTTCATTTTTTAAGTACAAAAAACCCGCAACCTAAATTAAGTTGCGGGTTAATATATTTAACATATTGAAATAAAACATATAGCTAACGTGATTGTGAACGTAACAATTAACGTAATTCTGCAGGTACGGCGAAAACGGTATCTTCTTTACGGCCTTCCACTTCAGTTATCACACTCGGCGCTAATGTCGCTATCGCGTTAACAACTTGTTGAACTAACACTTCAGGCGCTGAAGCACCGGCTGTGACAGCGACTTTCTTTACGCCGTTAAACCATGCAGCTTCTACATCAGCAGCGGTATCAACTAAATAAGATTGAGTACCGGTTTTTTCAGCCAGTTCACGCAAACGATTTGAATTAGAACTGTTTTTAGAACCAACAACAATCAGTAAGTCCACTTCTGCAGACATACTACGTACTGCATCTTGACGATTTTGAGTTGCGTAGCATATGTCATCCTTACGTGGTCCTTCAATTGAAGGAAAACGTTGCTGTAATGCACTAATGATATCTAAAGTGTCATCAACAGACAGTGTGGTTTGAGTAACAAAACATAACTTATCAGGATTATTAACCTGAAGATTATTAACATCTTCAGGTGATTCAATAAGATAAACACCACCGTTAGGGTTATCGTATTGTCCCATTGTGCCTTCAACTTCTGGGTGCCCTTGATGGCCAATCAAAATGCACTCGATACCTTTACGACTTGCGCGAGTGACTTGCAAATGCACCTTTGTCACTAAAGGACAGGTGGCATCAAATACTTTTAAACCGCGATCTTTGGCTTCTTTTCTTACAGCCTGAGATACACCATGGGCACTAAAAATAACAATGCTGTTATCTGGAACCTGATCAAGTTCATCGATAAAAAGCGCACCACGCTGTTTTAGATTTTCAACCACATAGCGATTATGTACCACTTCATGGCGAACATAAATCGGTGGTTCAAATAATTCTAAAGCACGCTCAACAATACTGATTGCACGATCAACCCCAGCACAAAAACCGCGAGGATTAGCCAACAAAATACTCAGTTCAGGAGACGTCGGATCAACTTTTAACATGTGATACCTTTTTAATCAGTTATAACACTGACCACTTCAAGCTCAAACGTAAGCGTGCGTCCAGCAAGTGGATGGTTTAAATCGACAGTAATTGAGTCACCAGCCGTATCACGAACAATACCCGGTATTTCACTACCACCTGGGCCTGCAAAACTGACGATGACACCGTCTTCAAGCTTCATATCAGCTGGAAAACGGCTTCTGTCCATATAATGGATTGCATCTGGATTTGACTCACCAAAAGCATCTTTTGCCGCTAAGGTAAACTTGTGCTTATCACCTTCACTCAAGTCTTTAAGTTCATCTTCAAAAGCCGGACTTAAGCTACCGTCACCAATATTAAAACGCGCCGGTTTGCCCGATGCTTTAGTACTGTCGGCGGTCGATCCGTCTTCTAATACAATATTCATATGGCACACCAATGAGCGACCATCTTGTTTAGTTAAATCTGTCACAGTTAATCTTGCTCCTTTGGTGACTTTGCATCTGGTCTAAATGATTCCCAAATGATCAGTACTGCACCCACAAATATACCTGAATCGGCAATGTTAAACGCTGGATAATGGCTGGTTTGCCAGTAGAAATCGATAAAATCAACGACAAAGCCATGCATTAAACGATCAACTAAATTACCCAATGCGCCACCAATAACTAAGGTAAAGGCTAAATTACTCCGCCACATCGTGTGTGACTGTTTACGTAGCCATATGGTGAGTAAAGTACTAAAGCCGAGGGCTATAATAGTAAAGAACCAACGTTGCCAGCCACCAGCATCACTTAAAAAACTGAACGCTGCGCCATAGTTTCGCACATAAGTGAAATTAAAAAATGGCAGCAGTTTGATAGACTCATACAATTCAAAATTGGCCAAAACCCATTGTTTAGATAGCTGATCGGCTAAAAACACCAATGCAGCTACCCAATACCAACGCAAGCCACTGTCTTTCCATGTTAATGGCACAGTACTCATTGTGTTACTTCCTTAAGCAAAATTGCGTTGTTCGCCTTCACCTTCAATATTGGTCACACAGCGTTGACACAATGTTGGGTGAGATTCAATGGTGCCAACTTCTTCACGATAGTGCCAGCAACGCTCGCACTTCTCTGCCGAACTTTTGGCTACCACTAGCTTAAGTGAGCTTAATTCTGTTTCGATGGCGTCATCACCGGCTTGTGACATATCCGCCACGGCCGCTTTTGAAGTAATAAGGATAAAACGCAACTCATCACCCACCTTGGCGAGTTCAGCCGCTAAATCAGCATCAGCAAACAATGTGACTTCAGCTTCTAATGAACCACCAATACGCTTGTCACGACGCGCTTGTTCAAGCACTTTGTTGACTTCGTTACGGACAGTTAATAGTTTTTCCCAATAATCATCACTTAAATCACTGTCAAGCATTACCGCTTCTAGGCCTTGATACCATTCTTGAGTAAACACATACTTTTCACGCTTACCTGGTAGCTGCTGCCAAACTTCGTCGGCGGTAAAGCTTAAGATTGGCGTCATCCAACGAACCATAGCTTCGGCAATATGATAAAGCGCAGATTGACAACTACGACGAGCATGACCTTCTTGCTTCGCGGTGTACTGGCGATCTTTAATAATATCAAGATAAAAACTGCCTAGCTCAACAGAGCAGAACTGCATCAATTTTTGGGTCACTTGGTGGAAGTTGTATTGATCATACGCTTCGATAATTTCTTGTTGCAGTACCGCTGCACGGCGAACAACCCAACGATCTAATGCGACCATGTCTTCTGAGGCAATCATGTCTGTTTCTGGGTTAAAACCATTTAGATTCGCTAACAAGAAACGAGCAGTATTACGAATACGACGATATGCGTCAGCACTACGATTTAAAATTTCATCAGATACGGTCATTTCGCCACTGTAATCCGTTGCGGCAACCCATAAGCGTAAAATGTCAGCCCCAAGCTTATTGATCACTTGTAGTGGCGCTATCACGTTACCAACAGATTTTGACATCTTACGGCCTTTACCATCAACGGTAAAACCATGAGTCAGCACTTGCTTATAAGGTGCTGTACCATTCATCGCCGTTGAAATCATCAATGATGACATAAACCAACCGCGATGCTGATCGCTCCCTTCTAAATACAAATCAACGCCATGACCATGAAACTCTGGGCGCGCAGCAACAACAGATGAGAATGATGAACCTGAGTCGAACCATACATCTAATGTGTCAGTTACTTTACGATACTGATCTGCTTCATCACCGAGTAACTCACTGGCATCTAAATCCCACCAAGCTTGAATACCCTGTTGTTCAATGCGATGCGCGACACGTTCCATTAGTGAAACGCTGTCTGGATGTAATTCATCGGTTTCACGGTGAACAAATAAGGTGATAGGTACGCCCCAAGTACGCTGACGAGAGATACACCAGTCGGGACGATTTTCAACCATTTTTTCGATACGGCTTTGACCCCAATCAGGGATCCACTTGGTTTGCTCAATTTCTTTTAATGCTTGCGAGCGTAAACCATGGTTATCCATAGAGATAAACCACTGTGGCGTAGCACGGAAAATAATCGGTGTTTTGTGGCGCCAGCAATGTGGATAACTATGACGATAGGCAACATGCAGCAATAACGCGCCTTTTTCTTCTAACAGCGCAACCACATTGGCGTTGGCTTTAAAAACATGCTGACCGGCAAAAAATTCAGTATCAGCTTTATAAACCCCATTATCGCCAACGGGGTTTGCCACTTCTAAACCGTATTTTTGACCAACAATAAAATCGTCCTGACCATGCCCTGGTGCGGTATGGACAATACCGGTACCCGCGTCAGTCGTAACGTGATCGCCTAAAATAGCTGGCACATCGAACGCATAAAATGGGTGGTTAAAACGCATTAACTCAAGCTCTGCGCCCTTTACTTCACCTAAAATGATGTGTGACTCTGCAGCGTAACGCTCAAGGCAAGACTCGACTAAAACTTGGGCTAAAATCAATGTGGTGGTTTTGCCATCTTTAACAAATTCCACCAAGCTATAATCTAGCTCAGGGCTTAATGCTAACGCACGGTTAGCAGGAATCGTCCAAGGAGTTGTAGTCCAAATAGCCATTGCCACTGGTTTAGCATAATTTTCAACGCCAAATTTAGCTGCAACTGCTTGGCTATCAACTGCCACAAAAGCCACGTCGATGGCTGGCGATGTTTTATCTTCGTATTCAACTTCTGCTTCAGCTAGCGCTGAACCACAATCGGTACACCAATGCACAGGTTTGACACCTTTGTGCAAATGACCGCTATCAATTACTTTTGCCAATGAACGAACGATATTTGCTTCAGTTGAAAAATCCATTGTGAGATATGGGTTTTGCCAATCACCTAATACACCTAAACGAATGAAGTCATCACGCTGACCTTCAACTTGAATAGCGGCATATTTACGACATTCTTCACGAAACTCTGCCGCAGAAATTTTGACGCCAGGCTTACCGACTTTTTGCTCAACTTTTAGCTCAATAGGTAGTCCATGACAATCCCACCCAGGAATATAAGGTGCGTCAAAACCAGACATGGTTTTTGACTTAATAATGATGTCTTTAAGAATTTTGTTTACAGAGTGACCAATATGAATGCTGCCATTGGCGTATGGAGGGCCATCGTGCAGAATGAAAGGTTTACGGCCGATACGGCTTTCACGGATCTGTTGATACAGTCCATCTTGCGTCCAGCTATTTAACATTTCTGGCTCGCGATTTGCCAAATTACCGCGCATCGGAAACTCTGTTTCCGGCAAATTCAAAGTAAATTTATAGTCGCTCATTGATCCCATACCATTATTTAAAGCTGATTCATTTCAGCTAGCATCGTTGCTAAATAAAGCGCGAGCTTCATTTGCATCATTTAAAATCTGTTTTTTTAGCGCGTCCAATGACTCAAAAGGTTGTTCATCACGGATCTTTGCCACTAGTTCTACTTCCACTCGTTTACCGTATAAATCACCGGTGAAATCAAACAAGTGGACTTCTAATCTGCAGGTTTGACCATTGACAGTGGGTCTAAACCCCACATTAGCCACTCCATCATATATATCACTGCCATCCCAGTACAAACGAACGGCAAAGACGCCTCGAATCGGTACCACATGTCGCTTTAACGCGATGTTAGCGGTTGGAAAACCGATCGTACGGCCTAATTTTTGTCCGTGAGCAACCTTACCACTTAAAATGAAAGGATGGCCAAGTAAACGCCTTGCTTGCTCCAAGTTCCCTAATGCCAGTTGCTCTCTTACCGCAGTAGAGCTTACTCGCGACGAGCCAACAACAAAACTTTGGGTACTGACAACGGTAAAGCCAAACTTCTTACCCGCTGCAACAAGCATTTCGAAATTACCTAAGCGACCTTTACCAAAGCAAAAATCATCACCAACAACTAAATATTTAACGCCAAGCTTATTGACTAATAACTCTTCAATAAAGGCTTCAGCAGGTTGATTAGCAAAAGCTTCAGTAAAATTGATACAAAGTAGTCGATCAATCTTCAGCTCGTCTAGTAACCTCATTTTATCGCGAAGGAGGCTAAGTCGAGCCGGCGCATCAGCACCTCGGAAGCGTTCTTGCGGTTGAGGCTCAAACGTCATTAACGTTGCGGGTAATTGAAAGTGATGCGCTTTACTCACCAAGCTACTGATCACTTGCGCATGGCCACGATGGACACCATCAAAATTCCCAATGGTCAAAACACAACCATAATGAGAAGCTAAAATATTGTGTATTCCGCGGATTAATTCCATTACGCTCAATACTGCCTATTGCAAATCGGCAGATTATATACCCAAACCAATGTCAGATGCGAGTTTCAGCCTGAGATTATTACAGCCGATTTAGGATATTCTGCCGATACTCGCCCTGCCATTCGAATAGGATAATTTATCTCTGACGTTTAATTTTCCAAGGTCGAACACCCAACACAAGCAAACTCAACAGATAAATTACTGCGCCGCCAACAATAAGCTCAATTAACATAAACATCCGCTCAAAAGTGTGCCATTCAAGCCATATGCTTTGTTGTGGCATAAAATACACAAGTGCAATAGTCATCAATGCTGTAGAAATGATCACTTTAAATGAGAAAAACAAGGTTTGTCGGCTCATTTGATAAACGCCCGCCTTATGCAAACCTCTGTATAACAAGCCAGCATTCAATAACGCAGACATTGATGTCGCAATAGCTAACCCCACATAACCAAATGGAATCGCAAAAATAAGGTTAAAGGCCATATTACTTACCATGGCAATGATGCCATATTTAACCGGTGTTTTAGTATCTTGGCGCGAATAGTATCCCGGCGCTAACACTTTAATCATCATAAAACTTAATAAACCACAGCCGTATGCAACCAAGCTATACGATGCCATTTCAACGTCATTAACGCTAAATGCACCTCGCATAAACAGCACCATTAACATGGGTTTAGCCAGAACAATTAACCCTAACATAGCCGGAGTCCCCAGTAGCAAAATGGCTTTAACCCCCCAATCCATAGTGTGATTAAAGCCACTGCCTTCGGCATTCACATGTTTTTGTGACAGTGCAGGGAGAATAACAGTCGCGATCGCAATCCCAAATAAGCCTAAAGGAAACTCCAATAGTCGATCGGCGTAGTAGAGCCAACTTATCGACCCTGTCATCAAAAAACTGGCAATAAAAGTGTCAAACAATAAATTAATTTGTGATACCGACACCCCGAATAATGCAGGGATCATCAAAGTTCTGATTTTCACTACGCCGGGATGATTCCATCCCCATGAAGGTTTAACGAGCGCTTTCTCGCGGATCAAAAATGGGATTTGGAACAAAAACTGAATAAGGCCGCCAAAAAATACTCCCCAAGCTAAACCAATCTCAGGATTTTCTAGCGTATGTGCATACCACAAAGCCACGGTAATGATGGCCACATTTAAGAAAACCGGCGTAAACGCTGACACAGCAAAGCGTCCGCGAGTATTGAGAATTGAGCCGGCTAATGCTGTGAAGGTAATAAACCATAAATACGGAAAGGTAATTTTTAACATCACTGAAGCAAGTTCAAATTTTTCAGCATTGGGGCCATCATTTAGCCAATCGACAAACCAGCCACCGCCAAAAAGTGCTGCAAGCACTGGTGAACACACTACGCCAACTAAGGTTACAATCGTAACCAGTACCCCTAAGGTACCTGCAACCTTACTTAACAACTCACGAGTATCTTCTGGAGTCATTTTTTCCTGATACTCAGTCAGTACCGGCACGAACGCCTGTGCAAAAGCACCTTCAGCAAATAAACGTCTTAAAAAATTAGGGATTTTATTAGCAAAAAAGAACACATCAGCACTACTACCGGCTCCCATAAGATTCGCAATAACCACATCACGGACCAAGCCTAATACTCGAGAAATCAATGTCATAACACTAACTATTAGACCTGATTTAAATAATTTTTTGCTCAAACAGCCCCCTGAAACGTGGTTACTTCTAAGAAATTAATGGGATTTATAACAAATATTCTATTCTAACCCTGTCACACAGACCAAAGAGCTGGTAGAATTGCGCCACATATTACACGAGTTGGGTTGAAGTTTGGCATGCTAGGTTGGATTAATTTATCTTTATGATGATTATTCAGCTGTAGTCGTTGACAAGGCGACAAAAAGCAGGCATATTCCTCGGCCTTAAAAGTATCAAATCCAGTTTTTAGGAGTTGCACCTTGGCTAATAGCAAGTCTGCAAAGAAGCGCGCGCTTCAGTCTGAAAAGCGTCGCCAGCATAACGCTAGCCGTCGCTCTATGTTACGTACATACGTTAAAAAAGTCATCGCTGCTATCAAAAGTGGTGACCATAAAGCGGCTACAGAAGCATTCGCTACTGCACAACCAATTGTTGACCGTATGGCGACTAAAGGTCTTATTCACAAGAATAAAGCCGCTCGTCAGAAGGCACGCTTAAACGCAAAGATCAAAGCTATTGCAGCTTAGTTTTTTGTAGTTTAAGTTTCCAAAAACCGGCTTAGGCCGGTTTTTTTATATCTACATTTTACCCGCTTGTTTTTCCTTATGATAATTTAACACTCCTCAATTAATACAATCGCTCACCATGAGTATCCGCAGCCTCTTTAACACTTATCTAAAAATAACCACTCATTGTTTAGCGGTAAATTGATTTACTCATTTCTAACAGATCTAGACCTAAGCGCTCTCAAAAGAATGATATACAGGCTCATTGAACGGATAACAGATGGTAAATAGCAACGCTAAATACTGCAAAGATATTGAATTTATTGGAGTTCGAGATAATTGATTTGCTCTCATTGATAACGATAATCAATGGTAGTAATCATCATGCTATAGAATATAAGGCTTGTAAGAAAAGGCAGTATTCGATTGATGTTAAAGAGTAAAGCATAATATTAGTAGCAAAAACTAAACGTCTTAACTAAGGCATCAATAAATAAGATGTGCCCGTTAAGACGTTTGCGGAGTCAGTTTAATAACAATACATATTATTTAATACTTGAATTAACTCTTTTACCTCGTCACTTTTTAACGAATAAAAAACGGTTTGCGCCTCTTTCCTAGTACAGACTAATTTGTCTTTACGAAGCCATGCCAAATGTTGAGATAAAGCAGATTGACTTAGCCCCAACTTCTTATTCATTTCACCAACACACATTTCACCTTCATTAAGAAGATGACACAAAATAAACAGTCTACGTTCATTTGCTAATGCTTTTAGCAATACGACCGCATGATCTGCTTGCTGTTGCATTTTATCTATATCCATCACGCGCTCTTCTCCTTCATCTAACCCCGCACTAATATAGCGTTCCCTTACAAATAGAGTCGGGACATAAAGCACACTTTTTGGTAGATTGTTGTAAAAAATGAGACTTAGCTAAAATAATCAAAGGAAACTCATGAAAAACTATCAAAGAGCAACACTCGTCGGAGCCATATTTACCACTCTACTCGGGTGTCAAACCCCCGTACCCACTAAAATGAGTGATGCCAGTTTAGTTATCAATAATTCAGATGATGCCAAAATCAGTCAACAATTGGCTAAGCAAGCTTTATCATCACGTTTAAGTTATGACATTGTTGAATCGCTTACCGTAGAAGTAGGTCCACGATTAGCGGGTACAGACAAAGACATCATGGCCGTTGATTGGGCGATGGAAAAACTGTGGTCGCTCGGATTTGATAAAGTATATAAAGAATCGGTTCAAGTTCCTGCTTGGTCTAGAGGCAGCGCACACGCGAGTATCGTAGCGCCTTATGAGCAACCTTTAGTTGTGACAGCCTTAGGTGGCAGTGTTGCAACCCCAGTTAACGGAATTCAAGCACAGATTGTACGCTTTGACAGTTTAGAAGAGTTATCCAATGCATCGCCGGGGCGCATTGAAGGCAAAATAGTGTTTATTGACCGTAAAACTGAACGCCACATTACAGGTAAAGGTTATGGCGAGGCTGTTGGTGGCCGCTCTCTAGGAGCCATTGTTGCGGCCCAGAAAGGAGCCTTAGCAATTGTTATCCGTTCCATTGGCACAGATCATGACAGAATGGCACACACAGGAATGATGCGCTACGAAGAAGGAACGCCTAAAATTCCTGCCGCAGCAATGTCTAACCCTGATGCAGATTTGATTAATGCCATGTTAAAGCGTAATCCTAACATCACCCTATCACTGAATATGACCTCAGAAAATTTAGGTATTGCGACATCTTATAATGTTATAGCCGAAGTCACTGGAAGCAGTAAACCAGATGAAATCGTTCTTATCGGTGCTCATCTTGATTCGTGGGATGAAGGCACAGGTGCAATTGATGATGGTGCGGGTGTCGCGATTGTTACCACCGCAGCTAAACTCATTCAAGACTTACCGCAAAAACCTGCACGTACTATTCGAGTGGTATTATACGCAGCTGAAGAAGTGGGTTTAGTTGGTGGTAAAGCCTATGCAGCGCAACATGCTGATGAGTTAGGCAAGCATTATATTGCGGCGGAATCTGATTTTGGTGCAGGACCTATTTATAAAATTGATTTTAATGTTAACCCCGCCACATTCGAGCAAGTGAAACAACAACACTCTGCCATAGCACTTAATGGGGTTGAGCTTGGCAATAATAACGCTTCAGGCGGACCGGATGTGTCGATGCTACCAGCATTAGGTGTACCGGTTGCTTCATTGAACCAAGATGGCACAGACTACTTTGATTATCACCACACGCCGAATGATACATTAGATAAAATTGATCCTAAGAAACTGGCACAAAGTGCAGCAGCTTATGTCCAATTTGCCTACATGATGGCACAATCGGAAATTGATTTAAGACCTGTTACCGAGCAAAAAGACCAACACTAGCGAGTTGTAGCGCTATTAAGTTCAATTGAGCTCAGAATTTGATGACTAAAAAGCCCTTGTTTAAGGGCTTTTTTATTGGCTAAGGCTATGGACTTAAAGTTTTACTTTTGTTCGGCGCGTAAAAATACAGGCTCTGTGGGAGTCGACTGCGCTTCACTGTAGTAATAGCCTTCAAGATCAAACTCAGTTAATTGCTTAACAGAAGTGGGATTAGTATCAATAATATAGCGCGCCATCAAACCACGAGCTTTTTTGGCATAAAAACTAATCACTTTAAATTGGCCCTTTTTGCAGTCTTTAAACACAGGGGTAATTAGCTGACCTTGAAGTTGTTTTACTTTGACAGACTTAAAGTACTCATTAGAGGCTAAGTTAACAATGATATCATCGCCCTGCTCTTTCAATGCTTGATTAACAGCTTCTGTAATCGTCTCTCCCCAGAAAGCATACAAGTTATTACCTTCAGGGTTTGCCAGCTTAGTGCCCATTTCTAAGCGATACGGTTGGATTAAATCTAGTGGTTTAAGTAAGCCATACAAACCAGATAAAATACGTAAATGTTTTTGACTAGAAGCCATTTGTGACTCAGATAAATTATCTGCATCAAAGCCTGTATACACATCACCTCTAAAGGCAAAAATTGCCTGCTTAGCATTATCTAAGGTAAACGGTGGCTGCCAATCAGCAAACCGAGCGGCATTCAGCCCTGCTATTTTATCACTCACCTTCATCAAGCTGGCAATATCCATGGGAGTTAATTCACGGCAAACATCAATCAACGCTTGGCTTTGTTTTAGAAAGCGCGGCTGAGTATGGGTATTAGAAATAGGTGAATGTTCGAAATCTAATGTTTTCGCAGGTGAAACTAAAACCAACATAAGTAAGCTCCGGATAAAATCATAACGTCATCATACTGAACTGATATAAAAAAACCATGCCGCATTAGCATGGTTTTTTCGATTGAGCTATTCGAGTAAACACTCTATACCCGAGTTTATTTCTTTATAGGCTCTGAAGAATTAGGCCAAATTTTTTCTTCTAATTGATCGGCTAACTCTGGAAATTTGCTGGTATCAAATACTGGATCGATACCCGCATCAATCTGTTCCCGATAGTCGTTAATAACTCGAATCGCTAGGCCAGACAACAACAATAAGGCCACAATATTAACAATAGCCATTAATCCCATTGATACATCGGCTAAATCCCATACTAGACTGATTTTAGCCAGTGAACCGAACATCACCATACCTAAAACAACTACGCGAAATATAGGCAAAGCTTTTTTACTATTACCAGACAGGAACATGACATTAGTTTCTGCGTAAGAATAGTTCGCAATAATAGACGTAAAGCAGAAAAGTAAAATGGCAAAGGCAATAAATGCTCCCCCCCAATCACCCACATGGCTGGTAAGTGCACTAATCGTTTTCGCAATGCCATCTGAACTAGATGCTGCATCACCAGACAATAAAATAATTGCAGCCGTTGCAGTACAAATAACAATAGTATCGACAAATACACCCATCATTTGCACAAAACCTTGCGATGCTGGGTGATTAGGATTTGGAGATGCGCTGGCAGCCACGTTTGCTGCACTTCCCATACCGGCTTCGTTTGAAAATAATCCTCGAGCAATACCGGCTTGCATTGCTTGAGCAACACTATAAGCAACACCACCAGCAGCGGCTTCTTGCCAACCAAATGCACTATTAATAACTAACATGAAAATGTCAGGTAACTTCTCAATATTCATCCCAACAACAACAAATGCTATAGCAATATAAGCAATCGCCATTACAGGTACAATGAGCTCAGATGCTTTAGCAACTTTTTTAAGGCCACCTACAATGACAAACGCACTGCAGATAACAATACCAATACCGATATATAGTGGTTCAAAACCAAAAACTTGAGTCATTGCACCAGTAATGGTATTGGCTTGAACAGCATTAAATACAAGACCAAATGCTAAAATTAGGAAGATAGAAAAAACCACGCCCATCCAACGCTGACCAAGGCCTTTCTCCATATAATAAGCTGGACCGCCACGGTATTGACCATCACCATCTTTGACTTTATAAACCTGAGCAAGAGTCGACTCTATCATCGCAGTAGCCATACCCAATACTGCTATAGCCCACATCCAAAACACGGCACCAGGCCCTGCTGTTCCAATTGCAACCGCGACACCAGCCATATTACCAGCTCCGACACGTGCAGCCATACTGGTACAAAAAACTTGAAATGATGATAAGCCATGCTTACCTGGACGGCGGCTAATCGCGAGTACTTTAATACCGTGCACAAAATGGGTAATTTGAATAAAACCAAGACGAATAGTAAAAAATAACCCTGCTCCCACCAACCCATAAACCAATAATTTGCCCCAAAGCAGGCTATTCATGAAATTAACAATCGTCTCTAACATTGCCATATTGTCTAATCTTCCCCGTTATAAGGTTATTTTTCTGTATCAGGCCATTGCACTGAATATAAAACACATAAGGCACAGACCAAGCACGTCATGTGCAAGCTGCTATGTGTAAAACGGTAATACTAATAAAAGTACCTATATAAAGTCGCCATTATAAAAGGTTATGGTCGTGGATTAATAGGTATTGATCACTCAGGACTACGAATGCTAAAGCTACGTTACCTAGCATACACATCGATTAAGTAAATGAAACGTTGCAATAACATCAACAAAACAAAAATTAACAAGTGATCTCAGTCACACTTTATCATTTCTACTATTAATGCTCTATGTTTAAAAAACATTTGAATCGTTATTAAATTTCAAGTAATTAGCGACAAATCAACAATAAATGCGATCGAAACCAAACCTCATTACTCAGAAATTAGATAAAGGCCACATTATTGTAACTAAATTACAGATACAGTGTTCTCAAAGAAGGTTAAATAAGTTTTTCACTTTTAATAGAGGTCACTATGACTAACCCAAATGAAATCATCGCGCTAAAAAAATACGTAAGAGCAACGAACTTCCTTGCGACATCGCAGATTTATCTGAAGCAAAACGTACTTTTTAAGCGTCCGTTACAACATACAGATATCAAACCTCGTCTACTCGGTCACTGGGGAACATGTCCTGGTATTAACTTTGTCTACGCGAACGTTAACCGTCTTATTGTTAAGCATAAGCGTGAATTCATTTACCTTGTTGGTCCTGGCCACGGTTTCCCAGCTGTGCAAGCTAACTTATTTGTTGAAGGTTCACTTAGTCATTTCTATCCTGAGACCATTCCATTCACAGAAACAGGTATCGAAGATATCTGTAAAAAATTCTCAGCAGCCTACGGCTATCCATCACATGCAAACCCAGAAGCTCCTGGCCAAATATTAGAAGGTGGTGAGCTTGGTTATTCACTTTCTGTCGCTTGGGGCTCTGTATTAGATAACCCAAATCTTATTGCCGCTTGTTTGATCGGTGACGGTGAAGCGGAAACCGGCCCATTAGCGGCATCTTGGTATGCTAACCGCTTAGTCTCTCCTGAGCATAACGGTGCAGTTCTGCCAATCGTCCATATTAACGGTTATAAGATCTCAGGTCCAACCCGTATGGGCCGCATGAGCCATGAAGAACTGGATCTCGAATTCCGTGGCCTTGGTTATCACCCCATCATAGTTGATGATGAAATGGAAACGGACATCTTTGAACAAATGACAGCGGCAATGGATTTGTCTTATGAAATGATCACTGACATTCAACGTCGCGCTCGTTCTGGTGAAGACGTTGTCAAACCCCGCTGGCCAGTTATTTTAATGAGAACAGCTAAAGGTTGGACGGGTACAGCTGAATATGATGGCAAAAAGTTAGCCGGTAACTGTGAATCTCATCAAGTGATTGTCAGCAACTGTGCTAAAGATAAAGGCCATTTAGAAGCACTCAATACATGGTTAGCCAGCTATAAGTTTGATGAGCTAGTACAAACGACTGAAAGCGGCGAACTGATATTTGATAAAGACATCATGTCATTAATGCCACCAAAGGATTTATGCTGTGGTCGCCAACGTTTAAGTTATGGCGGTGAAGTGGTTCGCGCTTTAACGAATCCAGATTTAAGCAAACTGGGTTATGGTGCTGAAACACCTCGTGGCCATCGTGGTTTTTCAATGTTGAAAATGGGAGAATGGATGCGTGATGCATTCAAACTGAACCGCGATCAACGCAACCTGCGTATTTTCAGTCCAGATGAAACTTATTCAAATCAGTTACAAGCTGTATTTGAAGAAACAGATCGTTCATGGCAATGGCCTATAGAAAGCTGGGACCAAGATATGTCGCGCGATGGCCGCGTGATTGAGTTGTTATCTGAAAACTTGTTATTTGGTATGTTACATGGCTACACAGTAACCGGCCGTCACGGTATGTTCCCTACTTATGAATCTTTTTCTCAGGTAGTGTCATCAATGGCTGACCAATACTGTAAATATGTCCATGCCAGCCAAGGGATCCATTTCCGTAAGCCAATTCCAGCATGTAACGTAGTATTGTCATCGTTATTAGAACGTCAAGATCACAACGGTTACTCTCATCAGAACCCATCATTCCTAGGCGCGATGTTAGAGAAGCACCCAGAAATTATTTCTGCTTACTTGCCAGCAGATGCAAACAGCACCTTGGTATATACCGAAAAAGCTTATGCTGACAGAGACAAACTGAATATTATTGTTGCGGGTAAAAAATCTTTACCTCAATGGTTATCTTTAGCTGAAGCTCGTCAACAAGCTAAAGATGGCATGATGGTATGGGATTTCGCCTCAGATACCAATCCTGATGTGGTACTAGCTGGTTGTGGTGATTATGCAACTCAAGAATGTATGGCTTCTTTAGTTCTCATTCGTGAAATACTACCAAGAGTACGTATCCGTTTTGTCAGCGTGTCAGAACTTCACAGTAGCGGTTTAGGCAGCCTTGAATTTCAAAGCAAACCTTGGATGATGGATGAAGTATTTACCCAAGATAAAGGTGTGGTATTTAATTACCATGGTTATCCAAATACCATCAAGAAATTGGTCTTTGATTATAAAGGTAACCGTCGTTTCCGTATTAAAGGTTATGAAGAAGAAGGTTCAACGACGACACCATTTGATATGGGAGTGCGTAACGGTACATCTCGCTATCACTTAGTGATCGATATGGCTTACAAATTATTCCAGCAAGGTGTGATTGATGAAACACAACATGTGACCATCACCACAGATATGTTGCAACGATTAGTTGACCATAAGAACTACATCAAAGCCAATGGTGTGGATCCAGAAGAAATCGAAAACTGGGTATGGACTCGTTAAACTAACTTATTATTAGACCAAAAATACGCCTTCTGGGCGTATTTCTATTTTCACTTCCCAAATATGCTCATTAGGGGGCATAAAAAGCAAAAACATTTAAAAACAGGAATATATTCACAATTACTCCCCAATCAATGCCAAAATAAAACAATCACACTTAGCTTATGATTTTAATTACTTTTTTTATGTCGCATCAATTTTATTGCACTGGTATTTTACAGACCATTACCAAAAATTAATCTTTTTTACTATGGAAAAACATCTAATTACCACCCATACTTGCGCCGCTGACTAAAATACAAAGGAACACCACATTAAGCGTCAGCAATGCATGAAGATAACAACTCCGTTACATGCATATTTGGTGGAGTAAAATAACAATGGACTATAAAAATATGATGAAGAACACATTAAAAGTAGTATTACTCACATCTATGTTGCCTTTCGCTGCATCTGCTGCTCAAGAATTAACACCTTGGTACGTTGGTGGTGGTTTAGGCGTCAATAACTATGAACCAAACTGTGACCAAAAAACCATGAAAGTGTGTGGTGAAGATGACCCATATGCTTGGGACGTATTTGGTGGCTATTTATTTAACGAATACATCGGAATTGAATTAGGTTATCGTGACCTTGGCCGCGCAGAATGGACTAATTACGATAATAAGAGCTACGATGTCGGTGCTACCGGTGTTAGTTTAGGTGTTGTTGGTTTTTATCCACTTGCAGACAAGTGGAGCCTATCATCAGAAATAGGTACTTATAGCTACCTATTAGAAAACCAACAAACAGTGAATGGCCAGAAATTAAGTGATTCTGGGGTTGGTTTATTTGCTGGTGCTGGTGTTGGTTATAACTTTACTGACAATCTTAAGTTAGAAGCGAAATATCGTCGTTACGAAAATTTAGACGCTGACGCATTAAACAACTTAAAAATGGAAAGTAACTATTGGGGGCTAGCTCTAAGTTATCGTTTCGGTACTAGCGCTCCTGCTCCAGTAGCTGCTCCAATAGTGGCTCCAATTGTTGCTGTAACACCTGGTGATGCAGACAAAGATGGTGTTAATGACGACATGGACAAATGTCCAAATACTCCTTCAACACACAAAGTTGATGCTACAGGTTGTACTGTTTATGAAAACATCACCACTAAGCATGACTTAGGTGGTATTTTGTTTGCTAATGACTCAGCAGAGATCCGTGCCGGCTCATTTGCTGATTTAGAAAAACTAGCAGATTTCATGAACAAATACCCACAACATACTGTCTCTATCGGAGGCCATGCGTCTAACGTAGGTAAAGCAGAATACAACATGAAGCTTTCTGAGCGTCGTGCTGTAGCTGTTGCAAATGCACTGAACACAAAGTATGGCATTAGCAAAAGCAGAATCAATGCTGTTGGTTACGGTATCACTCAACCTGTTATGCAAGGTAGTTCAGCAGAAGCTAACCGTGTTAACCGTCGTATCGAAGCTATCGTGACGGGTACCGAAAAACGCGCAGTATTACGTTAATTGTAATATTGATACGCTATACTTTAAAAGTCGCTGCTTGCAGCGGCTTTTTTATTTTAAGAACAACCTAATAAGCCTTACAACAGTGGCTGACACTGACATTCAGGTAATTGAATTGGAACTCTGCACCGTATAAACTAACCAATTCTGTCTATTTAACGACAATAATGGCTTTAAATAAGCGAAAATAACGGAAAATTTGGTAATTTTTTTACAAATAAAGTTGGAATAATCCCTAAAATCGCTTCTAATAAAGGCATTGATCTATTTTCATTGCTTATCGAGAGGAAATTTCCATGGCCAATGCACTCGCGCAACTCAAATCATTCACTACCATCGTTGCTGATACTGGCGACATAGAGGCAATTAAGCGTTATCAGCCTGAAGATGCCACAACTAACCCGTCGCTAATCTTGAAAGCCTCACAAATCCCTGAATACGCTTTTCTTATCGAAAATGCGATTGAATGGGCAAAAACCCAAAGCCAAAATGTTGAACAACAGATCGAAGATGCTGGTGATAAACTGGCTGTCAATATTGGTGTTGAAATTTTAAAGCTAGTACCAGGCCGTATCTCAACGGAAGTCGATGCACGCTTATCATTTGACAAACAAGGCTCAATTGACAAAGCGCACAAGCTAATCAAATTATACCAAGACGCTGGTATAGACAAATCGCGTATTCTGATAAAACTAGCTTCAACTTGGGAAGGTATTTGCGCGGCAAAAGAACTTGAACAAGAAGGGATAAACTGCAATCTAACATTACTATTTAGCTTTGCTCAAGCAAGAGCTTGTGCCGAAGCTGGCGTATACTTGATTTCACCTTTTGTTGGTCGCATCTTAGATTGGTATAAAAAAGACACAGGCCAAGATTACACAGCACAAACCGATCCTGGTGTAGTCTCTGTTACTGAGATATATAACTACTACAAGCAGCACGGCTATAACACTGTTGTAATGGGTGCCAGTTTCAGAAATATCGGTGAAATTATTGAGCTTGCTGGTTGTGATCGTCTAACAATTGGCCCTGCGTTACTAGAAGAGCTAGCGAATACTGATATTGAAATCAGCGAAAAGTTAGTGGCAACTGCAGCAACACATTCGGCTCCAGCAGCACTCACTGAAGCACAGTTCCGCTGGGCATTTAATGAAGATCCAATGGCTGTGGATAAATTAGCTGAAGGGATTCGTAACTTTGCCATCGATCAAGGCAAACTAGAAGTTATGCTAAAGACAAAATTAAGCTAGTTGGAGGCTTTACTCGTGACTACACTGACTCAAAGCACGACTTGGAAAGCGCTACAAACGCATTCAAGTCAACTACCTCACATGCGCGAATTATTTGCCCAAAACCCACAACGTTTTGAACAAATGAGCGTTGCGGCTTGTGGTCTGTTTTTAGATTATTCTAAAAACCGTGTGAACGATGAAACACTTAAGCTGCTATTCTCTCTCGCTAAAGAAGCAAAACTGAGTGATAAAATTACCGCGATGTTTAATGGTGATGTGATTAACAACACTGAACAACGCTCGGTATTACATACTGCACTGCGCAGTAAATCAACTCAAACTATCATGGCTGAAGGGGCGAACATCGTTCCTGAAATACAACAAACATTAGCTAAAATGGCTAAATTTGTTGGCTCTGTTCAATCTGGGGAGTGGAAAGGTTATACAGGTAAAGCGATTACTGACATTGTGAGTATTGGTATTGGAGGTTCATTCCTTGGCCCCAAAATTGTATCACAAGCGCTAAGACCCTATTGGCAAAAAGGACTTAACTGTCATTTTGTTGCCAATGTTGATGCGACCTCTATATGTGAAAAGCTAAAAAATCTCAACGCTGAAACAACCTTGTTTGTGATGTCATCGAAATCATTCAGTACCCAAGAGACACTCACTAATACTCTGAGCGCTAAAGACTGGTTTTTAGCTCAAGGTGCAGGCCAACAAGATGTCGCTAAGCACTTTGTTGCCGTGACATCAAATGTGACTAAAGCAACAGAGTTTGGTATGGACGCTAGCAACATATTCCCAATGTGGGACTGGGTTGGCGGCCGCTACTCTTTATGGTCAGCGATTGGTTTACCTATTGCGCTACTTATTGGCATGGATAACTTTAAAGCCTTGCTGGATGGCGCACATCAAATGGATGAGCATTTTTCCAATACACCTGTCGAACATAATATGCCAGTGATCATGGCAATGCTATCGGTGTTGTATGGCAACTTCCATGGTGCTCAAGCACACGTCATTTTGACTTATGATCATTATCTGCGCGGTCTGCCAGCTTATTTCCAGCAATTAGATATGGAAAGTAATGGAAAATCAGTCACCTTAGACGGTAGTGATGTTGATTACAGCACGGGTCCTGTTATTTGGGGCGGTGAAGGTACTAATGGACAACATGCTTACCACCAGTTGCTGCATCAAGGAACATCACTGATCCCTGCGGACTTTATCATGCCACTTCAGAGCCATAATCCGTTAGGTGAGCATCATGACCAACTTGCATCAAACTGCTTTGGACAAACTCAAGCGTTAATGCAAGGCCGAACTTATGATGAAGCACTAGCAGAACTGAGTAATAGTTCATTAGACGCGGCTCAAATACCGCTTATTGCTAAACATAAGGTCATGTCAGGTAACAAACCCAGTAATACTTTATTAATGAATAAACTGACGCCAACGACCTTAGGCGCGTTGATTGCGCTATATGAACATAAAACATTTGTTCAAGGTGCTATATGGCAAATCAACTCATTTGATCAATGGGGAGTGGAGCTCGGCAAGCAGCTAGGTAATGATGTATTGGAGCGTATTGGTGCTAAAGAAGAGGCAACACAATTAGACTCATCAAGTAATGCGTTGATCAACCTTTATCGTCAGGGAAAGCTTTAACGCCTGAGGCAAATTAACGCTCGCCCACAAAGCCTTTATATCAAAACACCCTCAATAGTCTTGAGGGTGTTTTTTTATGTTCAGGATATGTATTTATTGATCATTTATTAACATCGTTAATCACTAGCTAAAAACATCAATATGAAGCATAAAAAAACAGCTGACATGTAACACTAATGAAACACAAGTGTTGCATCCTATAGCTGTTATATGATATTTATCTGCAGAGACATCATAATAAAAGGGAGGTTACCATGGATCGATTAGACTATGGTGGTGCGCTAGACGAAGTTGTTGAAAGACCAAGCCGCTCAAAAAGTTCGCCTAAAAAACGCAAATGGCGTGAGATTGAAGCCATTAAGGATAAACAGCGTTTGCTTAGGGAACTGCAAGATATTGATGATTCATTCGATTTTGATGTTAACACACTAGTGCTTTAATTGGGTTATATCACCATTAAAGCCTAACGATAAAATCAATTAAAAGAGCGCTTAATGCGCTCTTTTTGTTTAACAAAATCGTGTCAGATTAGGCATTGATAACTTTCAATATCTCTTCTTCAAAGTAAAACATTTTATTTATTGTCTGCATGCTCAATATAGGCACGTAAATCTTCAAAGACCGTTTTATTGCTGTCATTGAATAATGGGTCTTCAATTAAGCGTTTTTCACATAATACGGTGACTTTTTGCCAATCCTTTTCATCAAACACGTTAACAAAATTCGGAAACACATCCCGCTCTTCGTACTGCATATGCTTCTCTTGAAGTTCGATATATTCTTGCAGATCTTTAACAAGTTGATCTCGTGAAATCACCACATCAGATAAGATCATGTTCAGGCTATAAACTAACGCGCTAGATGCTTCAGCTAAACGATGATGTTCATTATACAACTGGCCACTATTTGCCTGGCCGGTTTTATTACTATAGTAATCGAAAATAATGTCTTCCAGAGGATGATGGCTGTGTTCTGCATAACTCTGCATGTACTCAACAATATCTCTAACCAGATTAAAATTGACTCCTTGGCCATCTGCCAATCGAGTCAATTTATTGGAAAGAATATTCAACAAAATAGCAATATGCTTATGGTCGTGCATTAAACGTTGCAACATAGTCTTCTCCCGTAATCTATTTACCAAACGATAATGTTTAAATAATAGTCAAAAATGCACTATTTACTAATCTACACTGGTATAAAGCTTTTGGGGTATGATTAAGATCATATTATTGAAATATAAAAAAACACCTTATAGCGATCTAATCGATATAAGGTGCTAGATATTGCAAAAAACTATTTTAATACTGCAAACATATGTGACTTAAGCTGTTCAAAGTCTGCTGGTAACTGCGCTGACAAGATATCTTTTTGTGCAACTGCAGCCAATTCAGGAGGCAAGGACAAATTAATCGATAACTCACGGTCAACCACATCCTTAAACTTAGCAGGATGGGCAGTACCAAGAAATATACCGGTTTCGTTACCCTCCAGACCTAGAGTTAATGCATGGGCTGCGATAGCGGCATGTGGCTCAGATTGATAGCCAGCCTGATATAACTGAAGCAATGCGGCACGAGTATCAAACTCTGAAAGTGCAACACCAGTAACCAATGATAGCGGCCACCCCATCTGCGCGCAAATAGCCTCAACACGAGGCCAGTTACTCGGTTCAGACACATCCATAGCATTTGACATGGTTGCCACTGTTTTATGCGGCTGCCATTCTCCGTCGACAAGGTAACGCGGTACAGTGTCATTACTGTTAGTGGCGGCAATAAAGCGTTTAATGGGGAGGCCCATGGCTTTAGCAAATAAACCTGCGGTTAAATTACCAAAGTTACCACTGGGTACGGACAATACAATATCATCTTGTCCAGCTTGCTTGGCTTGCGCTACCGCTTCGAAGTAATAACAGATCTGGGCTAACAAACGGCTAATATTAATTGAGTTCGCCGAATTTAAGGCTAAGTCTTCGCGAATATTACTGTCATCAAATGCTTGTTTTACAAGATGCTGACACGCATCAAAGTCAGAGGTTACCGCCACCGTATGGATATTTTGGCCTAAAGTAGTAAACATTTTTTCTTGCAGTTCACTGATTTTACCTTTGGGATACAACACCATCACGTTGACGTTATCTAAACCGTAAAATGCATCCGCTACTGCGGCACCAGTATCACCGGATGTCGCCGTTAAAATAGTCAGCTTTTTGTTTCCAGCAAGTAAGCCGATGCATTGCGCCATAAATCGAGCACCAAAATCTTTGAATGCTAAGGTTGGACCATGAAAAAGCTCTAAACAAGCACGCTTATCGTCAACCTTAACGAGTGGCACATCAAAGGTAAATGCGTTATCAACCAGTGTATCTACACTGTCCTGCCCCAACTCATCGGCTAACCATGCACCCAACACTTTTTTACTGCGCTCAGCAAAAGGTAACGCCAATAATGCATCCATATCGGCTAACACCGGAATCGATGTTGGGAAAAATAATCCTCTGTCTTTACCTAAGCCAAGCTGGACGGCTTGGCTGAAGTTTACTACCTGCGATGGGTGTTTTAAGTTATATAATTCCATTGCGACTGCCTTTTAAATTTCAATATAAATAATGCGAAAAATTAAACGTTACACGCAGCGCGTGCCGAGTTGATCTAATTTACAAATATGAGCAAAGCCACCTGGCTCAGAGATATAATGCTCCATTAACCAAACTTTGGCTTTTTCTGCAGTGGCTAAATCGTCAGTCACACTAAACAGTGTTGGACCACTGCCAGAGATACCTGTTGTGAGCATGCCTAAGTCAGTTAATGCTGCCCGAGCATCCGTATAACCTGGAATCGCCGCGGCACGATAAGGCTCTGCTAAAACATCTTTTAGCATTTCAATCGCTAATGCTGCATCTTGCCGATAACTTGCGTGAACAAAAGCACTCAAGTATCGACCAAAATCAATCGCAACCGATTTATCATATTGTTTAGGTAGTAATGCGCGCATTTTGGCAGTCGATAACGAGATACCAGGATACGCGACCACCCAATACCAATTGTCAAAGCTCGGGATGGTTGCACATGCTTGCTTATCAGAGTTAAGCATCAATTGCATGCCTCCTAAATAGCAAGGTGCAACATTGTCGTAATGCACACTACCCGATATTTTTCCTTCAAATTCGCCCATCAAAGCCAACAAAGCTTGCTGGTCAAACGGCAATCCAAAATGTTCATTTAGAGCATATAATGCAGCAACAACAGAGCTTGCACTTGAGCCTAAACCACTGCCTACAGGAAGGTTTTTTTCTAGGCAGATAGTCACTCCATCATGTCTTTGTAATTTATCTAAAAAGAACTCAGCACATTGATAAACGATATTGTCTTTGCCGTCAGCAGGTAACTTATGCGCCCATTCACCTACCTGACTATAACTGATGCCGCTAACCGCACTACTAATTATTACCCTATCACCCAGTAACGATCCATCGATTGGCGCTAAGGCAGCACCAAGCAAATCAAATCCCACCCCCACGTTGCCCATTGATGCTGGCGCATAAACCGTAAGCGTGTCTTGGCTTACCTTTAACGTTTGCTTCATAACCCAACCTCACGAGTCCAATTTAGGGTTCTTAGCACGTCTGCAAAGGCGCCAGCTGCTGTCACTTCAGTTCCTGCACCATAACCTCTTAACACGAACGGGATCGGCTGATAATAACGGCTATAAAATGCTAGGGCATTCTCGCCACCTTTAACACTATAAAGCGGATTAGTTGCATCCACTTCAATAATTCTGACATGGCATTGGCCTTCATCGATTTGGCCAACATAACGCAGTACTTTACCTTCGGCTTTTGCTGCTGCGACTCGGGCTGATATTTCTGCATCTAATGAAGGCAGATTAGCCATAAATTGATTTACATCACCAGAGTCATCAAAACCTACAGGCAATACCGACTCGACATGAATGTCCTCAAGCTCTAAAGGTAGACCGACTTCACGGGCTAAAATTAATACCTTACGCGCAACGTCCATACCGCTGAGATCATCGCGAGGATCGGGTTCAGTAAAACACTTATCACGAGCAATGGCTGTTGCTTGCGATAAGCTCATACCTTCATCTAACATGCCAAAGATATACGATAACGACCCAGATAATATACCGTTAAACTTATGTAGTTTATCTCCCGCGTACATAAGCTTTTTCAGGTTATCGATGACAGGCAAACCAGCACCAACCGTGGTTTCATATAAAAATTGACGGCGCTGAGTTAACGCTGTTTTACGCAGCTCTTGATAGTAAGCATAATCACGAGTATTAGACTTTTTATTGGGTGTCACAACATGGAAGCCGGCATTCATGACATCAAGATAACGATCTGACACTAACTCGCTCGAAGTACAATCAACCAGCACAGGGTTGAGCAATTGTTGTTCTTGACCCCACTGCAGCAACTTAGCTAAATCATATGGTTGACCTTTTTCGGCCAATAATGATTGCCATTCAGTAAGCTCAAAACCTTCACTGTTTAATATCATCTGACGAGAGTTAGCAATGCCACAAACACGAATGCTAATGTGCTGATCTTTTAGCATCGAGCCTTGTTGCTTAATTTGTTCTAATAAACCCGCCCCCACATTACCGCTGCCAACTAAAAATACATCGAGATACTGCTGTACATCAAAAAAGGCTTGATGACATGCGCCAATGGCATGTTTAGTTTTCTTCTGTTGGATAACCGTTGAAATAGAACGCTCTGATGAACCTTGCGCAATAGCAACAATATTGACACTGGCTTTAGCTAACGCAGTAAAAAACTTAGCCGCGACTCCCTTGTGGGTTTTCATGCCATCGCCGATCAGAGACACAATCGACAGGTCATGACGTAACTCTATTGGTTCAAGTAATTCACTCTTAATTTCTAGTTCAAACTCTTGCTCTAATGCCCATTTCGCTTTATTGGCATCTGAAGTGGCTACACAGAAACTGATACTGTACTCAGATGAGCTTTGAGTAATTAGAGATACTGAAATACCACTGCGAGAAATAACTGCTAATGTTCGGCTTGCCATACCAACCATGCCTTTCATACCAGGACCAGAAACGTTAAACATGGTTTGGTTATCAAGGTTTGAAATCGCTTTAACTTGTAAACCAGTTTTATCATCGTCATTAGACACTAACGTGCCAGGGGCAGATGGATTAAAACTGTTTTTGATATAACAAGGGATATGATACTGAGCAATCGGTGCAATAGTTTTAGGGTGCAACACTTTGGCACCAAAATAAGATAATTCCATCGCCTCTTGATAGCTTAATTGTGATAATAATTTTGCATCAGCAACTACTCGTGGGTCAGTATTATAAACCCCATCAACGTCAGTCCAAATCTCACAACTTGAGGCATCTAAACAGGCCGCCAGCACAGCAGCGGAATAATCAGAACCATTACGACCCAATGTCACCACTTTGCCATGAGCATCTGCAGCAGTAAAACCAGGCATAACCCATACGCGACATTGTTCAAGCTTAAGTAAAGCAAAGCGTAGTTTACTGACTGTGATATCAACCACAGACTCCAACGGCTGTCCGTGAGCTAAAAATAGCGCAACAGGATCAAGTTGTGCTGAAGTTATGCCTTTTGCCAACATCACTTGCTCCATTAATGCCGCCGACAATCGTTCACCTGTGACTACGATTTCAGCGCGGACACTGTCAGGGCATTCACCTAGTAATTTAATCCCATACAGTTTGTCTTGCCAAACTTGCATTTGTACGGCTAGTTTTTCAACCAGCAACTGATGCTGAGAAGACGTGATCAGTGATGCTGCGGCATCTGAAAAGAGTCCACTATAGACTGAACTAATATGGTCTAATACTGGCTGGTAATCTTGCTGATTAACGGCAATATCGACCATTTCTAAAAGCGCATTGGTCACAGTGGCAGGAGCAGAAAGTACAGTCGCAACAGATTCCGTTAATGCAGTATCAGCAATAATGTCTGCCGCCATAGAAAAACGAGGCCAATTCGCTAGTGATGTTCCACCAAATTTCATTACTTTCATGTCAATCTCCATGTCACTAATAGAGTGACAACATTAAATTAAAACCAAATGATTAGAATTAAAACAAAAAAGCCCGCTTCAGATGTTAGAAGCGGGCTTGTTGTACAAATCTTTTAGGGTGTAATCAGCCCGCCCCCACTATGGTAATAGTGGTGGTTGTAATGGTAGTAATTACAACGAGCATGAGGGTAAACATTTGATGATTCTCTTTTTATAATAAATGTTAACTGCTGATAATTATTGAATCAGATTCAACAATCTAATTTTCCTTGGCTAACAGAATCACTTTTTTTACCTAAGGTTGTCAACCCCTGCTTACAGTTTATTTACAAGTTATTTTTTAGGCTAAGTTGATTTTCTGAGTAAAGAGGTTTCATAACGTTACAAGTCACCACTGGTAACGATAATCAATAGCGATTTTCCACCTTAACGTAAACGTCAATAGAAAAGAAAAAAACAATAAAATATAATAAATACAGTACTATATAATTAACAAAATGATTAAATCCCTGATAGTCGACTGTCGATAGAGATACCAGAAAAGTAAACGAGAAGCCTTTGCAACGCTATGACAAACATACTGATTTATTTTCAGCATTTAGGTAATTAAACCTGCAGCATAAGACAAAATACAAAAAGCTGTGATTGAATAAGCAAAAACTGATGTTAGCCATCGCAGCTTGATAGCAAAATACGCTATCATGCACACATCACAATTGGAGGCGATATGAAAATTACAAAACATGCGGCGGTCACTATTCATTACCGCTTATCTGATGAGCAAGGTTTATTAGTTGAAAGTTCATTTGAAAGTGAGCCTATGGTTTACTTACATGGTACTGAAAACTTAATTCCTGGACTTGAATCAGTTTTAGAAGGTAAAACTGTCGGTGAAACTATCGAGGCGAAAATCCCTGCTGAACAAGCTTATGGCGAATATCATCCTGGCTTAAAGCAAGAAGTTCCTGTCAGTGCATTTGGTGATGTCGAAGACATTGTTCCGGGTATGCGTTTTATCGCTGAAACTGAAATGGGCCAACGCCCAGTTCAAGTGATTGAAGTCAAAGACGATGTCATTGTTGTTGATGGAAATCATCCATTAGCAGGTCAGTCACTGCATTTTAGTGTTGAAGTCATTGCAGTAAGAGAAGCGACAGCTGAAGAACTTTCTCATGGTCATATCCATGCTGAAGGCGGTTGTGGCAGCCATGAGCACGGACATGACCACGATCATGAATCATGTGGTTCAGAAAAACCTGGCTGTGATGGTAATGGCGGTTGCGGCTGTCGTTAATTCGTCACGCATAAATTATTTGATCAATAGACCTTATCTGGTGTTATGTTTAAAGTCTATTTGTCAGTAGAAAGATTGAAAAACCTCAAGGCATTGTCTATTAACTAGTCAGTGCCTTTTTATTTAGGTTACACTAGCTAGATTAGTAGCATTAATTTACTCGCATCAATTAGTTAGATTTATTGCGACTCCCTTTATGGATTATTTGGAGTGCGATCCTAACTAGTTGACTACCAATATAATAATTAATACGTAGCGACGGAGTGCTTATGTTAATTAAACCGCTATACGAATTATTACCTTTCTCTTACATGGTTATAGGCTGTGTCAGTATTTTTTTGCTTGAACCCAACTATGCCCTGATTGCCTCTGTTGTTGTGTATTTGTATGGTGCACATATCTATAACCTGAGGTCCAAAAACCGTCGCACTGATGCTAAACGTAAGAGGAAATCAGGCTTAATCCCTGAAACACTCTATGGATTGATGCCATTTATCTATGTGTTAACCGCTGTGAGCCTTTATCGCTTTTACCCTAGAGACTCCAGCACACTGTTTGCGTTGTGTTTAATCACTTATGGTGTTTACCTAATCTTGAGACGCTCAAGCTATCGTCACCACAGACTCCCGAGAAGCATCAGTCAATAAGCTGTATTGGTAAATACTGGATAAAATAGAACAGCTCAATTGGGGCGATAAATTAGTTATCTCGTTACAATCTGAGCTAAGCACATCCAAGATAATGAAAGCCATTCGAATACCAATGAGCTGTACTCCTCCCCCCAATCAGACACAGTAAGTTAATGAGACTATTTATTTGTGTTGGTCATTTTTGGTAATTCTAAAATTAATGATATGAATAACCATTGAACAGCAATGCTATCTGTTATCGATAACAAAAAAGCTCTGATAATATGATTAATAAAGAATATTTCTATCAAAATAAACTAGTCTAAAATTAATTTTTTGACTGAATCTCTTTGTTTTACGGACATATTTTTCAAATAATTTGAACAACGCGTAATGGTTGCAATACTGACCTGATGCTCTGCTGCGATTTGTCTTTGACTTAATTTCCCCGCCAATAAGGTTTGAAATACCTGTAAACGCCCAGAAACAGCGCTGCGCTCTTCTTCCGTTAATAATAATTGAAACAACACAGATAAATCATCTTCGTTAGCATGAGTTAAAATTTTTTCTACCACTAAATTCCAATTGGCACGCATTGTATTTCTCTTTATAGTAATGCCTAGACATTACAAGTGTATCAAGGAACTACGCAAATTAGCAAAACAGCCGTTGATAAACATGTAATAAAACATATCGCAAAATGATAATAAAATTGTGTAGAATAAAGACTAATACACTGAAACTTAGCGCTAAATATTTGGCTAAGTGGCAAACGTTAGAACACGCTAGCTTAATATTAAGTATGACTAATGAGTATTAGTGCTTATGGAACCGGTACCATCAACAAAAAGTGAAGGATAACGATGAAAAAGATATTACTAACAGTTGCGGTTACCGCAATGATGATTCCAGCAGTATTTGCGAATAATTTCAAAGAAACAGCTGATGCCATTGAATACCGTCAAGCTGCTTTCGGCTTAATTGCTTATAACTTTGGTGATATGGGCGCTATGCTAAAAGGTAAAAAACCTTTTGATGCAGCGGTGTTTAGTTCTCGTGCAGATAATGTTGCCGCACTATCAAAACTACCACATGAAGGTTTTATTGACGGTTCTGATAAAGGCGATACTGAAGCTCTTGCAAAAATTTGGCAAGATAAGGCTGACTTTGATAGCAAAATGACTGCATTCCAAGATAATGCCGCAGCGTTAGCTATTGCAGCTAAAACAAGTAATGAGAACAGTATTAAACAAGCTTTTGCTAACACTGGTAAAAGTTGTAAAGGTTGTCACGACGTTTACAAAAAAGACTAAAGTTACTTGGAGCTGAACAAGATTTAAATCGATTAGTTTAAGCAAGCAATAAGTCGTTCAGACCTGTAACCCAAAAGAGTAAAGCCCATGCATATGGGCTTTTTTATTGCTGATTAACGAGTGATCGATGAGTTTTTGGTTCGATTTCGTTCGAGATAAACATGAGATAATCAAGCGAGTGGAACACTACCTAGCAATCTAAGCAGCATTTCGCTCAACACAGAATAACACGCTTTTAACCTACACCTTAGGGCAATGTTTATTGGTCATATCTACTAGGGTATTGGCTTTTCATGTCAAATGACGACACAACAAAGCTCCCACCTTAATCACTGACAACTACAAACCAACAATTCACAGCAAAAAATTAAAAATCAACAAACCCTAATATAAATTTATAAATAACTGACTACAGGTTCAAGCAACCACCACCATACACAGACAAATATGGCTAATACGATAATTAACGCTATCCAAGGCGAACGTAAGCGAGGTGGGGTTATCTGCTTACTAGCCAGTTTATAACCACTAAACATTGCTTTAAGTATATTGTCACCTTTAGCGACATGGACAACTACCGCAATGATGTGAATCGCGGCCATAGCTAAAATAATATTGAAATTGGTTTTATGTAACCAAGTTAACCATCCTGCTGTATCTGACGATACAAGATACATCAATGGACCTTCGGTAAAGATATCATCGGTAGCAAATAATCCGCTAATTAATTGCAGCATAATGATGCTTAACAATAAAATGACCATATACCCACCTAGTGGATTATGGCCTATCGACTTGGGTTTGGGTTGTGCTTTTGCGTAAGCAATAACTTTTTTAGGTGCAACAAAAAAATGTGTAAACTTAGCGGTATCGCTTCCTATAAAGCCCCAAATTAATCTAAATATAATCAGTGTCATCAACAGGTACGCTAGTATCTGATGCCACTGCATTTCTCCTATTTCAGCTGTCCACCATAACCCGCCAACTAAAGACACCATGGCCCAATGAAAAAAACGGGTTGGAAAATCCCATACCTTTATTTTTTGTTGTTCTATACTCACTAATAACAGCCCTTATAAATTTGCTTATAAGTCGATTATAAGCCAATCAAAAATGAATTAAATCACATCATTAAGAGTATTGTGTTTAATGTTGGAAATATTTGCTCAGCAAAATAAGCATTTTGAGCGGATTACGGAGATTGAGGGCAGATTCTTGGCTGTTTTGTTTAAAATACCAGCAAAATAAATAATATATCATCAACTTATCTATTCAAATATGGCGCAATTTATACCGTACCACAAGTAGATTTTAATGCTTTTTATTGAAAAATGTCTAAGAGATCAAATAAGCTGTGTTCGATGTTTTTTGCCATCTAAAACGTGATCAGGATCACAATACTTATGGTTAATCTTGGTAATCTGGAGTTAAGCAAACAACAAGAAGGTTCTAAATATGCTGAAAATCACTAGCAAACAACTTGAAGTCACTGCCCTTATCCGTGAACGTATCGAAGGACGATTAGAAAAATTAAGTCGACATGATATTCAATTAATTAATCCGCACATTATTATCAATCAAGAAAAGCAGTTGTTTAAAATAGAGGCATCAGTTGGATTACCTAGTGGAGATTTATTCGCCCAGGCAAAAAGTGAAAACCTATACGCAGCGATAACTGCAATGGGACAAAAGCTGGAAAAACAGCTAAATCGCCTGACCCATAAACCCCAGGCTCAACGCCATGTATCATTACCAAATGATACAGAAAGCGAATTTGAGTATGTCTATAAGGAGGAAAACGCAGCTTGATGTTATTTATCTCTCACCAGCGCACCCTCGGGTGCGCTTTCTTTTGTCTGTAATTAACGCAAGTCTGTATTAATGAATAAAATTACATTGACAGCAGTCTGCTAGGGCTTTAGTTTTAACCCATGAACAAAAATATATTCAGCCTTTTTATTTTCTTTTTTATTCAGCCCACCCCTGGAGGCGGATTTTCTGTGTAAAAACGAAAATGAAAATTCTAAAGCCTCCCAAATGGGAGGCTTTTTTGTCTTATAAGCACTGCTGTATGAATCAATACACCAGTATATAGCGTTATATTGAGGTCTATATGCAAAAACCACCCGCGTTAAGTCAAACTCGCGAACAGATCACTGCTCTTGATAAAGCGCTATTAGAGTTATTATCTAAACGCCGCCAATTAAGCTTAAATGTAGCTCGCAGCAAAGAAATTGATGTTAGGCCAATACGAGACACTCAAAGAGAAAAAGAACTGCTCGAAAGACTCGTGCTACAAGGTCGAGAACAAGGTCTTGATGCTCACTTTGTCATCTCACTTTATCAAAGTATTATTGAAGACTCAGTGTTATTTCAACAAACCTATCTTCACGGCAGAGCAAATCCTGACACTCAAAAACAACAATATACTGTGGCTTATTTAGGAGCGAGAGGCTCTTATTCATACTTAGCAGCTAGCCGTTACTGCTCTCGGCGCCAAGTAGAAATGCTCGATTTTGGCTGTAAAAGTTTTGATGACATCGTTAATGCCGTCGAATCTGGTCATGCTGATTACGGCTTTCTGCCGATTGAAAATACCTCTTCCGGATCTATCAATGAAGTGTATGACGTGCTGCAACATACAACGCTATCGATTGTCGGCGAAACAACCATTGAAGTCAGTCACTGTTTACTCACGAAACCTGACAGTAAGCTAGCTGATATAGAAACTATCTATGCGCATCCGCAGCCAATTAGCCAATGTAGTCGTTATTTAAGCCAGCATCCTAATATTAAACTTGAATATTGCTCCAGTAGTGCTGAGGCAATGACAAAAGTTATCGAAGCAAAGAGTAACACTGTCGCAGCAATAGGCAGTGCAGAAGGCGGAGCCTTATATCAACTGATTGCAATGGAACAAGGTTTAGCAAACCAAAAGATTAACCAAAGTCGGTTTATCGTTGTCGCCCGCAAAGCCTCTGCAGTACCGTCTCAATTACCCGCTAAAACTACCTTAATCATGGCTACAGGACAAAAGCCTGGTGCATTGGTAGAGGCATTACTGGTTCTTAAAGCGCATAACTTGAATATGAGCAAATTAGAATCTCGCCCTATTCCAGGAACGCCATGGGAAGAGATGTTTTATCTCGACATAGATGGCAACTTAGCCACAGCAGAAGTTCAACAAGCGATTAAAGAGCTAGAACGCCTTACCCGTTTTATTAAAGTATTAGGCTGCTACCCCTGTGAAACGGTTAAACCAACCCAGCTATCGCAAGCCCAGCTATTGATTGAACCAGGCAGTTCAAAACAACAACCAATCAAGTCTTTACCCAATAGCCAAGCAAAGCATTCACGCGACTATAAATCACAAGACACTCAGTTATTTTGCCAACATTTACAAATAGGTGCCGGACAGTTTAGCGCATTACAGCAAATTAATTTGCCGATAGATAATACCGAACTAGCCACCCAAGCTAAGATTATCAAAGAATCAGGTTTTCAAGCTATTTTGCTCAACGATTTAAAACAACAACTGAATGAACAAGAGCTAAAACAGCATGCACAAGTGATTGAGCAAGCCGGCTTAGTATGCATAATGCAAGTAGATCATGAACAAGAGTTTAGTATCGCAAGCCAATTAGCAGACATGTTGATTTTGAGCGGTAAACAAATGTATAACACCGACATGTTAACCTTAATTGGTTCAGTCAATTTGCCGGTGATATTAGAGCGAAATACCATGGCTAGTGTTGACGATTGGCTACAAGCCGCCGATACGGTCCTTAGCCACGGTAATCAACAATTAGGCCTATGTGAGTCAGGAGTGCGAAGTTTTACTCATCCTGAGCAGTTAAGCCTCGATTTAGCGGGGCTAGTTGAAGTTAAATTACGCAGTCATTTACCCGTTATTGTTAATACTTGTTTTAGCAGTAATGCTGCGCTGCTGAGCACTAATGCGATTGCCGTAAAACAGCTAAAAGCCGATGGCATCATTATTATCCATCAAACGCAGTTGTCATATGCTGAGTTGCTCCACGATTTATACCAGATAAAATAAAACATCTACTATAAGTTAAAGGTATCAAACTATTTTATCTTGAGCCGACCTTCACTCAAGCCAATAAAAATGCCGAGATATTATCTCGGCATTTTGCTTCACTAGTCGCTTCTTTTACTTAAACTGCAAGACCATCATTAAGACTGATCCAGCCTTTGAAAATACGATAACTAAACCAACTAACACCTAGGATGTACATTGGTAAACTTAACCATAATGGACTTAACCAATAACCGGCAATAAAAAATGGACACAGGCCGATTATACTCATGCGTTGCCAGCGTAAATGACTACCTAGCACAGAATCTGGATTAATATTTTTCTGGATCAAATTAAACCAAAGGCTCAATAATACGGGAACAAAAAACAATGGAAAGGCACTCATTAAACCATAAAGAAAATGCCCTAAGGAATTATCTTCAACCTGTTGAATAGGCAGTGTATTCGATGGCATCATCGACATAGGGTTATCCTCCAAATGCAACTACGTTTACTGAGCTAACACGGTTTTATTACACTACGGTGCTAGTTAAACATAAGCTTTGTGTCACTATTTCGCAATATTTAGATTAATTAATAATGCTTCATTTAACAGCAATTCACTTCGACTCGGAATACAAAAAGACAGTAAAGAAATAAAAGTAAGTGATTTTACCGAGCCCTACACCGCTGCATCTGTTTGTTTTTTACTGTTCAATACAACAATAATGATGGGGTAAAACAAATTTGAAAACGGTTTAGTACCCCAAATACAAGTTAACTGCTTTTCATATCGTTAACAGATTGCAACATGGCGCGACTTTCGTGTTGGAACTGAGGAGCAAAATCACCAAACCATTTTGCCACTCGCTGAAATTGCTCAACAAAGGCTTGTCTATTTCCAGTTTGCAACATGGTTAATGCATCACGATAATTATCAAGATAATCACTTATCGCATGTTGACTACCAGCTTGTGCAAATATGATATCGGCATAAAGCTCAGGATCTTGAGCAAATAAACGTCCAACCATGGCCAACTCTAAGCGATAAATAGGTGAGCTAAATTGCAGTAGGTTTCCAATATCAGCTTCTTCTTTACACAGGTTGACACCATATACAAAGGTTGAAAAGTGACGCATAGCTTGCACTAGTTGCATGGCTTTATCATGACGTTCGGCTTCAGCTTCGACAATACGAGCCCCCCAAATCTCAATCTGCTGTAGCAACCATTGGTAGGCCTCTTGATGACGACCATGACACACTACCACCACTTGTTTAGCAAGACTGCCAACATCAGGACCAAACATAGGATGTAGACCAACCACTGGACCGCTATGGGCTGCTAACATTGCTGCTACGGGCTCTTCTTTAATTGAAGTAAGATCAGCTAAAATACAATTGTCAGGTAACTGAGTTAATTTTTCTCGAATAACCTCGCAAGTCACATTTATAGGCACGGTAACAATCACCAGTCCAGCACCATCAAAAATAGCTGCGGCCTCTTGCCAATCGTTTTTATCGATACTTTTAACTTCATAACCAGAAAGAACTAACATCTGGCTAAATAGCTGTCCAAGTTTGCCCTGACCACCGACTATCACCACATGACCCAGATCTTGTTTAACCTGCTTGAAACCAACATCTTTCTCATTTAAATAAGATTCACGCATAAGCCGGCGTAATATATCTTCAATTAACTGTGGTGAAATGTTCATGCTTTGCGCTTCATTTCGCCGCTTTGCTAACATGGAGGCTTCACGTTGTGGAGCATAAATAGGCACACCAGCGGCATGTTTTACTGCGCCAACTTGTGCAACTAAATCAAGGCGTTTACGTAATAAATGCAGTAATTGTTGATCAACGCCATCAATTAAATCACGAAGATGCTCTAGGCCTGCTGTGGTTTTTTCATTCATCTGTTTATCCATTAACCGTTGACGACCTGCAGCGAATCAAAACGTGTTGGTAACACTACAGACAACTGGTTAGCGCCTTGTCTTAAAATAGTTTCAGTGGTTTCCCAGTCAATGCAGGCGTCAGTAACAGAAACACCATATTTTAGCTCTGCTAAGGGTTTATCCGAACTCTGATTACCTTGATTGAGGTTACTTTCAAGCATAACACCGATGATAGATTTATTACCTGCTTCAATTTGATTAAATACATCTTCACAAACGTTTTTTTGACGTAAATGATCTTTTGATGAATTACCGTGACTACAGTCAATAACTAACCGAGCACTGAGCTTGGCTTTATGAATTTGAGCCTCACTTTCAGCAACACTGTGCGCGTCATAATTAGGTGATAAGCCACCACGTAAAATAATATGACCATCAGGGTTACCAGCAGTTTGTAGTAATGACACTTGGCCCTCTTGGTTAATCCCCATAAAGCGATGACTACTAGCAGCAGATTTAAGTGCATTAATAGCCACCTCCAATTTGCCATCGGTACCATTTTTAAAACCAACAGGCATTGATAGACCAGAAGCCATTTCACGATGAGTCTGAGATTCAGTGGTTCTTGCGCCAATAGCTGACCAAGTAACTAACTCAGACATATACTGCGGGCTTATCGGATCAAGTGCCTCAGTAGCAATGGGTAGTTCAAGCTCAGCAAGCCAAATCATCAGCTCACGAGCCATTCTAAGACCTTTCTCTACATCAAATGACTCATCCATGTCAGGATCGTTAATCAAGCCCTTCCAGCCCACTGTTGTACGAGGCTTTTCGAAATAAACTCGCATTAAAATGTAAAAGTCATCGCTGAGCTCATCATGTAACTTTTTAAGTTTTAATGCATACTCTTTTGCTGCTGCAATATCATGAATAGAACAAGGTCCAGTGACCACAAGCACGCGATTATCCCGTTTATGAACAATATCTGATACTTGCTTGCGTGCATTAAGGATATATTGATAAGCATGAGTTGATAATGGTAGTTCTTGCTTTAACTCTGCAGGAGTGACTAGCACTTGCTCTGAACTAATGTGCACATTATTAATGGTATCTTGTTGCATACTTATCACTCTCTTTTGACGACAGACCTAAGGTCACTAATAGATTAATATTCTAGATATCTGATGGCTAAACTCAGTAACACTGTAACGCTACACCATTACAAGTTAAAAGCAACTATGCCTGTGCCATGGCATTAGAGCAAGGGTTATTTATACAAAAAGTTAAAAATCATTTAATCGATGATATTTTATACAAAACGATACATCTAACCGACATTAATTACGGGATCCGCTTATATCTTATTATGGTTAGGTCACTCTTATCGCTAACCCGGAACTGTTTTTGATCTTTACTTTTTTAAAGCGCTACAAACAAAAACCCGCCTTTCGGCGGGTTGTTGTGCGAACACTGCATCTTTATTCTGTATCGGTAACTATTACTTAGTTGCCAATTTTTCACGGATACGTGCAGACTTACCTGAACGCTCACGTAAATAGTACAGTTTAGCACGACGTACACGACCGCGACGCTTAACTTCGATGCTAGCAATTAACGGGCTATGCGTCTGGAAAGCACGCTCAACACCTTCACCATTAGAGATTTTACGTACTGTGAATGCTGAATGCAGACCACGGTTACGCTTAGCGATGACCAAACCTTCAAAAGCCTGAAGACGCTCTTTTTCACCTTCTTTAACACGTACTTGAACTACTACTGTATCACCAGCACCAAAATCAGGTACATCTGTTTTCATTTGCTCATCGTTGAGCATTTTAATGATGTTGTTCATAATTACTCCATCCTAGTAATAACTGAGCGTTGACTATGCGGACTTGTCCGTTTCATTCACGAACTGCGCTAATAAAGTCGATTGTTCGTCAGTCAGAGCTAGATTTTCAAATAATTCTGGCCGTCTCAAAAAAGTTCTTCCGATACTTTGTTGTAAACGCCAGAGTCTAATTTTTTCGTGGTCACCGCTTAACAGCACTGCGGGTACGTCAAGACCATCCAATTGTTCAGGGCGAGTATAATGAGGACAATCCAGTAGGCCGTCAGAGAAAGAATCTTGCTCTGCTGACGCTTGCTTGCCAAGTACACCAGGTACTAAACGAGCCACTGAATCGATTAATGTCATTGCCGGTAACTCGCCACCCGAAAGTACGTAATCACCGATAGACCATTCTTCATCTACTTCAGTTTGAATAATGCGCTCATCAACACCTTCGTATCGACCACACACTAAAATCAAACTCTCTGATTTAGCTAACTCAGTAACGCCTTGCTGATCCAGCTTGCGTCCCTGAGGAGACAGATAAATCACTTTTGCCCTATCACCTGCGGCAGCTTTTGCCGCATGGATAGCATCACGCAAAGGTTGCACCATCATCAACATACCTGGTCCACCACCATAAGGGCGATCGTCTACAGTATTGTGTTTATCATGGGTGAAATCACGAGGATTCCACGTTTGCAACTCAAGCAGGCCGTTTTTCACGGCTCGACCCGTAACCCCAAAGTCTGTAACAGCACGAAACATCTCTGGAAACAGGGTTATTACCCCTAACCACATATGTTGTACCTCGACTTAGAAGTCAGGATCCCAATCCACTAAAATCTGTTTCCCTTGCAAATCCACCTGTTTGATGAACTGCTCAGGGACAAAGGGGATCATACGTTCCGCTTTGCCGAAGGCATCTTTGGCATTAGCTTTAACTAGTAGTACATCGTTTGATCCTGTTTCCACGATCTGTTCAACAATACCCATGTTATAGCCGTTTATATTGGTCACTTCGCAGCCGATAAGATCACGATGATAGAATTCACTGTCATCCAATTCTTTCATTTGCTCAGACTTGATAGCAATCTCACAATTTGTGAGCATTTGCGCATCTTCTCTGGTAGCAACACCCTCAAGTTCAGCCACAACAGCTTTACCTTGAAAACGCCACTGAGCAACCTTAACTTCACGCCAAACGCCTTGTTCTTTTATAAGCCAAGGCGAATAATCGAAAATACCTTCAACAGAATCGGTATAGGAAGTGATTTTTAGCCAACCTTTAATACCATGACTGGAGCCTAACTTTCCCAGTACAACTAGCTCTTGGTTACTACTCATCTATCTATACCTTATACGCAATTAAGCAACAGCTTTACGCGCGTCTTTGATCAGTTTTGCAACACGGTCAGATGTTGCAGCGCCAGTAGCAACCCAGTGCTCAACACGATCAAGATCTAAACGTAATGTTTCTTCTTGGCCACGAGCCAATGGATTGAAAAAACCTACACGTTCGATGAAACGACCGTCACGAGCATTGCGGCTATCAGCAACAACGATATTGTAAAATGGACGCTTTTTTGCGCCGCCACGAGCTAAACGAATGGTAACCATGCGTTTTATTCCTCTAATGATTTGCTAGAAGCAAAAATAAAAACTGGAACTCCGTGTTCGCAAAGAGTCCCAGAAAGAAAGCCGGAAGATTTTACCTGACTTTTGAACTAATGCAACCAAAACTGATGATTTTTAGCTCACCCGTTTTGTTGTAATAAAGTCAAAAATATAACCTAACCAACTGATTGAATTTAAAATTAACTAATTTAGCACTCGAAAGATGCTTATATTATCGGCCCGGAAACTTCATTCCAGGCGGTAACATTCCACCCATTCCACGCATCATCTTCTTCATTCCACCTTTTGCAGACATCTTTTTCATCATTTTCTGCATTTGGGTAAATTGCTTTAATAAGCGGTTTACATCTTGAATTTGAGTCCCAGAACCGCCAGCGATTCTACGTTTACGCGACCCTTTAATCAAATCTGGGTTTTTACGCTCTTTGGCGGTCATCGAATTTATGATGGCTTCCATTTGTCCAGTCATCTTACCGTCTTGAACCTGAGCTAATGCTTCTGGTGGCAATTGACCCACACCAGGAAGCTTCTCAAGCATGTTCATCATTCCACCCATGTTTTTCATTTGCTGTAATTGCTCACGAAAATCTTCTAGGTCGAAACTGCCACCTGATTTTACTTTTGAAGCCAGTTTCATCGCTTTGTCTTTATCGACACCGCGTTCAACTTCTTCAATTAATGACAATACGTCACCCATACCGAGAATACGCGAAGCAATTCGGTCTGGGTGGAAAGGCTCTAATGCATCGGTTTTTTCACCAACACCTAAAAACTTAATCGGCTTACCGGTAATACTGCGGATAGATAAAGCAGCACCACCGCGAGCATCACCGTCAACTTTGGTTAAGATAACCCCCGTTAAAGGCAAAGCTTCATTAAATGCTTTAGCCGTGTTGGCCGCATCTTGCCCTGTCATGGCATCGACGACAAATAATGTCTCGATTGGGTTTACAGTAGCATGCAGCTGCTTGATTTCATCCATCATGGCTTCATCAACATGCAGACGACCTGCTGTATCGACAATGACCACATCAATGAATTTTAATTTTGCATAAGTGATTGCTGCTTTAGCAATATCAACTGGCTTTTGGCTCACATCAGACGGAAAGAATTCAACGTCGACTTCAGTCGCTAATGTTTCAAGTTGTTTGATTGCCGCAGGACGATAAACATCTGCACTGACCACAAGTACCGATTTTTTATGGCGTGTGCGTAAAAACTTACCTAATTTGGCAACCGAGGTCGTTTTACCTGCGCCTTGAAGACCCGCCATCATGATTACAGCTGGAGGAATGGCCGCGAGATCGAGGGCTTCATTCGCCTCGCCCATGGCTTTTTCAAGTTCGTTTTGAACAATTTTGATAAAAGCTTGCCCTGGGCTTAAGCTTTTTGACACCTCTTGACCCACAGCGCGTTCTTTTACGCTTTTAACGAAGTCTCTAACAACAGGTAAAGCGACATCCGCCTCAAGCAGCGCCATACGCACTTCACGCAGAGTTTCTTTAATGTTGTCTTCTGTTAAGCGACCACGGCCACTAATATTTTTTAGTGTGCGTGACAGTCTGTCAGATAAATTCTCAAACATTGAGCGGCTCTTTTAAGCATAACAATAATTGCGCCCATTATACCCAAGCCACTCTAAATTACGATACTTGCAACGAGAAGAACTCAAACACTAGCCAATTTTGTACAAAATAATTATCGAAAACGCGATGAAACTGTTAAATTTTGGGTCTTAGGTCACTGCCATGTTAGGCCGTGATCATGTTAATCTAATACAAATAATGAAAAGGTCATGCTTTAATAGTATTGTTCATTACTCAGGCGCAGTTTTTTCAGCATTAACGACTAAGATAGGTTGATTCTAAATGGTTATTTTTTCCGCGGCAGCCATGCTTTTTTATTGTTTAGCATTGGTTTTAGTAACGAGCCGACTTTTTCATGTTGAAGGGCCTAATCGTAAGGCCGTTATGGTGGCTTCTGGTATTGCCGTCATCATGCACGGGTTTGCGCTTTCGAATGCAGTGTTTACCGTCGATGGACAAAACTTTAGTTTAACTAATGTGATCTCCTTGGTTAACTGGATTATTGCATTAACGTTCACTATCACAATGCCTCGGCTTAAAGTCATCATTGTTGTACCCGTTGTGTATGCCTGTTCAATTATCTCTGTAGCACTTCTATGGTTAGTGCCACCGCAGTTTATTACTCACTTTGAAATACACCCGGAGCTCCTAGCGCATGTAGTATTATCATTAATGGCCTACAGCGCATTGATGATAGCGGCTATGTACGCCATTCAACTGTTATTCATCCAGAATAAACTGAAGAAAAAACAGATGATGATGAGCCCTGCTATGCCGCCATTAATGACGGTAGAAAAACAGCTTTATCATCTAATCATTATTGGATTTATTTTACTGAGTTTATCGCTGGTAACCGGCTTTATCTTTTTAGAAGATATGTTCGGTGACGGTAAAGGGCACAAGGCCATATTATCAATAATCGCTTGGGTGGTTTACGCTGTTATGTTGTGGCAACAATATACTGTCGGCTGTAGGATCCGCACCGCAGTGATTTACAGCTTATCTGGCGCGAGTTTACTTTCACTTGCATATTTTGGTGCAAGGATTGTTAAGGAATTGATATTAAAATAATTTTAATTATTTTTAACGTGTATAGCCTAATCTATACAATTTAAAAATAACCGAGATAACTTGACTCTAACGGCCAATAATAAATAATGGCCGTTAAATTAATGACAATTTGGCCTTTAGGCCAATTTCACACTACTTCATGGGGCCCCTTTTTTGGACGCTATATCTACCAGCGCACTCCTTATTTTCCTTTTGGTTTTAATCGTGATTTCTGCTTATTTTTCGGGTTCAGAAACCGCAATGATGAGCCTCAACCGATACCGCTTACGACACCTTGCATCCAATGACCATAAAGGCGCTATACGAGCCTTAAAGTTACTCGATCGCCCTGATAGGCTTATTGGGCTTATCCTTATCGGTAATAACTTGGTCAACATCCTTGCCTCAGCCATTGCCACTATTATTGGTATGCGCTTGTTTGGTGATATGGGTGTTGCGATTGCTACAGGTGTACTCACCATTGTGGTGTTAGTGTTTGCTGAAGTTACTCCTAAAACATTTGCCGCCTTACATCCTGAGCGCATTGCCTTCCCATCTAGTATTTTATTAGGTTGGCTATTAATTTTATTGTCGCCTTTTGTTAAAGCAATCAATTTAATTACGTCGCTGTTTTTACGCTTGATGGGCATCAAAACCGTCAAAACAAGTGATGCATTAAGCCAAGAAGAGCTGCGCACTGTTGTTCATGAAGCCGGAGCCTTAATCCCACAGCGTCACCAAGAGATGTTACTGTCAATTTTGGATTTAGAAAAAGTCACAGTCGAAGACATCATGATTTCACGTTCAGATATTTACGCAATTAACGTTAATGATGATTTCAGATTAATTAATAAGCTCGTGGTTCAGAGTCCTCATACTAGAGTATTGGTGTATCGCGATAATATTGATGATGCCGTTGGCTTCATTCATTTGCGTGATGCATTACGCTTGCAATCAAAACAGCAATTTAGTAAATCATCATTATTACGCGCAGTAAAAGAGTTGTACTTCATTCCAGAGGGCACCCCACTAAACGTCCAGTTGACTAATTTCCAACAAAATAAAGAGCGTATTGGCTTAGTTGTTGATGAGTATGGTGATATTCAGGGATTAGTGACATTAGAAGATATTTTGGAAGAGATTGTTGGCGATTTCACTACCTCAATGATGACCACTGCCAGTGAAGACATTAATATTCAGCAAGATGGTAGTTTCTTAATTGATGCCACGATTAACATTCGAGACCTGAATAAAGAAATGAAATGGAACCTACCCATAGATGGTCCTAAAACATTAAACGGTTTAATCATTGAGTTTCTTGAAGATATTCCAGCTGTAAACACCAGTTTGCGTATCGTTGATTACCAAATAGAAGTCATCGATGTAGCGGATAACATGATTAAGACAGTCAGAGTGTTACCGACTAATTTAGAGTTAATTGAAGATACTGAGTAAACTCCAATCGATAAAAAAGGCGCTAATAGCGCCTTTTTTATGACCATTAATTCATCCACATTAGTTGGAAAGTTTAGCTTCTAATGCTCGGCGCTTTTCACGTGCAATGGGAGTGATTTGTGCCGCTAAGTCTTTTTCTAAACCCATCATAAAATATAGCTCTGCCATTAAAAAAAATGGCCCTATCAGAATTTGATTAAGATCATCCATAAAAGCAGGCTTAGCTTTTTCATAATGATGACCAATAAACTGCATCACCCAGCCGATAACAAAAATACTGATGGCAATAATAAACGGGTGTGAAGTATGAACAACCTGCTCACTGGTGTATAGCACAGGCAGAATAAATAACACTAAACCAAGCGCCAGTCGCATGTGAAGCGCCATGTAATAGCCCAACACCAAAACTGTTAATATCATCGCTACACTGATTTGATAATCTTGCCAGTCAAAACGAATGGTCCCCAGCATTAAAAATGCTGACCAAATAATCATCGGAACGCCAATAAAGTGGGTTTTAATATTTTGCGGATTTAAATGCACACTTTTGTAAGTTGAAAGTTGTTCTACTGCAGATTTCATTTTAAGTCTCTTTAATTGTTGTTATCTTGTTAATTTACTCCAATTAGGCCGATTTTAAAAGACCACAAAAAAAGGCGCTAATGCGCCTTTGATAAATCATTTAATGTTGTGACATCAACTTTCTAATACAACAGTGGCTACTGCATAATGTTGTTCATCGGCAATACTGATAAACCCACAGCGACCGCTTAACTGTTCTAGTCTTGCTAATGCACCATCAGTAAAGCGGATTAGAGGCGCACCGTTAGCATCATTATCGATATGAATATGTTGAAACGACACTCCTCTGCCTATTCCGGTACCTAACGCTTTTGCAGCGGCTTCTTTGGCTGCAAAACGTTTCGCTAGAAATCGCTCAGGCTGCTTTGATTGCAAGTAAGTCGCAAGCTCAGACTCTGTAAGCACTCTTTTGGCTAATCTATCACCAAGGCGCTGTCGTTGCTCACCGATGCGGGCAATCTCTACAATATCTGTGCCGATACCAACAATTGCCATTACTCGCCTCTGCGGCCTGCAAGCATGAGTTGCTTCATATCTCTAACGGCAGTATCTAAACCATCAATAGCGGCTCTGGCAATCACAGCATGACCTATATTAAGCTCATAAAGCTCAGGAATAGCCGCGATGGCCTTAACATTGTGATAATGCAAACCGTGCCCCGCATTAACCACTAAACCTTTACTGTGAGCATATTGTGCCATTTCAGTAATACGCGCTAACTCGTCAGCCTGCTCAGCATCAGTGATCGCATCAGCATAACAACCGGTATGGATCTCAATGTAAGGTGCGCCAGATAAAACAGCTGCATCAATTTGCGTTTTGTCGGCATCAATAAACAATGACACTTTAATACCTTCTGCAGCCAAACGAGTGACGGCTGAGCGGATCTTCTCTAACTGACCAGCAACATCAAGGCCACCTTCAGTTGTGAGCTCTTCGCGTTTCTCTGGGACTAAACAGGCATAGGCTGGTTTTATATCACAAGCGATGGCAATCATTTCTTCAGTGACGGCAAACTCGAAGTTCATTCTGGTCTTCAATGTTTTTGCCAATAAATACACATCGCGGTCTTGAATGTGGCGACGATCTTCACGTAAATGGATGGTGATCCCATCGGCGCCAGCATGTTCTGCTACTGCCGCTGCGTGAACAGGATCGGGGTAATGAGTACCGCGAGCTTGGCGCAATGTCGCGATATGATCGATGTTAATGCCTAATAGTATTCCGCTCACATCGAGCTCCTTAACGTAATAAATAACACAATAATGACTTATGCTTACCAAGCTTTATATACGGTTTAGACCGTGCTTGGTTCACGTATTAAATCTAAAAAAACATTATACTAATCCGTTTTTTTAGTGAATAACTGTCTGCTTAATAAAGGTTTATTACCCAATAATGGCGTAAGTAAATAACGCATTAATCCTTTGGCTTGATTAAACTGCTCAGGTTGTAACTCTTGCGATGCCAATGCTAGCAACATGGCCCCCGATAAACTGCCTTTGCCATGAGTAAAATGACTCTCTTGGCTTGTTAAAATAGGTATAAAGCCACTCTGGGCAATAAATCGATAGTGACAATTATTATCGAGTAAATCACCTTGTGTATCATAGGCAAGAGAAGGCAGCGCACCTAACTCTAATAACAGTGCCATTTCGAAATAACGCAGGTGACTTGAGCAAAACTGTTTAGCTAATGCGAGTAATGCGCGGTGGTAATCTAAAAATATCCCTTCAGCTTGGTGCTCCACGGACAATAGACGAACTAATAACTCATTTAAATAGAAACCTGAATAAAGACTATTACCACTTAAGGGCATCGCGGGCGCTGCAGACTCAATTTGGGTAATGTTTTTTAACCCTAAATTTTTGGACTCAGATTTGGTGCTAAACTGGATTATGAGAGGTTGAAAAGGTTGTAATATGCTTTTAATCGACCGTTTACCCGAGCCAACTCGAGTGATGGCATCGACGCGCCCTTCGCCCTCAATCAGCAAATTAACAATCACGCTCGATTCGCGAAACTGTCGATGATGAAGCACATAGCCACGTTTCATAGTGGCCATGTCTATAAACTAACAATCAATAACGCTAAAGTCGATTTAGTTATCGCCATAACCTAAACTTCTCAATGCACGTTCATCATCAGCCCAACCTGATTTGACTTTTACCCATACTTCAAGGAAAACTTTATTCTCAAATAGGGTTTCCATATCTAATCTGGCTTGAGTCGCAATCGTCCGAATACGTTCGCCTTTATTACCAATAACCATGCGTTTTTGGCCTTCACGTTCGACTAAAATTAACGCATTAATTTGGTAAACACCATTCTCCATCATTTTAAACTGTTCAATTTCTACAGTCGCATCATATGGAAGCTCGTCGCCTAAAAAGCGCATCAGCTTTTCGCGAACAATTTCAGATGCCATAAAACGTTGTGAGCGATCTGTCACATAATCTTCAGGGAAGTAAAATGGTGCTTCAGGTAACGACTCGCGCGCCATATCCAAAATGCGTTGTACGTTAGTACCTTTACTGGCAGATATTGGCAAAATCTCATCAAAATCAAACTTTTGTGCTAATTGATTGAGGTAAGGGAATAATGCTTCTTTATCTTTAATATTATCGACTTTATTGATAGCCAAGATGATTTTACGAGCATCATTACGATGTTGTAGCTTTTGTAATACCATCTCATCATCAGCAGTCCATGTCATGCCATCAACCACAAAAATAACCATAGCAACATCAGCTAAAGAACTGGCAGCTGCACGATTCATTAAGCGGTTAATCGCACGTTTTTCTTCAATGTGCAGACCTGGGGTATCAATAAATATAATTTGGCTTGGGCCATCGGTATGGATACCCATGATCCGGTGACGAGTCGTTTGCGGTTTCTTTGAGGTAATACTCACCTTTTGACCAAGTAACTTGTTCAAAAGCGTTGATTTACCCACATTTGGGCGACCAACAATAGCCACCATGCCACAATAAGTTACATCGTATTTGGCAGTGGCGACAGGTGCTGCTTGGTTCATCCTTGCTAGCAGTTCATCTAAGCTAGGTTCTTGATTATCACCTGCTGGCAAGTCTGTTTTCTTGGTCATTTATTCAGTAACTCCAATACCTGAGCAGCGGCAAGCTGTTCAGCTTTTCTTCTTGAACTTGCCACACCGGTGACAACTTTATCTAATTCACTAATGCTACATTCTACAGTAAAGGTTTGATCATGCGCTTCGCCTTCTACCGCGACAACTTGGTAATCGGGCAATGGTTTTTTAAAACCTTGCAAATATTCTTGTAAAATAGTCTTGGGATCTTTTTGATTAATACCCGGCTTTATCTCAGCTAAACGCTCTCGATACCATGATAATAATAGCTTACGGCACACTTCAATGTCGGCATCGAGGTAGACAGCACCAATAATAGCTTCTACTGCATCGGCTAAAATCGATTCGCGTCTAAATCCACCGCTTTTAAGTTCTCCAGGGCCGAGATATAAATAATCCCCTAATTTGAATTCTTTGGCGATGATAGTCAGCGTATCGCCTTTAACTAAGGTCGCACGCATACGACTTAAATCGCCTTCAGTTGCCTTTGGAAACTGATGATATAAGGCATCTGAAATGACTATCGATAAAATCGAATCACCTAAAAACTCTAAACGCTCATTATGTTTATTTGCTGCGCTACGATGAGTTAATGCCTGGATAAGTAATTCAATATTATTAAATTCATAACCTAAAGTACGGCACAAACGCGGCAAATTTTTAATGGGTTCCATCAATGTATTCCACCTACTCTATCAAAACGTACACCGGTTGGTACCCATGCAGGTAACATATCACTCGGCTGACGATCAAATTCAAAACTAATCCAAATTGCTACGGCTTTACCTACAAGATTCTCTTCCGGTACAAAGCCCCAAAAACGGCTGTCGGTACTGTTATCACGATTATCGCCCATGGCAAAATACATTCCCTTAGGCACAACAAACTCACCGGCAGGAAGGCCTGCTTGAGGATAAAAGTGCTGTCTAAAATCAGGTCGTGACGGATCGATTAATATATCGTGTTTAACATCGCCAAGTTGTTCAGTCGAACGAATTAATGGCACGCCATTATGGCTAAACTCTCCACGATTAATTTCGACATGTTCAATCGTTTTAGCCGCAGGACAGTCAACTTGGCTATCACATGCCTCTTGGATCATAAGCTGCTTATTTCGATAGAAAATTTTGTCTCCTGGCAGGCCAACTACACGCTTTATGTAGTCAATCTTTGGATTTTCAGGATATTTGAATACAAATACATCACCACGTTCAGGCTCACCAGTTTCAACCAACTTACTGCGCCATACCGGATCACGTAATCCGTAACTAAACTTTTCAACCAAAATAAAGTCACCGACCAAGAGTGTCGGCATCATAGAGCCAGAAGGAATTTGAAATGGCTCATAAATAAATGAGCGCAGAATCATGACAAAGGCGATGACAGGAAAAATAGAATGCGCCGTTTCAACTAGCACAGGCTCACGAATGATTTTATCGATAGCGTCTGCGCTTAACTGGGTTGAGTTAGCTTGTGCTGCTAATAAGTTTTCACGGCGTTTAGGCGCGAAAAAAACCACATCAATTAACCAAATAAGACCGCTGACCAAGGTTACGAGCACTAAAATAAGCGAAAAATAGGCTGCCATTACTGATTTATCTCCTGCTGGGTGTGTTGGATCCATATGGCTTGAGCAAAGCTCAGAATAACTCAATCCAGTATGGTGATTAACGAATAAACATTCACCCAGTTGAGTGTTACAAAATATATAGTAAAAATAACGATAACGCCGCAATATGCGGCGTTATTCTGCACATAAACTCGATTAATTATTATTAATCGTTTAGCTTCAGTACCGCTAAAAATGCCTCTTGTGGCACCTCAACGTTACCCACTTGCTTCATGCGTTTTTTACCTTCTTTCTGCTTGTTAAGCAGTTTCTTCTTACGTGAAACGTCACCACCATAACACTTAGCGGTCACATCTTTACGTAATGCTTTAATGCTTGAACGAGCAATAATCTGACTGCCAACAGCAGCCTGAATCGCAATATCGAACATCTGGCGAGGGATTAATTCTTTCATCTTCTCAACCAAAGCCAAGCCGCGATGACGAATGTTACTGCGGTGAATAATCATCGCAAGTGCATCAACTCTGTCGCCATTGATTAATATGTCTAGGCGTACCATGTCCGCTGGATCGAAGCGAATAAAGTTATACTCTAATGAAGCATAACCCCGGCTCGTAGACTTAAGACGGTCAAAGAAGTCCATTACCACTTCAGCCATAGGCAAATGATAGGTCACGGCCACTTGATTACCGTGATACACCATGTTGGTTTGCGAACCACGCTTTTCAATACACAAGGTAATCACGTTACCTAGGTATTCTTTAGGCACTAAAATATTGGCTTCAACAATCGGTTCACGAATTTCCTGGATGTTATTCAGCGCAGGTAATCCTGATGGATTATCAACATAAATAGTATCACCGTTATTCATGATAACTTCGTAAACCACTGTCGGCGCTGTAGTGATCAAATCGAGATTATATTCACGCTCTAAGCGCTCCTGAACAATCTCCATGTGCAGTAAACCGAGGTAACCAATGCGGAAACCAAAGCCTAACGCTGAAGATGTTTCAGGTTCAAAAAACAGTGATGCATCATTTAAGCTAAGCTTGTTCAATGCATCGCGGAAGCTTTCATATTCATCAGTCGAAATCGGGAATACACCAGCATAAACCTGAGGCTTAACTCGCTTAAAACCGGGTAATGGTTTGTCTGCGCCATGCTTTGCATGAGTTAACGTATCGCCAACTGGTGCACCATGAATTTCTTTAATACCAGAAATAACATAACCCACTTCACCGGCTCGAAGCTCTGCTTTGTCTTTTTCTTTTGGAGTAAAAATACCAACACGGTCAGCGTTATAGTTTTGTCCGGTGGACATCACTTTGAATTTTTCGCCTTTTTTAAGAATGCCATTCTTAATACGAACTAACGACACCACACCAAGGTAAGCGTCAAACCATGAGTCAATAATCAAGGCTTGTAAAGGCGCAGATTCATCACCTACTGGAGGAGGAATTTTTGCAATAATTTCTTCAAGGACTAAATCAACACCGATACCAGTCTTTGCAGAACAGCGCACCGCATCCATGGCATCAATACCAACGATGTCTTCAATCTCTGCAGCGACACGATCGGGCTCAGCCTGAGGCAAGTCAATTTTGTTGAGTACTGGGACAACGTCCAAATTCATTTCTAGTGCAGTATAACAGTTTGCTAATGTCTGAGCTTCTACGCCTTGACCAGCATCAACCACTAATAATGCACCTTCACATGCTGCCAAAGAACGTGAAACTTCATAAGAAAAGTCTACGTGTCCAGGGGTATCAATGAAGTTGAGTAAATAAGTGTTACCATCTTTTGCATGGTAATCTAAGGTGACACTTTGGGCTTTAATCGTAATGCCACGCTCACGTTCTAGATCCATTGAATCTAAAACCTGTGCAGCCATTTCACGGTCAGTTAAGCCGCCACATACCTGGATCAGGCGATCGGATAAAGTTGATTTACCATGGTCGATATGGGCAATAATCGAGAAGTTTCTAATGTGTTTCATTATGCTGCAATGACTACTACTAAATATGATGAAAATCGAGGTGGCAAATTGTACCTGATTAGGGGGTTAATACCAATCAGATTAAACAATAGTATCTATTTTGGTGTAATTGTTGGCCATAAGATGCTGTTTTCAAGTATTGGCTAATGAGTTTACGGACTCAATCAGTCAGTACAAGATGCACCACAGGCTAATAAGTTATCCTTAATAATAACTAGTGGCTCGCACTAATAATGCCCACTTCTTGCCCCAAATAGGCAATGATAACGGGTGTAGCTTGTGCTTCAAGTTGCGCGGCGAAGTGTTTACCAATAAACCAAGCAACCAATGCGCCTAATGCACCAAAAACCATAGCAAAACCATTAGTACTCAATCCTAGGCCAGCGGCTAACATTTGCCCCACTAATGCAGATAGAAACAATCCTAGTAACGGCAATAAATACACTAATGCAGCCGCTTTAATGATAACGCTTTCAGGTAAGCCTATTTTAAGTAAATCACCCTTATGGCAAGGTTTATCACTTGGCAATGAAAAACGTTGCGTTTGAACAGAAAAAGCTTTTGCAATGGTTGATGTGCCACAATTCTCACTGCTAGCGCAATGATTACAGGCACTTTTCAACTCAACTTCAACTGTTGCCCAACCTTGTTGATAATCAACCACTCGGGCAATTTCTTCCATCATAGTCGGTGCCGTTGATTCGGATATTTTACTCGTCATTTTACACACTCAACCGATAAATAATGGAGTAATTTTAGCATAATGCGGCGCAATGACTAAGCAAGTTTATCACTAAGCTATATCATTGATAACGCTCTGCTGGCCCTGAAAACACATAAGCCGTGATACAAGAAGCTCTTGTCACGGCTTATGTTCAATAAAGCACAAGGGTTACTTTAATACTAAACTATTAGCAATTTTATCTAAGGTTTCTGAAGGCACCTTACCAATAGCCACGACCTCAAGAGTACCTACTTTTACCACTACCATTGATAAGCCATTACGAATAAGTAATTCATTAGGCATAGGGTTTTCTCCTGCACGGGCAACATACACTGAAATATTAGCTAAACCATCAGTTAATGCAATATATTCAACAGGTTCATGAATACCAATTAAACGATGATGATCGCGAACAACCACGTCAAAACCTTCAGGTAACCAAGTAAATTGCCAATTTTTGCCATCAGTGCGTTCAGCTTGATTCATCACTGCTGGCCACTCTTGCTTAGCGGCTTCAATTAAAATATTTGCTGGTTCAGTTAACTCAATAAGTTCAATAACCATGGTTTGTTCAAGCAATTGTTTGTCTTTATTGAGAGTGTCAAAACGTAATGGCAGGTAGGTATCCATATCGATCCATACTTGCGCATCATAACGGTTATCGTCATTAGCCAATAAACGGATCATCTGCCCTGGACGTCCAGCTATACGAGCGCGACCGCCAATAACAAATTGATAGCCTTTTTCGAGTTGATTTAAATCTCCCGCCAACGCCGCAGGCCAAATACCCTGTATGCGAGGAGCCAAAACACTGTAAGCCGGCTGGTCATGTTCTATAAACGTAACTCGATTATCAACTCGTACAGCATTTTTAGGTGAGCCATTGAGGTACTCAAGTAAAGCAACTTCTTTGTTGTCGACAATGCCATGAATATAGACGAGCGGACGAATATGGTCAGCTTGTAGCTGAATAATTGAGGTTTTATATTGTTTATCGTGCATCGCTTGGCTCATATTATTAAGCCAAGCTTTAGCAGATAAATCTTCTTCAGCGTGTGTTGGAAAGGTTAACGCTAATAGTGCTAGCAGGATAAGGCGCAAGCTAACTCCTAACAAAGTAAGACGTAAGATAAGGTTTATTCCAATTTATTATGGATTTACCGTAGCATCTTGCACGCTATTGTTATCAACAGCAACACCTGGATTTAAGCGTTGTTGCAACATGTGATCTTGAATATAAGCATTAATCCGGCGACGCTGTTCAATCACTTGCTCGTTGGAATAGCTTTGCTGATTTTGTGCTGCACCAGTCTGATAACTTACCGGAGATACACTACCCACTAAAGGACGTGTCATTAACACTGGTAATGGCGATTCTGCATCATTGCTTTGGTTATAATTTTGCACACCAACAATCGCCACCATAGCGACAGTTGCAGCAATAGCATATTGGCCAAACTGCTTGAAAAATGGCACTACATTGGAAGCAGTAGTTCGCTGTTGGTCAACTTCAGTTGATTTGGCTTGAGGCGCGATAATTGTTGGCTCAAGCTCAATAGCTGCAGTGATGCTGGCAAAAAGGTCTAAGTCAATGGTCGCAGGCAGTTCGCCGCGCATTGCATCGCCTATCATATGATAGCGTTGCCATTCATCATGTGAATCAACATCAGCAGAAAGCTGTGCCAATGTTTTATCATCGACTTCACCATCAACTGCTGCAGATACCCATTCTTGACTTGATTTAAGCATTATTCACCTATCTAAGGTTAAGGCTGTTACTTTTCCAGCAAAGGCTGGAGCTGTTTGTCGATTGCTTCTCGAGCACGAAAGATACGCGATCTAACTGTGCCTACTGGGCAATCCATTATATTGGCAATATCTTCATAACTCATGCCGTCTAGCTCTCTGAGCGATATGGCCATTTTTAATTCTTCAGGCAGAGTATCGAGCGTGTTAAAGATCACTTTACTCATTTGATCTTTCATTAATAATTGCTCTGGTGATGCAAACTCTTTAAGTGCATCACTGCCTTCATAATATTCTGCATCTTCTATATCAACATCGTTTGCAGGTGCTCTGCGCCCTTGCGATGTAAGATGGTTTTTTGCGGTGTTTACCGCAATACGGTACAACCAAGTATAAAATGCACTTTCACCACGAAAGTTTGCTAAGGCTCTGTAAGCTTTAATAAAGGCTTCTTGTGTCACATCCGCCACGTCCGCTTGATTGCGAACATACCTGGAAATCAAACTCATCACTTTATTTTGATACTTTAGCACTAACAGGTTAAATGCGTTTTTATCGCCTTGCTGTACTCGTTCAACTAATTGTTGATCACTATATTGTCCACTCATCCGAGCCGACTACTCCTAATCTGTAATACTGATTTCTCAGTCGCTCGAATCCTGTTCATATAAGTAGACCTACCAATATGAAGAAAGTTCGATTTTGAATTAAAAAAAGTTAATTTATTTCACTTATCAATAAAATATCTAAGCAAAATCACAATAAAACCCGCTGTAAAAGTACCCTACTTAGGTTATTTGATTTACTATAATAAAACCACTAAGCCACACCATGATACCTGATGAAACAAGCAGTTGAACACCAATGTGACATTTTGATCATCGGCAGCGGAGCTGCTGGACTAACTTTAGCACTACATCTTGCTGAAAAATCAAAAGTAATTCTTCTTTCTAAAGGCCCGTTATCAGAAGGGTCCACGCTATATGCTCAAGGTGGAATAGCCTCCGTTTTTGATGAAGGCGACACAATTGAGTCACATGTCAACGATACGTTAATCGCTGGTGCCGGATTATGCGATAAATCGGTTGTGACATACACCGCAGAAAACGCCAAAAGCGCAATGCAATGGTTAATTAATTGTGGGGTGGCATTTGATAAAGAAGAAACCTTAGCAGGAGTCGATAATAGCGCGGCACCTTATCACCTTACCCGTGAGGGCGGGCATAGCCATAGACGAATTCTACACTCAGCAGATGCAACCGGTAAAGCAGTACAAACCACATTACAAGAACGAGCCATGGCTCACCCAAACATACAAGTATTAGAACGTTACAATGCGATCGACTTAATCACCACTCGTAAATTACATCGACCGGGTAACCGTGTACTTGGCGCTTATGTGTGGAATCGAGATGAGGAGCATGTTGAAACCGTTAAGGCAAAATTTGTGGCCTTAGCAACCGGTGGCAGTTCTAAAGTTTATCAATACACTTCCAACCCTGATATTGCCAGTGGCGATGGTATTGCTATGGCTTGGCGTGCGGGTTGCCGCATCGCAAACATGGAATTTAATCAATTTCACCCAACGTGTTTATTTCACCCTAACGCGCGAAATTTCTTATTAACCGAAGCATTACGTGGTGAAGGGGCATATTTACGCCGCCCAGACGGTAGCCGCTTTATGCCTGACTTCGATGAACGCGGAGAGCTTGCCCCTCGTGATATTGTCGCCCGCGCAATCGATTATGAAATGAAACGCTTAGGCGCAGACTGTGTTTATCTAGACATCAGCCATAAACCTGCTGATTTTATCATTAAACACTTCCCCACCATTTATCAACGTTGCTTAGAATTAGGTATTGATATTACTCAAGATCCGATCCCTGCAGTGCCTGCAGCACATTATACCTGCGGTGGTGTGATGACTGATCTTCATGGTCAAACTGACATTAATGGCTTATATGCTATTGGCGAAGTAGCTTACACTGGCTTACACGGCGCTAACCGATTGGCGAGTAATTCGTTACTCGAGTGTTTAGTCTTTGCACGGGCAGCATCACAGGATATAGAGGGACTGTTACATAAAATCCCAATGCCTTGTCCATTGCCTGTGTGGGATGAAAGTCAAGTCAGTAACTCAGATGAAGAAGTGGTCATTGCCCACAACTGGCACGAACTGCGGTTATTTATGTGGGATTACGTCGGTATTGTGAGAACTGATAAACGATTGGAGCGAGCGCTCAGAAGATGTTTAATGTTGCAACAAGAAATTGAAGAGTATTATTCAAATTTCCGTGTCAGCAACAATTTGTTAGAGTTGCGTAACTTAGTCCAGGTTGCAGAGTTGATTATTCGATGTGCGATGGAGCGAAAAGAGAGTCGAGGACTTCACTATAATATTGATTATCCTGAACAAGTCGACAATCCTAAACCGACTATCTTACAACCTAATCGTTAATCATTATCGGACGATTTACGCTTAAATAAGCTCATTGATGGCTCAATAATAGACGGCACAGATCACGATACGCTGTGTCGTCTAACATATCACTCCACACCAGTAATAACCGCTGCTCTCCAGATTTACTCACCTGTAAAAAAATAATGCACACTAGTGGGCAAATGAACGCTTTTTTGCTTAGGCTGATATTACTCGCTTGTACACCTGTACCGTATAATAGAGTACCAGCCCTCTTATTTCCCAAAGAAAATAAACAACGCCAATGAGACAATCTGCGCCATTCAAAAACAAAAATAAGCATTACTACAATAAAAAGTAATGTTTGGATAATGTGGTATATCAGGGAGGAATAACTGGGCCAAGCCAAAAAGCTACTTAAAATAACGGCAAAAAATACTGTTAACCCAGCACGCTGTAAAAACGAAGCACTCAACGCAAATTGCTGCATATGAGTGCTAGTATTAGACGACGAAACGGCTATTGAATTAAGGTGCTGGTCTTCCACGGACTTTTATTATCATATCGGCTAACAATGGATCTTGGCATTGTTCATGCCCCATAAACCAAGCAAATAACTCTGGGTCTTCACACTCTAATAGACGAATAAAGGTATTTTTATCATCATCGGTCATTGCTTCATATTGAGTTTCGACAAAAGGTTGAAACAAGATATCTAATTCTAACATTCCGCGACGACATGCCCAGCGGACACGAGCTATATTCATTAATTCCAACACAAATCTCCTGATGTCTGTATCACAAGTTAGCTTATACGGTTCTCAAAATCTTGTACTTGTTTATCTCGTCCAGCAAATAATTCTCCAAAATCAGTTGCTAATAATGATTTTACCGCGGGATGTTGGATCATTCGCTCAGCGAACATCACATGGTATTCTTCTTTGATGTCAGTTGTTTCACCAAGCAATACCATACCTTGTGACAGTATATCATGACGATAAATAGACGGTGCGACAAAAATACCGCGATTAAAGTAACCAAATGCTTTCATCATTTCGGCATCGTCAAATTCCCCCAGAATACTGACATTAAGATTTTTTTCCGCAAACCAACCGTGTAACTGTTGTCCTAATGAGGTTCGTTTACCTGGGATTAATAATTTACTCTGCTCAAGACAAGCAGGAAAAGGCGTAGAGATAGATTCCGCAGAAAAAAAGCTCACACCACACTCGCCTAACTTTTTCGACAAAATCTCAGGATACTTCAACGAGCCGCCGGCACAATCCGATACAATGATATCCAGCTTATGCTCACGTAAACGTTCAATAAGACTATCGTGAGTTGACTCATAACACGCTAAATGTACGGACCCATCGGCAGGAATAACGGTTAATAACACACGGCTCACGAGGGCTTTAGATAATGCATCCGCCACACCGACCTCGAACAACAAGGAGTCATCTTTTTGATAATTTAATATATCAAGCATTTCATAGCTAAGACTAAACATCTTATCCGCATAACGAAAAACCAGTTCTCCTAACTCAGTAGCCTCTAAATTGCGCCCTACACGTTTAAACACTGCGCCCTTTAATCTTTCCTCCAATGAACGGATCTGCCCGGTAATGGTTTGAGGTGCAAGACATAATACTTGAGCGGCTTTGGTTACAGAGCCTTTCTTTTGTACCATCCAAAAATAATATAAATGATTATAATTTAAATGCTGCATATCAATTACTAACCCTACAAAAATCACTACAGCTACTATAGCAAATAAACACTTAACTGCGCTGTTGATTAATTGATAGTAGCTGGGCTGTATATCTTAGGTGGTTAACGTGGGTTAGAGAAAACGCGTTAGTGGTTTATTTAACTTAAACTAAGGATAAGATATGACAATACAATAATAAAAATCATAGCCTTAGCTATCATCAAACTTGTCATTCGTTTTCCTACAAGGCGAATTGATGCTTCCAATAGCAAATTTATTACCCGTTAATTCAACGCAATAAGCAAGGCAAAGGGCTGTTTTAGCGTGGTTTACCATCTAAAATTCAGGTGATTTAACCCTGCAGTCTAAATCTTAGAAACACAGGATCTAAAAAGCTAATCCGCCATAACAAACTGCTGCAACATTCATCATCAAAAATCAACAGTCCCTGAACCACTAGAATAAATCATCTGAATGATTAGCCAAAAATAAAGCATAAAAAACGCAGCCCAAGGGCTGCGTTAATCTATTGACCAAATTACTGACTGCGGCGACAATCCATTAAACTCGTGATCACTGATTCCAGCTCATCACTGTTACTGACATTGTTTAACGACACCTGCTCAGTAAGTGCTGAGACAACTTCAGATTTTACGATTATGTGGCTAGAGCAATAATTCACATTCGCTGTTTGATAACGTTTCCCCGCTCGGTATTTCAATGCTCTTGATTCATAATCATTGGGATCAATTCGTTTCTTAGCCAGTTCATCTTGAAACATTAATGCTCCATCCACAACGCCTTCCAAATAACTTTGGCAAGTGGGTGAGTTAGATGATTCCAGACAAACATTAAATGATTCCGCCGATACAGGAATAGCTAAACTGCTCACGAGCATTCCCAAGGTTAATGTATTGAATTTCATGATTTCCCTCCATTTTTAGGCAGTACCTTGGCTAACCAAAAATAACCAATCACAGCCGCAAATAACGATCCAGTTAAAATACCGAGCCTTGCATAATCACCAAACGCAGCCGGTGAATTCTCAAATGCTAGTGAAGCAATAAACACCGACATGGTAAATCCAATACCACACATAACCGCAACAGGGATGATATGCCTCCAGCCAATGCCTGGTGGTAACTCAGCTAATTTAAGTTTTACTGCTAAATAACTAAATAACAGCACTCCAATAGGCTTACCTAATAACAGACCCATGATGATACCTAGGGTGATAGGTTCAGCAAATGTATCCAATGACATATTGGTTAATGATAAACCAGCATTAGCAAAAGCAAACACCGGCAAAATCATAAAGGTGCTCCATGGGTGTAACTTGTGCTCTAAATGCTCAGACGGTGAAGAGCCATCTTTAGCACGTAAAGGGATACAAAATGCGATAATCACACCGGCCAAAGTCGCATGCACGCCAGATTTCAATACCGCAACCCACAAAATAAAGCCCAGTAATCCATAAGGTAGAATCGAACTGACCCCTTTTCTATTCAACGCGACCATTAGCACGATTGATATCGCCGCAATCACTAAACTAAGCATTGATAAATCGGTACTGTAGAACAGCGCAATAATCACAATCACGCCAAGATCATCAATAATCGCTAACGCCAGCAAAAATACCTTTAAGGCCACAGGAACACGACTACCCAGCAGTGCCATAATGCCTAGCGCAAAGGCAATGTCAGTTGCCGCAGGGATGGCCCAGCCAACCTGAGTTTCAGGGTTAGAGTAGTTAAATGCTAAGTAAAATAACGCAGGAAAAACCATGCCACCAATAGCAGCAAAGCTGGGTAAGGATGCTTTTGCGACACTAGACAATGCTCCTTCCAGTAATTCACGCTTCACTTCTAAGCCAATTAATAAAAAGAACAATGCCATCAAACCATCATTAATCCACAGTAAAAGTGGCTTATCGATATCAAGATCACCTACCCTAAACTGGACTTCAGTGGCTAAGAAATCTTGATATATCCCAGCTAATGGTGAATTGGCAAGAATCATCGCCAAAGCCACGGCGATCATCAGTAAAATCCCACCGGCAGACTCTTGGCTTAAAAAGTTTTTAATTGCACGTTCCATATAACACTCCAAAAAAAACAATAAGATAAGTCTATCTGAATCATTGAAACTATAATAATCGCTTGTTTCTTGATATTAACTCGGTATTTCCGAGGTATCAAGCGGTAACAAGTCTGCTTTATACTTTATTCAAGTTATGCTGACACTGTGAAGCATAGCGTAGATTGGGTCTTTTTCTACAGATTAGAACGTGTTAATTAACCTTGGTTTGGGTATAATCTCGAAAAGGAAAAAGGATTAAACAGATGAAACAATATCTAGATTTGTGCCAGCGTATTGTCGATGAAGGCGAATGGGTCAATAATGCTCGCACTAACAAAAAATGCCTCACCGTCATTAATGCCGATCTTGTTTATGACGTTGCAAATAATCAATTTCCATTAGTGACTACACGTAAAAGTTTCTGGAAATCGGCCATTGCAGAAATCCTTGGCTATTTACGCGGTTATCAAAATGCTGCTGATTTTAGATCATTAGGCACCAAAACATGGGATGCCAATGCCAATGAAAACCAAGCTTGGTTAGACAACCCAAACCGTAAAGGTCACGACGATATGGGGCTGATTTATGGAGCCTTGGGGCGTGCTTTTCCAAAAGCGGGTGGTGGCCAAGTCGATTTACTGCAACAAATTGTTGATGACTTAACTAACGGTATCGATAATCGCGGTGAGATTTTAACCTTCTATCATCCAGGCGCATTTGACTTAGGTTGCTTACGTCCATGTATGTACGAGCATCACTTTTCATTACTTGGTGATACCTTATATCTCAATAGCACCCAAAGAAGTTGTGATGTTCCATTAGGATTGAACTTCAATATGGTACAGGTTTACGTATTGCTGGCATTAATGGCACAAATAACGGGCCACAAACCTGGTAAGGCGTACCATAAAATTGTCAACGCTCATATATACGAAGATCAGCTTGAACCCATGCGCGATATTCAGCTAAAACGTGAGCCTTTTGCCTCACCTAAATTAATCATTAATCCACAGATTAAAACCTTAAAAGACATTGAAACTTGGGTGACCTTGGATGATTTTAGTGTAGAAGATTATCAGCATCACGACGCGATTAAATATCCTTTCGCCGTATAATCTGCTTTCGCTCATAACAAAAATGGCGTTGTTCAAATACTTGAACAACGCCATTTTTGTTATTGTTTAGGCTTAACTCGTTAGTAGTTTCAATCCTACAACAACAAGCAAGCAAGCAAAGATTTTTTTCAACACTGGCGTGGGCCAAGAGCTTGCCGCTTTTACACCGATAGGCGCGCACAACATTGAGCTAATAATAATCCCGATTAATGCGGGTAAATAAATGTATCCTACCGAGCCCTCGGGTAAATTCGGTACATCAAATCCCGCGATGACATAACCAATGGTACCGGATACAGCAATAAGCATTCCGGTTGCCGATGAAAACCCAACAGCTTGGCGCATTTGTAAACCGCAATAACTCAAAAATGGAACTAGCAGTACTCCACCACCAATCCCCATTAGCCCAGCGGTTAGCGCTATCAAAATTGAGATGATAAATAGCACGGCAAAATTAGGCAGACTACTTCCCGTTTTCACTTTAAACGGAAACGCCATTTGTACAGCCATTAACACGACAAAAATGGCGAAGGCCTGCTGTAAATCATCCGATGCAATTTGCTCAGACACAAATGCTGACGCTAGAGAACCAATCACAATGCCGGGTAAAATAGGTTTAAATAACGCCCAAGGAATATTACCGCGTTTATGATGGGCAGCAGCTGAAGACATAGACGTTAAAATAATCGACGCCAGTGATGTAGCGATAGCGACGTGAGTGAGTTGAACCGAGCTAATGCCCACTGAGGGTAAGATATACAACAGAGCAGGCACAATAATTAATCCCCCTCCAATACCTAGAAGGCCGGCTAAAAAACCCACAACGGATCCCAGCAAAAGACATATTAAAAAGACCTGCAGTAAACTATCCACGATGACATCCTTAAGAGCGACACTTGGCAATATTATCAAAAACCACAACAGCGAGTTATCAAGCCGATTAAATTAAACGACTAATCCATATTAATTAAGTCTGCTAAATCATGCTGTTGTAAAAAATGAGCGAGTAAGCCTCGAACTTGATTACCATTTGATTGCTGTAAAATAGACTCCAGCAATTCAGATAACTGTTGTTTTGAGACACGTCTAAGTAAAAAATTAATCCTCGCTAAGCTGCCTTGGTTCATACTGAGTTTGTTATACCCCATAGCAACTAAAAGCAAGGCGCCGTAGGGTTCTCCAGCAAGTTCACCACACACACTCACATCTAAATCATACAGTTTACACTCATCAACCGCGCGTTTAAGGGCTCTAAGAATACCAGGGTGATAACTGTCAAATAGCGAACTCACACTCGGATTATTACGATCGACAGCCAGCAAATATTGCGTTAAATCATTACTACCGACAGAAACAAAGTCAACTCGCTTCGCCACATCTTGTAACTGGTATAATAATGCTGGTACTTCAAGCATTACACCAACTTTTGGCCTAACCAAAATAGTATTTAACTCTTGGCTTAATTCAATAAATGCTTGATCCAAATATTTTAAGGTTTGATCTATTTCATCTAAATTACTGACCATTGGCAGTAATATTTGCAATTGATTACCGTGACTTGCTGCTTGTAACATCGCCCGTAATTGCACTAAAAATAATTCAGGATGATCCAGTGATAACCGAATGCCGCGCCAGCCTAAAAATGGGTTATCTTCTTTAATCGGAAAATACGGTAGTGGTTTGTCACCACCCACATCCAATGTACGCATCACCACAGGTCTATCACCTGCAGCATCTAATACTTGGCGATAGACATTGATTTGTTCACTTTCACTCGGAAAGCGTTGATGCAACATAAATAGGATTTCAGTTCGATACAACCCAATACCATCGGCACATTCTGCTATTTCAGATGCGATACCACTGAGTAACCCTGCATTGAGATACAAATGGATCCGCTCACCATCGGTGGTAATAGAGGGTAAACCCAACTCGGCAGAAAATTGCTTTTGTTTTTCAACATCTGCATCAATCAGTAATTGGTACTCTTCTATCACAGCGGGTGAAGGCGATACCAATAGCTGACCACGATTAGCATTTAATACTAATAGCTTTTGATCAATATCGATGGATAAGACTTCATCAACGCCAACAATAGCTGGTACACCTAGCGCACGCGCTAAAATAGCAGCATGAGCATTTACTCCACCACGCTCGGTGACAATCCCAGCTAACTTTTGCCGCGGAAACTCTGCCAGTAAAGTGGCATCCACTTCTTTTGCGACTAATATAACCGGTTTATCCGGTTCTAATTCCAGTCGGCCAGGCTCTATCAGTTGTCGAAGCAACTTCTGCCCAAGCTCTCGAATATCACTGGCGCGCTCTTTGAGGTAAGGATCTTCCATCGCCAAAAACTGCTCAATATAGCGAATAGACACCCGACTGACAGCAGACTCAGCTTGCCAGCCTAATGCGACTTCACGGGCATACTCGCCACCGAGACTCGAATCATCGAGCAGTAATTGAAATGCAGTAAATATAGAGGCAACATCAGCAGATTTCTCGCGTTCAAAACGTTGCGATATTGACGTCAGCATGTCTTTACAACGCTGTACGGCTAATTTTAAGCGCAGAATTTCAACATCAACATCAGTACATCGGATCTCGGCCTGTTCCAGTGAAATCAAACCACCTAACACTAGACCATGAGCAATCGCAATACCGCTTGACGCTGTTTCACCACTGAAAACAACTTGTTGCTGCACATTGGTAATGGCCGCCTTGTGCTTTAAGCTTCGCACAACGACAGCAAGTTGCGCTGCCAAGGTCATTAAAAATGCTTCTTCGTTTTCACTGAACTGACGCGCTTCGGGCTGTTGCACCACAATAACGCCGACAACCTGTTTTTGAAAAATGATCGGTACAGCTAAAAATGCCCGATATTCTTCTTCTGCAGCTTCTGGGAATAATTTAAAGCGAGGGTGAATACGGGCATCAGCAAGGTTAATAGCTTCTTCACGTTCGGCAACTAAGCCAACTAACCCTTCAGATAGTGGCATACTGACGCGGCCAACAGCAGATTTTTCTAGCCCTTCGGTGGCCGATAACACAAGATGTTGTTGTTCAAGGATATAGATAGAACAGCAATGGGTAGCCATCGCTAATCGAGTTTGTGACACTAATATGGTTAATGCACTTTCAAGGCTGTTGGCTCTCGCAACAGCTTGAGTAATATCCCTGAGCATATTTAACACTGTTCCAATCCTCTTTGAAATCAGTTAACTCCGTTGTTTGCTTCGTTTTTTACTAAATTCGCGCGTTTGTAGCGCTAATGTCGTCGATGCGAACTCTTTCATTACCTTTCTATATACGTCGCGTTTAAAAGACACTACCTGACGAACAGGATACCAATAACTGACCCAACGCCAATCATCAAACTCTGGATGACCTGAAGAATTCAAGTTAATGGTATTATCGTGACCTTTCAATTGTAGTAAAAACCATTTCTGTTTTTGGCCAATGCAAACAGGTTTGCTTTCTTGGCGTACCAAACGCTTAGGTAAACGGTAACGTAACCAAGAGCGCGTGGACGTTAAAATTTGAACATGTTCAGGTCTTAGCCCCACTTCTTCGTAAAGTTCTCGATACATGGCTTCTTCTGCAGACTCGCCATCATCCAACCCACCTTGTGGAAACTGCCATGAATGTTGGCCAAAACGTCTGGCCCACATAACTTGTCCAAATTTATTACAGATAATGATGCCCACATTTGCGCGAAAGCCGTCGCTATCAATCACATGGACTCCGAAAATAACAAATTTTATATCGTTTGATTGTTTCACAAAGCATGCCTATCGGCAAACCTCTATTTACTGTGGATAATTGAATAACAATGTGAATAAATCAAAATTATCAACAATTATACAAAACCACTTTGTGGATTATCCACAAAATCTGTGGATATCTCTGTTCGAAACTTTGGTAAACCTTAATAACAGGCTAAAAACCAACTAATATCCTTTTGAATAAAACTGCTGAGAATTATATTATAATTCTATATAAACAGTAACTTAAAATTTTAAATAAATTCAAAAAATGCTAGATCGCTGCAATAGTACAAAAAACACACAAGCCTAATTGAGATAGCTAATCACTCATTTAGCAACTTAAGTTATACACAAATAACAAGGCTTATTTTAAATTAAACCCGTAAAAAAGCCATTTTATTACGTTGACTTGGGGTTTTTAATCAGTTAAAGAGCCATAAACTTGTACTTATCCATTAAATCTGTGGATAAGTATGTGTGAAATGTAGGGGAAAAACGAGTGTAACTTGGGACAAGTATATTATAAAAACAGTCGTAGTTAAAAAATTCATTTTAAAACAGCATCCTACAGAAGATTTTAAGCGAATAACTTTACCCAAACAAAATGCGGTTATTTTTCAACCAACCCAGGTACAACTAACTAAACTTGTTATCAATCAATATTACTTGATAGCATAGCGTGTCAGTATTAATCGCCAGCGCCCCCCACGTTCTCAAAGGTAAATTATCATCAAATGGCTAAATCATCGCCCTTAAACCTCAATGAATTAATGCAAAGAGCCCACAATATGGCAGGCATTTGTTTAGCGGATATTGCCAGAGATAATCAAATAGAAGTACCGGTGGATTTGCGAAGAGATAAAGGCTGGGTAGGTCAACTTATTGAATCTGAATTAGGTGCGCTTGCGGGCTCAAAACCTGAACAAGACTTTCTGCATTTAGGCGTTGAGCTGAAAACGATCCCGATTGATCATAACGGCAAACCACTAGAAACGACTTATGTTACTGTGGCCCCACTGACGAATATTCAAGGCATGACTTGGGAGAATAGTCTGGTTTATCATAAATTGCAGAGAGTGTTATGGGTTCCTGTTGAAGGTGAACGGAGTATTCCTGTTGGACAAAGACGCATAGGCACACCCATACTGTGGCAACCCAACAGAGATCAAGCCAGACAGTTACAACAAGATTGGGAAGAGATAATGGAGCTTATTGCCTTAGGCAAGGTGGATAAAATTAGCGCCCGTCATGGAGAGGTACTGCAATTACGACCAAAAGCGGCTAATAGCAAAGCACTCACAGAAAGCATCGCCGAAGATGGCAGTATACAATTATCCAATCCTCGAGGGTTTTACCTTAAAATTAACTTTACGCAACAGATCTTAGCTAATGCATTCTCATAATCTGCCACAATCACAACCCTGACTATGATTATTAATATCGAAAAAACTTGTACTACTGCAGCAGTTTCTTCACTTCTATTGATCTAAATCAGAAATAAAATATCACAAGTAAGCAAAATTTCTATAGACTACCCCTCTTATATACTAAGTCATTTAGGCAACCACATTCTCCGTGAAAGCACGCCGTCAAACACAAAAATTATTGTTCGCTATTTTTGCCTGGTGTGTAGCAATGGCTTCTTTCGTTTTTTTTCGTTACTCACAATCATCGCAACTACCTGAGTGGGCAGTTGGAAGTGCCGATTTAGCCACACTTGCTGTGATGATGGGCATTGTATTTGGCTGTTTGCATTGGATGTCGAACCTGATTGCTGACTTTAGCGCCATCAGTCGTTTACCTTATTTATTTTCAGTCGTATTTAAAGGCTTGTTTCTATTACTCGGGGCGACGACCTTAGCGTATGTGACACAATTTTTAAACATGTGGGCCATAGAGAATCACATGGTGACATTGCGGCAAATGCTTACGGTGCAAATTATTTACAGCCCATCATTCCAAGCATTAGTGGTTTATCTTGTTGTGGTGCGGGTCAGCTTAGCTTTTATTGAACAAATGTCGCTGTTGGTAGGCCCAAAAGTATTACTGAATATTGGCATGGGTAAATATCACAAGCCACGTTATGAGCAACAATTGTTCTTGTTTATCGATATGGTGTCATCAACCGCTCATGCAGAAACGTTAGGTGACTATCGCTTTAGCCGCTTGATTCAAGACAGCTTTAGTATGCTTGCAGATACGGTGACCGATAATGAAGCGGAAATTTATCGCTATATGGGTGATGCAGTATTGATCCACTGGCCGTTAGAACAAGGCATTAAACATGACCGTTGCATGAATATCTATTTTGAGTTTTGTCAGCAACTTCAGTGGCAGAGAAAATACTTTGAACAGCAATATGGTTTTGTGCCCAAATTCAAAGCAGCAGCCCACTGTGGCCAAGTTGTCGCCGCAGTTGTTGGTGTTCATAAGCAAGAAATTAGTTTCTTTAGTGATGTATTAAACACTCTGGCTCGACTGCAAGATCAATGTAACCCACTCGGTCAAAGAATGTTACTCTCAGGGGATGTAGTGCATCGACTTGAACAGCAAAATAGCCAGTATCAACTGACTGACTTAGGGCCTATTATGCTAAAGGGTAAAAAGCATCCAACTGAAGTGTATGGTGTTGCTCCAATAAAATAACTCCCTCTGCTAGTTGAAGTCAGTTAATAACAAAAATGGCAAGTATTACGACTTGCCATTTATTGAGGCTTCAACATTCTCCAAATGAGTCTCTAACCGATCTTATTCGGTAACACTTGTGCTAACAGCTTTTTCTGAATGGCCAAACCTAAGGTTCTGAACGTTGAAATACGACTGGTAGTTTGACGCCAAACTAAACCGATATCACGGTAAGGGGCTTCGCCAGGTGGATCGATAGCAACCAGATCGGTATCCGTTAATATCCCTGTATCAATAGCCATTTGGGGTAAAAATGTAGTACCAAGTTTACTGTTTACCATCTGTACTAAAGTATGCAGACTCGTGGCAGCAAAGGGATTAATTTTGGCACTATCACCCAATTGGCATGCTGTTATTGCGTGTCCGGTAATACAATGTTCAGCTTGGAGTAAAAAAATACTTTCATCAGGCATTTTTTGGTAGTCGATAGGTTGCACTAATTGTTGCGATACCTCTTTATGCATTACCATTTTAAACGGATCAATACCGACTTTCATACTATGAAAACCACTCGTGTCCACGGGTAACGCCAATATCAATAGATCTAACTCACCTTTGGCTAACGCATCCAACAAACGCTCAGTGGTATCTTCTTTTAATAACAAGCTGAGTTTGGGATAATCTTGCTGGCATAATTTAACCACTCGACTGAGTAAGAATGGCGCTATGGTCGGAATACACCCTAAGCGGATCTCTCCAGTCATGGGTTCGCCTTGATTTTTAACTAACTCAACTAAGTCATCGACATCGGTTAAAATATTGCGAGCTCGCTCAACCACTTCTTCGCCAATAGCAGTAAACATAAAGGATTTATGATCGCGTTCAATTAACTGGTAACCCAGTTGCTCTTCAAGGTTTTGAATCCCACTTGATAATGTTGATTGGCTCACAAAGCATATCTTGGCAGCGCGATTAAAATTTTGTTCTTGATGTAAATGAACTAAATAATAAAGGTTTTTAAGGCTAGGAAGATTTTTCATATAAACGATTACCCTTATCTATGTTAATTCAAATAGTGAATTAAATAAGCCAAAAAAACAAGACATCAATGGGCTAATCGAAATAAAGGCCCATAAAAAATGCCCCTTAAATAAGAGGCACTTAAACAGCATGACTTTCAGCACTCGTCTAGGTATTTATCTAAACAGATAGTGACTAGCATAATGGAAATTACGCTTTTGCTTCCAAGTATACTTTCAACTGTTGTAAATCTTTGGCAGCATGCTCAACGATTGCAGCAAGCCATACCTTGTGTTCGGTTTCCCATTTAGCTTCTTCACCGTGTTGTAATAACTGTGAAAATTGCTGAATGCGTTTCAGGCCAACAGACCCTGCTGCACCTTTAAATTTATGAGCTTCTGCACATAAGGTGTCTTTATCATTTGCATCACCCGCTTTCACTAGGCTGCTGATATATTCAGGCATTAGCTGCTCGAATAACACGACGCTTTTCAATAACGTTCCAGCTCCAATGGCACTGATATATTGCTCAAGCGTATTGAGATCCAATATTGAGTCTAACTGCGTTGTGGCCATTAAGGCACCTCTATCAAATATAACGCTATAAAGTTATAAATATGATACCGAGTAAAATACCCTATGCAAGGCTTGCTAATATTTAACCGCTATTTAATGACAAAATATCACATTTTTTCAACATAACTACTCAACTGGTATTACCAATGTTTAAAAATACCTCACATTGATAATTTTTCAGCCAAATTTTTAGTGATAATAGTTATCACTCCTATATAACATCACAAAAATCGACCTAAATGTTGAACCTATTTGATTGCCAATAATCGACCCGCAGCGATCACTCGCCCCAAGAGGTTTTAGGTTGGCTAGCGATTAATGCACTGCCTTGCCCACCAAATTCACGTAACTCGTTTACGATCGCAACCAAGCCATCCCAGCGAAAAGCACACCAATCTGGGGCGAGTAAGATTGGTTTTTTGGCATAAGCAGTTACCCGATGAAAGATAATATTTTTTGGAGTATGTCGAATAAGTTTTGCAGCTTCAGCGGCATACTCTTCAAGGGTCAATAATGGCATAGCATTATAACGCCATTGCTTCGCCATCGTACTGCCTTCAACAACATGTAAAGGATGTAATTTAAGTCCATCTACACCAATGCCTAATACAGTTTGTAAGCTATTAAAATAGTCAATCGACGTTTCGCCTGGGAGCCCTAATATCAAATGAGTACACACTTTAATGCCTCTAGCGCGGGCATTTTTTACCGTCCGACGATATTCGCATAACAGATGGCCACGATTAATCCGCTTTAAAGTATGATCATTGGCGGTTTGTAAGCCTAATTCTAGCCATACTTCTATCCCTCGTTGTTGATACTCAACCAGTAAATCAATTACTTGATCAGGAACACAATCAGGACGAGTACCAATATGTAACCCTACAATATCGCTATCCTCCAGCGCTTGATCATATTTTTGCTTAAGCACTTCATACTCATCATAAGTACTAGTGTAAGCTTGAAAATAAGCAATATATTTAGCTGTGGGTGCAGTATTTATATTCACCGAAGAAGTACATTTTTTTGCTGATTGCGCACGTACTTTGCCTTCAGTTAATTGTATCGCTATCGGTTGTTCTCTACCTCGTTCACCACTGAATGAGGCAACGTTGCAAAAAGTACACCCTCCCACCCCTAAGGTGCCATCACGATTAGGACAAGTAAATTGGGCATCAATGGTTAATTTTTTTACCCTTTGTCCATATAGACGTTTGCAATACAGGCCAAACGTATTTACGTAGTCATCTAAACCCAAAATACAGTCTCATTATTACGCCAAAGTTCGCCAGTGTAGTCAGTCGATAAACACCTGTCTTGGTGCTAAATCAATAAAACAGTCTATTAACTCAAGCGAGTTATAAACTTATGTACAAACTAAATAACGTTTAAAACAATTTAGTTTATTTACATCGACAAAAAGTGAATATTTACTCATTTATAATAATTTTTTACCCAAAGACTGTGTTTGAAATAAAATTCATTATTTTTGTTTCAAAAACAATTAACCGCTATTGTTACAAAAAGGTAATCAGTAATTTAATTTTTTTCTAAAATTCTTTTTATTCAGAACGTTATAGCGCTAAAAACACAGTTTACGTTAACGTAAACTTGACAGCTTATTACCTTTTTCTAGTAATTATATTTCAGTTTGTTGCATTTTTTTGGTTTGACCTTTATGCATTCTCGGTTTAATTTGGATGGTTCGGGTGCATATCTATGGATATTCTTCAAATTTACCCCGAGTCGTATCTAGTAGAGGTTTAGGGGGTTTTTTGTATGAGCTTGTATCATCCCAGTTTTGAGCGTGACAATTGCGGATTTGGTTTGATTGCACAAATGGACGGAGACGCGAGTCACCGTATTGTGCGTACCGCGATTCATGGTCTCGATCGAATGAAGCATCGTGGTGGTATTGCAGCTGACGGACGCACAGGTGATGGCTGTGGTTTATTAATGCAAATGCCTACAGATTTTTTTGAAGCGATTGCGGCTGAAAATGATTGGCATTTAAGCCGCAAATTTGCGGTGGGTATGCTATTTCTTAGCCAAGATGAGCAACGCGCTGATGAAGCGAAGTTCATTTTAGAAAAAGAACTACAAAGAGAAACGTTAAGTGTCGCTGGCTGGCGTAAAGTTCCGATCAATCCAGATGTTCTGGGGGAGATTGGCCGGAAAAGCTTGCCACAAATCTATCAAGTATTGATTAACGCGCCAGTGGGATGGCGTGAGAAAGATCTTGAACGTCGCTTATATATGGCTCGTCGCCGTCTTGAGCAACAAATAACAGATGATAAAGATTTTTATGTTGCTAGTCTTTCTGGGCAAGTCATAGTCTATAAAGGATTAATGATGCCAGCAGACCTGCCATCATTTTATACAGACTTAGCAGATATTCGTTTAAAAAGTGCGATTTGCTTATTTCACCAACGCTTCTCAACGAATACATCGCCAAAATGGCCATTAGCACAACCGTTTCGTTATCTCGCTCATAATGGTGAGATCAATACCATTACCGGCAACCGTCAATGGGCAAGAGCGCGTGCTTATAAATTCAACTCGCCTTTATTACCCGATTTACAACAAGCGGCCCCTTTTGTTAACGAAACCGGTTCAGACTCGTCTTCTTTAGATAACATGCTCGAAATGCTGTTATCCGGTGGCATGGATTTATACCGTGCGATGCGTTTGCTTATTCCACCAGCATGGCAATCTAATCCTGAAATGGATGACGAGTTAAAAGCTTTTTATGATTTTAACTCAATGCACATGGAGCCGTGGGACGGCCCTGCAGGCATTGTAATGACCAATGGTCGCCATGCTGCCTGTGCAGTTGATCGTAACGGCCTACGCCCTTCTCGCTACGTTATAACCAAGGATCGTATCCTCACCTTAGCGTCTGAAGTGGGAATTTGGGATTATTCCGCCGATGAAGTGATTGAAAAAGGCCGTGTTGGGCCTGGCGAGTTATTAGTCTTAGACACCTTAAATGGTCGCTTGTATCACTCATTTGAAATTGATAATGACCTAAAGCGTCGTCATCCTTACAAAGAGTGGATGGCTAAAAACAGTCAGACATTGATCCCTGCGGAGCAAATTGCGCCGACAAAACAAGGTTCAAGTGGCTTCGATGCCAAAACACTGCTGCAATATCAAAAACAGTTTGGTTTTACTCGTGAAGAATTAGAGCAAGTTATTTGGGTACTAGCCAGTAAAGGCGAAGAAGCCATTGGCTCAATGGGCGATGATACACCTATGGCTGTATTGTCGAAAAAGTCACGCTCCTTGTATGACTATTTCCGTCAAAAATTTGCTCAGGTGACTAACCCACCGATTGACCCCTTGCGTGAAAAACACGTAATGTCGCTCGCGACCTGTGTAGGACGTGAACAAAATCTTTTTAGCGAAACCACAGGTAATGCTTACCGAGTAATGTTTAATTCGCCAATTTTATTATTCAGCGATTTTAACCAATTACTTGGACTCGATAGCACTAACTATCGCGCCAATACAGTTGACTTGAACTACGATGCTCAAGAAACCTTAGAGCAGGCTATTCGTCGTATAACAGACGAAGCAGAACGCTTAGCGCGCAGTGGCACAACATTATTAGTCTTGTCTGATCGCGCGGTTGCAAAAAATGCTCAAGTGATCCCAGCCGCAATGGCTGTCGGAGCTGTGCAGCGACGTTTAGTCGATAAAAGTTTACGTTGCGACACTAACATTATTGTTGAAACCGCATCTGCTCGTGATCCACATCATTTTGCGGTACTAATCGGCTTTGGCGCAACAGCCATCTACCCTTACCTTGCATACGAATCTATTTCTGCGATGGCTAAATTACATCAGATAGATGATGTGACCCCATTAATGCTTAACTTCCGTTATGGCATTGAAAAAGGTTTGCGTAAAATCATGTCAAAAATGGGCATTAGTACCGTCGGATCATACCGTTGTAGCCAACAGTTTGAGGCCGTCGGTTTAGCCAGTGATGTGATTGAATTGTGCTTTAAAGGCGTAATCAGCCGTATTGAAGGGGTTAGTTTTAACCATATCGCCGATGACCAAAAAATACTCCATACTGCGGCCTATCGCGCCCATGTACCGCTACCACAAGGTGGCTTGCTTAAGTATGTTGAAGGCGGCGAATATCACTGCTTTAACCCAGATGTTGTCAATACCTTGCAAGCGTCACTAAAAGACAAAAACTACGCTGAGTATAAAAAGTTTACTCGCTTGGTTGATGATCGCCCAGTGGCAACGCTGCGCGATTTAATTGGCATTAAAGGCCAGCTTGACGCAGTTGAGCAAGAGACTGTTGAAGGCGCTGAAACACTTTACTCACGCTTTGACAGTGCTGCCATGAGTATTGGCGCATTAAGCCCTGAAGCCCATGAAGCATTAGCGGTTGCGATGAATCGTCTTGGCGGTCGCTCAAACTCAGGTGAAGGCGGAGAAGACGCGCGTCGTTTCAATAGCGAACGTAACTCAGCCATTAAGCAAATTGCATCTGGTCGATTTGGAGTGACAGCTCACTACCTGGTTAACGCTGATGTGCTGCAAATTAAAGTGGCACAAGGGGCAAAACCCGGTGAAGGTGGTCAGTTACCTGGTCATAAAGTGAGTGTGGAAATTGCCGGATTACGTCATGCACGTCCTGGTGTGACCCTCATTTCACCGCCACCACATCATGATATATATTCTATTGAAGATTTGGCTCAGCTGATTTTCGATTTAAAACAAATCAATCCAAAAGCCTTGGTGTCGGTCAAACTGGTTTCAGAACCAGGCGTGGGCACTATTGCAACGGGTGTCGCCAAAGCCTATGCCGATATGATCACCATATCGGGTTACGATGGCGGTACTGGTGCAAGCCCAATCACCTCAGTGAAATATGCTGGTTCTCCTTGGGAGCTCGGTTTAGCGGAAGTGCATCAGTCACTGGTAGAAAATGGCTTACGTCATAAAATTCGCTTACAAGTGGATGGCGGTTTAAAAACCGGTACTGATGTGATCAAAGCTGCATTACTCGGGGCTGAAAGCTTTGGATTTGGCACTGTGCCTATGATTGCGCTTGGGTGTAAATACTTACGTATTTGTCATCTTAATAACTGTGCCACAGGTGTTGCGACTCAAGATAAAAACTTACGTGATAATCACTATCACGGCTTACCAGAACGTGTCATGACCTACTTTGAGTTTGTTGCTCAAGAAGTGCGTGAATGGATGGCAGCATTAGGTGTCACCAAGTTCGAAGATTTAGTCGGACGCAGCGACTGGTTGTATGCGATTGAAGGTCAAACAGACAAGCAACGTGGCTTAGATTTAGCGCCGATTTTATACAAGCCTAAAGTGCAGCCAAATACGTCACTGACATGGAAAGAAATCAATCCGCCATCCGATGTGGGTCAGTTAAACCAAACCTTGTTAGCTGATTGTCGTACGGCAGTTGATCTCGGTGAACCGTTTACTTATCAATATCAAATTAATAATACCGATCGCTCTGTTGGCGCAACACTGTCAGGCTATATTGCCACTAAAGTCGGGGTCGCGGGTGCAAAACAACCGTTAACCCTTGGTTTTAGCGGTAGCGCAGGACAAAGTTTTGGGGTTTGGAATAGCCCAGGCCTTGAACTTAGGCTTTGCGGCGACGCCAATGATTATGTTGGTAAAGGGATGTCAGGCGGTAAAATCGTTATTCATCCTCCTATTGGTAGCCCGTTCCAGAGTGAACGCAGTGCCATTATGGGCAACACCTGTTTGTATGGCGCAACGGGCGGTAAATTATTTGCCGCAGGCCAAGCGGGTGAGCGTTTTGCTGTGCGTAACTCTGGCGCCATCGCTGTCGTTGAAGGCAGTGGCGATAATTGTTGCGAATACATGACCAGTGGTATCGTGGTTATCCTAGGTAAAACTGGAGTTAACTTCGGTGCAGGTATGACAGGCGGATTTGCTTATGTATTTGACCAATTTGGGCGTTTTAATCGTCGGGTAAACACCGAAATGGTCGACACCCATAAAGTAGAATCAAAAATCCACCAGCAGCACTTAAAAGGTCTTATTGAAACTCATTATGAAGAAACAGGCAGTGAGCATGCCAAAATGATATTGAGTGATTTTGAAAACTGGTTGGATTGTTTCGTATTAGTTAAACCAACGAATATTGCCGTTGCTGACCTGCTAAAAATTGAGCAGAAGAGTCCGGAATTAGTGGTAAAAGCAGGGTAATTATTATGAGCAATGACTTTCAATTTATCGAAGTGGGTCGAGTAGACCCGGTAAAACATGAAGCCAAGAAACGTGCCACACAATTTATTGAAATTTATCAGCCGTTTACACAACCAGAAGTCAAGCAGCAAGCCGATCGTTGTCTGGACTGTGGTAACCCGTATTGCGAATGGAAATGCCCACTGCATAACTACATTCCAAACTGGTTAAAACTGGCAGAAGAAGGCCGGATTATGGAGGCGGCAGACTTGGTGCATGAAACCAATACGCTGCCAGAAATTTGTGGCCGAGTGTGCCCACAAGACCGCTTATGTGAAGGTGCCTGTACCTTAAACGATGACTTTGGTGCTGTGACTATTGGTAGTGTTGAAAAATACATTACCGATACTGCCATATCACAAGGTTGGCGCCCAAACATGACTCAAGTGACTCCTCGTAAAGAGCGTGTTGCCATCATTGGAGCGGGTCCTGCAGGTCTTGGCTGTGCAGATATTCTGGCACGCAATGGTGTGCAAACAGTAGTGTATGACAAGTATCCACAAATTGGTGGTTTGCTCACTTACGGCATACCGTCATTTAAGCTTGATAAAGAGGTCATGGCGACACGTCGCTCAGTGCTTGAAGGTATGGGCATCAAATTCAAAATGGGTGTCACTGTCGGAAAAGATGTGAGCTTCCAAAGCCTGTTAGATGAATACGATTCTGTATTCTTAGGTATGGGTACTTACACCGCCATGAAAGCAAAACTGCCTAATGAAGATGCCCAAGGCGTGATCCAAGCCCTGCCGTATCTTATTGGTAATACTCATCACATTATGGGTACTCAAGACGAAGCGACACCGTATCTAAGCCTCGAAGGTAAAGATGTCGTGGTGCTAGGCGGCGGTGATACTGCAATGGACTGTTTACGAACAGCTGTTCGTCAAGGTGCTAAAAGCGTGACATGTGCTTATCGCCGTGACGAAGCCAACATGCCGGGTTCACGTCGTGAAGTACAAAATGCTCGCGAGGAAGGCGTTAATTTCTTATTTAATCGTCAACCTGTGGCCATTAAAGCTGAAAACGGTCAAGTGGTCGGGATTGAGTGCGTTGAAACCCGAATGGGCGAAGCTGATGCCAGCGGACGTCAACGTGCTGAAATCATTCCAGGTAGTGAGCAAGTGTTAGCAACTGATGCGCTGATTATTGCCTTTGGTTTCCAAGCTAGCCCTGCCGCATGGTTTAGTGATTTTGGTATCGAAACCAATGAATGGGGCCTAGTGAAAGCCAATAAAACAGATGACAACCCGTTTCAAACCACCAATCCAAAAGTGTTTGCTGGCGGAGATATGGTGCGAGGCTCTGACTTAGTCGTGACAGCGATTGCAGAAGGTCGAGACGCGGCATTAGGGATTTTAAACTATTTAGATTAATAGCTTGCTAGCCTAACAGGATAGACATTCTAGGTTAGCTTGATAATAACAAGCTGTTATAACGTGTTTGCTTGTGAATTTTTGCGCATCTTATGATGCGCTTTTTTTTAGTTTATTTTTTACTATAACTCACTGTTGATTATGAGTGTCGAGTCGAATTAACTAAAAAATAGCTGAAGATATTGTCTTTTAATAACGAATTATCATCTGAAAATTTGATCCCCACGTGTAATAGCCCTTCAACATTTTTAACTTTTACCGCACTGCCAGATAAAATGCCAGAAAGTTCAGTATTGATCGAAATAGACACGTGTATTTGCTCGCCTTCGGCAAAACTTGCCGCGTTGGCGTCTAAGGTTAGCAAACACCCCGAAAATGAAAAATCAACCATTTTGGCGCTCACTTTAGCGTCATTGTGAATAACAAATACATCTTGTTCAATATTAACTCTGAGCTGATCGCGTAACTTTTTCTTAATGATGATTTTCGGAACACTGAGACATAACATCTTAATTGGTTGATTAACGATAGATAAAATAGATGACTTAAACGCAATGATGTCTTTAAAGCCGCTATTGGTCATGGCTCTTACAACAATTTCAGCATTCACTAGCATATGCTGATAAGCCTCAGAAAGACCTTTGTTTGGATACTCAATTAAGATAAAACGCCCAAGTTGATAACCAATCATACTCGAACGTGATTGGACGGTTTTGCCATTGGCAAAATGAATTTCAATAAATAAATCCATGCCTATTTCGATCAAACTAAGATCACCATAAATTGGAGCGCTTGCTGGGGTAGTCATTGTCTACCTGCTCTTATATAACTCGTCATTATCGGCCTGTGTGTTATCAAAACATCTCGTCAGAATAGCTATAATAAACAGAATAATCTTATTTTGCTCATTATAGCTAACCCGAGCCAGATTCAAATCGGATAAATGGCCAAATAACGCAGACGGCAAGATAAAGGACGATTGCCACACCGTTTATTATCTTAAATGAATGTGACTTATACCAAACAGTAATAATTAATACTGCACAGCAACTAATCATAACTCAATGTTTTAGTGACTATAATAATAAATAATTTATTGCAGAATCATTTCCTCACCCTGAAATCAGATCATACTTGCGCAAATAAACTGGATTAATACTCACCAGCCTCACCAACAAGCTTTCACAGTGATTGATAAGCTACTAACAAATAAGTAGAATACAAATCATTATCATTTACTTGGTTTATTTTAGAGAATAATTCTTTTATTCCTATTGGGGCAATACCTTGAATACTTTCTTAAACAGCTTGACGTTAAGACGGCAATGGCTCAACTCATCCTTCTTCAATCGATGCCTATTGCTTGCTATTAGTGCGATTTTTTCAACGACGCTATGGGCGCAGAGCCCGGCAATGACATCTGACGATATTGTCAAACAAACACGACAAATTCTCCAGTTAGCTGAATATATTGGGGTGGATTACTCAGAAGCGGTTACAGCAGGTAATATTACTAATCCTGATGAATTTGCTGAAATGCAGCAATTTGCCAGCATTATTATTGAAAAAACCAACCTGCTCGCGAATGATATGCAAAATTCAGTAATGACAGATGCATTGCAATTACAACAAGCCATTGAAAACAAAGCGCCACTGGCTGTTATTCAAGGATTTAGCCAACAAATCCGCCAACAGTTATTAAGCCAGTCTCCGGCCTTAATACTGCCATCACAGCTATTAACCAAAGATCATGTTCAGCAATTGTTTATCGAAAATTGCTCAAGCTGTCACGGTGATTTAGGCCAAGGCAATGGGCCATTAGCCAAATCATTAGCACCTGAACCAACCAATTTCACCGATCAAGAACGTGCGTTAAATCGTTCGTTACTGGGACTGTATGACGCCATTTCTGATGGTTTAGATGGCAGCGCGATGCGGGCTTTTAGTGAGTTAAATGATCAACAACGTTGGTCACTGGCTTTCTATGTTGGCAGCTTAGCGTTTGAGCCAACGGCCACGGTAACTGAACATAACAAACATGATACTAATGTTGAATTACAACAATGGGTCAATAACAATCCTATACAATTACTTCAGCAAGATGTCGGCATTGATCGTAGCCAACTTGAGTTATTACGCTCACAACCTGAATTACTGTTTCAACACGCCGAGTCGCCGATTTCAACTGCACGCACAAACTTGCAAGCTGCAGTAGAGGCTTATCACGCCAATGAGTTAGCGCAAGCACAAACCTTGGCGGTAAGTGCATACTTAGATGGATTTGAGTTAATTGAAAATACCTTAGATGCTCATGACAGTAGTTTACGAAAATCGATCGAGAGCCAACTGCTTAACTTTAGAAACTTACTGAAAGTACCAGGCCAAACCACACAGATTAATCAAGAGTTTGCCAGTATAATGACTCAGCTTAATCAAGCTGACACTGTATTAACAGGCCAATCGTTATCAAATAATGCCATGTTTTCGGCGGCATTAATTATTCTGTTGCGCGAAGGTTTAGAAGCACTGTTGGTGATCATTGCCTTAATGACAGTGTTAATTAAAACCGAGCGCCATGATGCGATTAAATTTGTTCATTTTGGTTGGATATCGGCACTCGCTGCGGGAGTATTAACCTGGTGGGCAGCAGATAATCTGATTAGCATTAGCGGCGCATCGAGGGAGTTAATGGAAGGCGGCGCCGCATTAATGGCTGCTCTGGTGTTGTTCTATGTCGGTTATTGGATGCACAGTAAAACCCAAGGTTCCAAATGGCAAAGTTACATTAAAAATAATGTTGATCGTCATTTAAACACTGGTACCTTATGGGGTCTCACAGGGCTTGCGTTTATTTCGGTCTATCGTGAAGTCTTTGAAACCATTTTGTTCTATCAGTCATTACTGACTCAAGCCATAGGCTCTGATAGCAGTAATGAACAAGTCAGTTACCTGGTTTACGGCTTGCTAGCCGGTATGGCTATTTTAGCTGTGATTGCTTGGTTAATGATGCGCTACTCAGTTAAATTGCCATTAGCCCGCTTCTTTGCGGTGAGTTCATACTTCATGCTGGTGCTAGCGTTTATCTTGGCAGGCAAAGGTATTTCAGCATTACAAGAAGCTGCGGTAATTAGCCTTACGCCCTTCCCTTTAGATGTATCGATTAGCTGGTTAGGTATAGCGTCGACATGGCAAGGCTTAAGTACGCAAATGGTAATTGTGGTGTTATTTAGCTTTTTGGTTATTCGTAATCGTTACGCCAAATAATACCCAAAATTGACAGCATGACCTTGAGTGCTTAACCCTCAAGTTTGGTGTTTTGTATTCGAGTTTAACATTGAGCAGCCAATAAAAAGGCCGGCTAAATATATTTAGCCGGCCTTTTTGTGCCTAGAAGCGGTTAGTCATTTATTGCACAGTAAACTTAGTATCTTCATCTCTTAACATGTACAGCGCAAAACACGCGGCCCACATTGGCCATGCAGCAAAAAACAATAAGTTATTAAACGCATCAAAATATTGATTAAATGCCGACAAGGTTGAAGCGCCGTGCATGAGAAAGATAATCCCGTAAGTAATACGCTTTTAAAACCCCAATACAAACGCAAATACTAAGGTTAATTGCAGTGCGCCCATAATATAGGCGGCAACTTCATTCATGCCGCTAATGCCATAAAACTTTTCAAATATCTTCATGCTATGGCTAGGATTAACAAACTTATCCAATGTCCACACTAGCATCACCAAAAATACGCCTAAACGTAAAGCCAGTAATGACCATTGCAATTTGCGTTGAACATCGCCGCTAAGTGTTGTTTGCATCATCATTCCTTAAAAAATAATAATAAAGTGGTATCTATCTAAAACTAATGAGCTTTTAATAGGCTAAACTGACTTTTTAATCAAAAATCGCATTTGCCACTAATTGACCGAGTAACGCGCAACTATGTTGCACTGTCATCTATGCCATTTAGACCTAAGCCTATAAAAATAGGCATAACATGGTTGCAACAAAAAAGTTAATTAGAAGGTCTCTTTAACCATGTTCATCACAGCAGAAAATATTATGCCTACTCATCGCCATCAAAATCGTTCACTTATCGCGCTAGCGGTTAGCCTAGCCTTGTATTCATCTTTGACAACTGCAGCTGAAGACACTTCCACTATCGAAGTGATTCAAGTATCAGGTAAAGCGATTAACGATAAAGGCATGTCACCTAAAAACACTAAGATCAACGGCCCCTTTGGGGATGGCATAGCATTAAAAGATATTGCCCGCTCGGTCACGCCTATCACCAGTGAAATGATTGAACAGCTTAATATCACTGATTTATCAGACATTCAAAAAGTCAGCCCTAACAGTTATTCAGCCAGCGGCTTCGGTGCATCGAGTTTGCCAACCATTCGCGGTCAATTAGGTGAACTGTACCAAGATGGTGTTCGTCGCCAGGCCGGTAATAACGGCTTTGGGATTCCCATGTCGTTTAATGCAGTAGAGCAAATTGATGTCGTCAAAGGTGCACCACCAGTGCTACTCGGTACCAGTCAACGTAACGGTGGTTTTGTTAATTTACATTCGAAAACTGCGCCAACTGACAGTAAATTTGGCAAGATCACGGCATCGGGCGGCAGTTGGGACCATTATCGCGCTCAATTAGATGTCGCTACAGACCTAGTCGCCAACCAAAGTGGCATACGTTTAAGCGCTGAACACATAGATAACGGCAGCTATTACGATTACTCAGGCTTTAAAAGTGACAGTATTTTTGTGGCATTTCGATTACTGCCCGACGATGTCAGTACTTGGGATATTAACGTCGAATACTATGATGTTGAATTTACCGACAACGCGGGGATTAATCGCCCTACTCAAGCATTAATCGACAACGGTTTATATATTACTGGTCAAGGTGTTCAACCTAATGGCAGTACTATTGCTGGAGCCAATGCCATCGTATCGCCAACCGGCTTAGTTGAGATAGATCGCAGCCAAGTATTAACCGATCCCGATAACACTAACGACGCACAAACCTTTTTGCTGCACAGCACATATGTGCGCCAACTTAGTGATAACGCAACCCTTAAAAACATTACTTATTATCAGCATTTAGAACGTGAAGAAATCGCTCAAAACAGTTTTGTTGAAATCATTGATGGTGCTGACACAGCCCAAAACCGCCTTGAATTAGCCTATCAATGGAATGACAGCCAAAGTACCATTGCCGCGGTGGATATTCGCTACAACAAAGTGTTAGGTTACAGCCAATTTACCACCGAAGCTGACTTACCTATCGACTTGACGGGTCCAATTGAAAACCGCCGTATTCCACTGACTGCTGAGCAGCAAGCAAGGCTAGTTGAGCTGCGCCCAGGTGTGTTTGTGTCACCCGGAGCCCAATACGATACCAACGGCGATGGCACTGGCAACTTTTCATTGTCTGACACCACAGACTCCAGCAGTTGGCAAACCGGCTTGGCGATCCAACACAACAGTCAATGGACCGATAAGTTTTCGACCAGCATAGGTTATCGAGCTGATTTTTATGATGTCCAGGCACGCGATCCTATTGCGCCACAAGGTCAAATTGCGGCCAGCGATTCTATTCATGAAATGCTAGAGTCTGGACAAATTAGTCTCAGCTATAAACTCACCGATGCTATCACTACCTATGCCAGCGCTAGCTATAATGAATCAACCTCAAACAGCATGGGTGGTGGTAATACCTTAGGTGCAAACAACCAAATTAGTCGTCAAAACTTTGCCACTGAAAATACCCTTAATGAAGTCGGTATAAAATACTCACCAACAGACAGCGCTTGGTATGTCGATGCCGCTGTGTTTGATCAAAAACGCAGCCTGCGTAATCGAGATGGCAGCAATACCGGCATTCGCACCAAGGGATTTGAGGCACAAGCCTTTTTTGATGCCGATCCATATTGGTTTAGCGCAGGTTACAGCTATTTAGACGCTCGCTATGATGACTCAGCAAGTAGCCAAGACACAGTGCAAGTGGCCGACAGCTTTGACAACTCGCGCCCGGATATCATCCAAGGCACTGGAATTGGAGCGCCAAACTTTGCCTCATTTGCACCATCAAATCGTCGAGTTCAAGGCTTGCCTGAGCAGACATTGACAATTAATGGTGGTATTGCCATTACCGAAAAATGGCAAGCAGGTTTCTCCGGTCTATATACCAAGAGTTACCCATTAGATTTTTTAGCGACTGTGTACATCCGCGATCAATACACGCTTAATATCAACACTCGCTATGACTTTACACCGCAAACAAGCTTAAGGCTGGACGTGAATAATGTGACCAATCAAAACAACTGGCGCCCTGTATTTGAAGGCGGTTATTTTGGCTCAACCTTGGTTTTCCCTGAGCTACCTGTTAACGCCACGCTTACCTTGCAACATTCATTTTAAGGCGACTGTTTATGATTAAAAAAATTATCCTATTACTCATTGCTACATTATTAGTAGTACTGTTTTTCTACTTCGACTTGCATCATTTACTGACCTTAGAAGGCTTAAAAGCCTCGATGAATGATTTCCACCAATGGCGCGAGCAATCGCCATTATTAGTTATTGGCGGATTCTTTATACTGTATGTAACTGTGACAGCATTGTCTCTTCCCGGCGCAGCCATTCTCACCATTGCCTCTGGAGCACTATTTGGTATTGTTGAAGGGTTGATTATTGCTTCGTTTGCTTCAAGTATTGGCGCATTATTGGCCTTTTTAGTCTCACGCTACTTATTGCGCGACTCAATCAAAAAGCGCTTCCCTGAACGTTTAGCGGCGATTGATAAAGGCATTGAAACAGAGGGGGGCTTTTATTTATTCACCTTACGCTTAGTGCCCATATTCCCATTTTTCATGATTAATTTATTGATGGGCGTCACTTCATTTAAATCGTGGACCTTTTACTGGGTTAGCCAGATTGGTATGTTTTTGGGCACCTTTGTATACGTTAATGCCGGTACTCAGCTGGCGCAAATTGACAGCTTAACGAACATTTTATCGTTTAATCTGATTATATCATTTGCACTATTAGGCTTATTCCCTCTTATTGCTAAAGCGATAGTCAATACCATTAAAAAACGCCGCGTATACAGTCAATGGACTAAACCCGCTAAGTTTGATCGCAACTTAATTGTAATTGGTGCAGGTGCCGGAGGCCTAGTTACTAGCTATATTGCTGCCGCAGTAAAAGCAAAAGTAACCTTAATTGAAGCCGGAGAAATGGGCGGCGACTGCTTAAACTATGGCTGTGTGCCCAGTAAAGCGATTATTAAAAGCGCTAAAATTGCTCAGCAAATAAGAAACGCCCATCATTACGGCCTAGAAGACACGACACCTGAGTTTTCTTTTAAAAAAGTCATGGCGCGCGTGCATCAAGTGGTGGCCGATATTGCTCCCCACGACAGCATTGAGCGTTACACCAATTTAGGTGTCGACGTCGTCAAAGGCTACGGAAAATTAGTCGACCCATGGACAGTAGAAATTAGCCACCCTGACGGTAACACTAGCCGCTTAACCGCGCGCAGTATTGTCATCGCAACAGGTGCTAGCCCGTTTGTGCCACCGTTACCAGGCATAGAAGAAGTCGGCTATGTCACCAGTGATACCTTGTGGGATGAATTTGCCAAACTCGACACTGCGCCGCAAAAATTGGTGGTATTAGGTGGCGGCCCAATTGGTTCTGAACTAGCACAAAGCTTTGCCCGCTTAGGATCGCAAGTCACTCAAGTTGAAATGGCTGAACGCATCATGATCAAAGAAGATCGTGAAGTGTCAGAGTTTGCCACCCAGGCCTTACAAAAAAGTGGCGTGAATATTCTAACCTCTCATCAAGCACTGCGCTGTGAACTACGCGATGGTAAAAAATACCTTATCGTTGAGCATCAACAGCAAGAATTAGCGTTAGAGTACGACCAGCTATTATGTGCTGTTGGTCGTAGTGCCCGCTTAAGCGGTTACGGTTTGGAAGAGCTAGGCATTGAGACAAAGCGCACTATCGTCACCAATGAATACTTAGAAACCTTATACCCAAATATCTATGCGGCAGGCGATATTGTTGGCCCGTATCAATTTACTCACGTGGCAGCGCATCAAGGCTGGTACGCGGCAGTAAATGGACTGTTTGGTCATTTGAAAAAATTCAAAGTCGATTATCGCGTGATCCCGTGGACCACCTTTATCGATCCAGAAGTGGCTCGAGTGGGTATAAATGAATACGAAGCCCAGCAGCAAGGCATTGATTACGAAGTAACTCGCTTTGATTTTGCTGAACTTGATCGTGCCATTACCGACAGTGCCACCCAAGGGTTTATTAAAGTGATTACCCCTAAAGGTAAAGATAAAATCTTAGGCGTGACCGTGGTATCAGAACACGCTGGCGATTTAATTGCAGAATTTGTGTTGGCAATGAAACACGGCTTGGGACTGAATAAGATTTTAGGCACAATTCACAGCTACCCAACATGGGCCGAAGGCAACAAGTACGCCGCTGGTGAATGGAAGCGTAACCATGCTCCAGCAACTGTGCTGCGCTGGTTAGAAAAATACCACACTTGGCGTCGTGGTTAACCCTACTGAGTGATCACTTGGGTTTATGAAAATGGGCCTTAGGCTATAGGCCTTAAATAATCGTTCTGATGACGATTCTTAGAACATAACTCTCGATAATGGCTGTTATAAAGTGACTCTATATAACAAGAATAGGTCTCAGATAATGAAAAGATTAACGCGATATGCTCAATCGTTTATGCTGACTGTCGGTTTATTGCTGAGTTTGCTTGCTAGTCATGCGGCTATTGCGGCAGTGGATCAGTCTGACGTTATTTCTGCTATAAAGAGTCCGGCTATTAGTCAGGCGATCAACAACCAAGCTGCTGATAACAATACACTAGATAACCAGATCATGGCGCTACACGATAACTGGAATACATTACTCAGCCGTCATGTTAAGCCGATAAACCAAGGTCACAGTAGCGCGGTAGACTACGCCGCCATGCAGCAAGACCGAGCGATATTGACCCTGTATCTCAAACAACTCAGTCAAATTACTCAAACTCAATTTGATGCTTGGGATAAGCCGGCACAACTGGCGATGCTCATCAATGCTTACAACGCCTGGACAGTTGAACTTATCTTAACCAAGTACCCTGATATTGATTCAATCAAAGACTTAGGTGGATTTTTCAGCTCACCATGGGACAAGAGTTTTATCCCATTACTGGGTAAGACCCGCAGTCTCAATGATATTGAGCATAAACTGATCCGCGGCAGCGATCGTTACAATGATCCTAGAATTCATTTTGCGGTAAATTGTGCCAGCATTGGTTGCCCTGCACTACGCGAAGAAGCTTACACTAGCGCTAAACTCGACATGCAACTCGATGCACAAACCCAACGTTTCCTTGCCGATAGCAGCCGCAACTACGCCAAAGGCGACACAGTCTATTTGTCTGCAATTTTTAAATGGTATGGCGACGATTTTACCAAAGGCTTTAATGGAGCTGATTCTGTTGATGCATTTTTATTACTGTATCCTAGTGGGCTAAAACTCAGTCCGGCACTTCAAACCGCGGCAGAAAAACAGCAATTGAATATCGATTTTTTAGATTATGACTGGTCATTAAATGCGGTTCGCTAAGTGGATGTTATTCAGCAAAACACCTAAACCTATAGTGCATATCATTGCCACAATGGCTTTAATTATCAGTGTATGCGCCAGTCTTTGGACTGGTGAAGCTGATGCCAAAACCACTAGTTCAGCAACATGGTCAGATATTGAAGATCGTGGAATAAACCAAGACGTATACTTTCATGCTTGGGGCGGCGATCCACAAATCAATCGTTATATTCAGTGGGTTGCCAAGCAAGTTAAGCAGCAGTATCAGATCAATTTACACCATGTAAAACTCACCGACACCAGCGAAGCGGTCAGTCGAGTATTAGCAGAAACGTCAGCAGGTAATAACACTCAAGGCCAAGTCGATTTAGTGTGGATTAACGGTGAAAACTTTGCCGCCATGGCCAAGCATCAACTCCTTGCGCCAAACTGGGTCGCACAATTACCCAACTTTAGCTTAACTGATCCAGACAACAACCCTGCAATGACTCGCGACTTTGGCGTACCAACACAAGGCATGGAAGCGCCATGGGGTAAAGCTGCGCTGACTTTTTATTACGACAGCCTAGCGACACAATCACCACCGCAAACCTTGCAACAATTAAGCGAATGGGTCAAACAACATCCAGGCAGGTTCACCTACCCTAAGCCACCAGACTTTTTGGCCACCAGCTTTTTAAAGTATGCCCTGATTGTACTGAATAACGCTCAACCTGAGGCAATCAAAAATCGACTTTATCAACCTGCCACGGCACAAAGCCAAGCTCTGTTATTGCCGGTGTTGTGGCAATATTTAGATGAGTTACACCCGTATTTATGGCGCAAAGGCCGCCACTTTATGTCCAGCGGCATGGAATTACGTCGTTTAATCGGCGATGGCGAACTTGCCCTAGCATTTACCTTTTCAGCCGCTGAAATTCCGGCGGCAGTGGCGCGTTTTGAATTACCCGACAGTAGCCGCAGCTATCGTATGCAAGATGGCAGCTTGAGTAATATCCACTTTATCGCCATTCCCTATAATGCTGCTCACGCTAATAGCGCTAAACTGCTCGTCAATTTTTTACTTAGCCCACAAGCACAAGCAAAAAAACAACAACCCAGTGTATGGGGCGACATCAGCGTGTTGGCAACATCTAAGCTGACTGCCGAGCAACAAGTCTGGTTTAATCCATCCGCTCAGTCACATCCCAGTGCAACTATCGCTAACCAAGCAATCAGCCCAGCGTTGAGCGAGCCCGATCCAAGCTGGAGTAAAGTGATTGCAAAGCTATGGTTACAACGCTATGGAGTGATGCAATGAGCACGGTAGCCAGGTTGTTTAATCCTATTGTACGCATCAGTCCATACATCATGATGGCATTGTTAGTTATTCCGGTAATGGGTGGCTTAATTGGCGTAATGTTGCCTGCATTTGGTTGGATCCCAGCATTAGATCAAACCTCGTTGAGCTTGAATGGTTTTAGCCAATTATGGCAAACACCGGGTATTGGTCACATGGCGTTATTGAGCATCGGCACCAGCTTTGTCAGCACCTTATTAGCCTTTTTAATCACGATACTTATCCTAGCAAGTTACTTTACCAGTCCTTGGCTGGGTTATATTCAACGGCTTTTAGGGCCAATCCTTGTTATCCCTCATGCCGCGGCGGCCATTGCTATTGGATTTCTTATCACCCCGTCGGGCATGATATCGCGCTTAGTCTCACCTTGGTTAAGTGGTTGGAATGCACCTCCCGATTGGTTATACCCACACGATGCGATGGGGCTGAGTATTATTCTTGGCCTAACATTAAAAGAGCTGCCTTTTTTATTGCTGATGGCGCTGGGCGCGTTAGCGCAACCCGATCTTGGGCAAACATTGCGGGCACAACATAAAGTGGCATTGAGCTTAGGTTATTGCCCAATAACCGCATTTTTTAAAGTGGTGTTGCCAAGCCTCTATCCTCACTTACGCTTACCAATATTGGCAGTAATGGCCTACGCCAGTGCTAGCGTCGAAATCCCCTTAATTTTAGGCCCTAACAACCCACCGACATTGGCTGTAGCGATTATGCAGTGGTTTCATGATGTGGATTTAAGCCTACGGATTAAAGCATCAGCAGGGGCAATATTACAAATTCAACTCACCTTATTCGTATTAGCCTGCTGGTGGCTACTAGAAGGCTTAGTGTGTCAATTCGCTAACTCGATGTTAACCAATGGCCGGCGCGATTACGGCGGCGCCATCATCCAAAAGATAACCCATGTGATCACCGCCTTAATGATGGCCATCATAGGTTTGGCATTAGTGGGAATGCTACTGTGGTCTTTTGCTGGTTTCTGGCATTTCCCTGATGCCTTGCCGCAACAAGTTTTCATGCTGCATTGGCAAACAGCATTACAACAAATGCACACGCCACTTATCGACACGGTACTGATTGCCCTTTGCGCCACTGCCCTAGCCATAAGCTTAACCTTACTCACCTTAGAAGCGGAGCAGCACAGCGGAAAATCGCTATCGCTACTGGGGAGTGTATTAATTTATCTGCCTTTGCTTATTCCAAGCATCGCGTTTTTATTTGGTCTGGTGTGGTTACTTGAGCAAGTCAACAGTCAGCATACCTTTATCAATGTGGTACTGGCCCATTTGTTGTTTGTATTACCTTATGTGTTTTTATCACTGGCTAGCAGCTATCGACGTTTAGACCCACGCTTTAGTATTGTTGCGGCCAGTCTTGGTGCGACCAAAGCGAAAATCTTTTTTAGGATTAAACTGCCCATGTTAATTGGGCCAATATTCATTGCTTGCGCGCTTGGTTTAGCCATTAGCTTTAGCCAATACCTACCCACTTTGCTCACCGGTGGCGGGCGAATTAACACCATTACCACTGAAGCAGTTGCACTCGCCAATGGTGGAAGCCGCAGGATCAGTGCCGTATATGCGTTAATGCAAATGATCCTCCCCGCTTTAGGTTTTTTATTAGCTTGGTTATTGCCAAAAATGATTACCAAAATGTTAAGCAAGCGCCACCAACAAGGATAATAATGCAAACATTCGCCAGTACAGCCAAAAGCTCAAGTACAACTACAGCATCAGTTCTCACCATTGATGGGCTGATCTTGCGTCGTCAGCAACAAGGCTTATTATCATTAAGTGCAACCATTCGTGGCGGTGAAATACTGACGATTATGGGACCATCTGGTAGCGGAAAATCGACGTTATTAAACTGGTTAACTGGCATGTTACCAGCGGGTTTTAGTGCTGAAGGACAATTGCATTTAAACGGCCAAAATATCACTACGACAGCCAGTCATTTACGCCATATTGGTTTGCTCTATCAAGACCCATTATTGTTTCCGCATTTATCTGTGGCAGGAAACATCGGCTTTGCCATGCCGCCGAGCCCTAAAGCACAGCGACAAACCGCAATTAGTGAGGCATTAACCCAAGTCGGTCTGGGCGGATTAGAGCAGCGTAATCCACAAAGTTTATCTGGCGGCCAGCAAGCTAGAGTAGCATTGCTGCGGGTATTGCTTAGCCAACCTAAAGCCATTTTATTAGACGAACCCTTTAGTAAGCTCGACAGTCAATTACGCCAAGAAATCAGGCAACTCGTTTTTGATCAAATACGCCAGCACCAGCTACCCGCGATTATGGTGACTCACGATCAAAATGATGCCGACGCAGCCCAAGGCGAAGTCATTTCACTTTGAGAAATGATACTGTAATCAGCAGTACTGATATGGGTAGAACAGTTATAGATATAGATAAGCCGTGACGTAACAAAATCGCGACGTTAAAGAATTGAACGATAATCAATAGATTAATTGGAATGACATCATGCTAGATAGATTTATCACCCCAGTAATAAAGCCACTGTTAGCGCCTGCGGTGCTGTTACTCGATAAAAAAAATGTCCACCCTGATCAGCTCACCTTAGTGGGTTTCGGTTTAGGCATGTTGGCTGTTCCCTTGTTGGCATTACAATTTTGGTACGGCGCCTTGTTTTTTATCGCACTTAATCGAATTATCGATGGCCTTGATGGCGCGCTTGCTCGCCACCAAAAACACAGCAGTGCCGCGGGTGGTTATTTGGATATTTGCCTCGATTTTATATTTTATGCCGCCATTCCGCTAGGGTTCGCCTTGGCCAACCCTAATGAAAACGCCTTAGCCGCAGCTGTGTTGTTAAGCGTATTCATCGGCACAGGCTCAAGCTTTTTAGCCTTTGCTATACCGGCTGAAAAGCTGAATTTGCCTCGACCACAATTTGCCAATAAGAGCTTTTATTTTTTAAGTGGCTTAACCGAAGGCACCGAAACCATCGCCTTCTTTGTGGCATTTTGTTTATGGCCGACTTATTTTCCACAACTTGCCTATAGTTTTGCCTTTTTAGGGGCCATTACCATTTTTACGCGCATTCATGGCGGCTACTACACACTTAAAAATCAGCTTGTCAAAGGAGCAAAGACCAAGAAATCAGCCGTTAAGGAGCCAACAACATGATAGATGAGATGGTAGCGATACGCTTAGGTGTGTTTTTAACGATTCTGGCATTGATGATGAGTCTAGAATGCCTATTCCCCGCAAGGAAACTAACCAAAACACCACAAACAGCCTCTATAGTCACTCGTTGGTTTGGCAATTTTGGCTTATTAATAATTGCTTCTGTGGTAGCAAGATTACTATTACCACTGGGTTTAGCTGGGTTTGCCTTGTACACAACACAACAACAATGGGGCATATTGCACTGGGTTAATCTGCCCCATTGGGTCAATATTATAAGCAGTCTGTTGTTACTGGACATGCTTATTTACTGGCAACATAGGCTATTTCATCGCATACCGTTATTGTGGCGTTTACATAAAGTGCACCACGCGGATCGCCATGTCGACAGCAGTACGGCTTTGCGCTTTCACCCCTTAGAAATCATCGCCAGTCTTGGGATTAAAGCGCTAGCGATTATCATATTAGGTATACCTGCTGAGGCGGTGATACTGTTTGAGATCTTGCTTAATGGATTTGCCATTTTTAACCACGCTAACATTCGCTTACCTAAAAAAATCGAACATATTGCCCGATATGTGGTGGTAACCCAAATACTGCACCGCATACATCACAGCCAAGTGATGGCCGAAAGTAACACTAACTTTGGTTTTAGTATTGTGTGGTGGGATCGGTTATTTGGTAGTTATTCTGCTAAGGCCAGTAAAGCAGACGAGGATATCGACATAGGATTAATCGAATACCCAAACGCGAAACAAAATGCATGGTTAACAGGCTTGTTATGGATGCCGTTTACCCACAAAAAGAAGTGATGCGTAAAACTAAAGCGAGAACATTCGCATAACTAGCGCCATTAAATAACTGCTCCTATCCTTTAGGCTAAATACACATCTAGGTCGCAACATATGGCTATTTAATTGACACAATGTTGCAGCCCCTTGCAAACGAAAGATTGCTGCTAAATATGGGTAATAACGGTTATACCGCACCGACTCAGCATCAATACTATAAATCTTCACTGTCATTTTATTGTTCATACAGGTAGACCTTCGAGCAAAAATATTCTGCGCATTAAATCGATGAACAATTTTTAACCACAAAACTGTCCCCTCAAAGAAATAGCATTACATATAATAGATATTTACATTTTACTGTCACGAATAATCATACAGTCCATTGATTTATAAAAGTAAATGCTATTTAATTAATTTCTGGCAATCAAAATATGTGTTTTCATGAATTTCATTAACCAATTTTTCCTGCTAAACGATGATAAAAACGCACATGAATCGATACCCAACTGGCGAATAAGTGCACTACGAATAATCCTCTCTTCGGGAATGTTGCTGTGCTTAGCTATTGCGTTTGACACATTCAATTCTGCCTTACAATTAAATTACTTATGGATAATCGCGCTTACTATTGGTTTCACTTCGGTGTTATTTTTATTGTTACTGGCCAGTAAGCGATTCTATCATTTATGTGCTCATATCCTCCTCGCTGCATTGGTATTGGCGAGTTTAGCAATCAACTTGTCGCTTCCAGACTTAGGACTAGCCAAAATAGGTAGTATGCTGATGTTTGTATGCCCTTCTATTGCGCTAATGTTGTTAGGGCACCGAGTAGCAATCTGTTTCGCCTTATTAAATATCGTGCCATTTTATATGATATTGCATGATATCGACCTGTCTCAATACACCGACATAGATAAGCAACTCCCTGATGCGAGTTGGTATATTACTGGAGTGGTTTTTCTATTTTTTAATATCTGCGTGCCTTTAGCTGTTGCAAGAACCATTGTCGCGGCTAAACGTCTCAATAAAGCAACGCTAAGCTCAAACGCTTATTTGAAAAGCAAAAATGAGCTATACCGCACTTTTTTTGCAGAATCGACTATCCCCAAAATTATTGTCGATGATCTGGGAAAGATTACTGATGCGAACCAACAAGCGATTGATTTACTAAAATTACCTAAACCATTAAAAAGCGAAACGTTATTGCTTTCATCTGTCATGCCAAACATCAAAACCTGTAACGCAGGCAAACAAGAGCAAATATTGCACTTCAACAATACCTATCAGCGTGTTGTCCATCAGCAACTGACCGATGCTAATTTTTGTGTTTATGAATTTCATGATTGCAGTGCAGAACAGAGCATTAAAGGTAATTTGGCCGCCATGGAACAAGAGAACAGACGTCTACGTTATCGCGATACACAAACACAGTTACCGAATCGAGATTGGTTTGAACTGCAATGTGACCGCCTAATTGCAAAATATCGAAAAGGCTTTTATGTGGTTGTGGCTCAAAGTGCCAATAACGACTATTTAAATATAAAATTTGGTAACCATAATTCTCAAGCCATTACTAAAACAGCCTTTAAACGCCTGCGTAACAATATTGAAGGACCTTTATTATGTGCTCATATTGGACCTGGGAAAATTGCCTTTATTCTTGGTAGCCTTAACGAAACCGATCTGTATAGCGCCTTACCTAAAATCAAACATACTTTAGATGAAGATTACAACTTACTAGGAATTAAGTCTTCGCAATCATTTCTATTTGGTATTGCCCATTGCCCTGAACACGGGGATGCAAGCTGTAAAGTTGTCGCTCATGCTATCGAGGCGCTTAAATTAGCCAATACCAACGATGTATTTAGCTTATATGACCAAACCAATTCACAAAGCTTTTTAGAGAAATATGAAATATCGATGTTGCTCGATGAAGCACTACAGCAAGGTGAGCTAACCGTTTATTATCAACCTAAAGTAACGGCATCAGGACAATGTATCGGCCTTGAAGCGTTGGCTCGATGGCACAGTCCCATTTTAGGTACAGTATCACCAGCGGTATTTATCCCTATCGCAGAAGAATACCGAATGATCAGCCGTTTAACGGATTTGGTGATACAAAAAGTCTGCTCGCAAATCAATCAATGGACTCAACAAGGGCTTAACTGTGTACCTGTGGCGATTAATATCTCACTAATTGATTTCACTCAAACCGACTTTATGTCCAAGTTAGTTAAGTATTTAGCTGACTTTACTGTCAGCCCAAAACAAATAGAACTCGAGTTAACCGAAACCTCACTAGAAGCGAATCAAGCCCACTCGTTAATGTTAATGAAAACTCTACAAGCGTGGGGTTTCACCATTTCGGTAGATGATTTTGGCGTCGGTTATTCTAATATTGCTCGTTTGGCTGACTACCCAATTAATAAACTCAAATTAGATCGTTCATTAATCAGCCAAGTTACCTCTTCAGCTCGTCAACAAAGCTTGGTAAAAGCGATCCATAATATGTGTGAAGAACTCGATATCAAGTGTGTGTCTGAAGGTGTAGAAACTGCGGAACAGGTAAGCATTATGGCGGATATGGGCTGCAAAGAATTTCAAGGGTTTTATTTTTCAAAACCCATGACGCCTGAACAATTTTTTGCCCATGTCAGTAAGAAAGGACTGAAGTTTGAGCATCAGGACAGTTTAATAAAAGCGTAAACATTTATACCAATCTATAAAGGAGGTTTGGTGTGAGTCGCTTGTTGCTCGAAACTAGATTCCAGTCAACATAACAGCATGGGATAACGTGTCTTGCTGGGTTTAGCATTAACGCTCGAAGCTGAGAATCCAAGTAACGCTTTAATCTTTTCAATCTTATCTGCTGGGATTTTTTACTGGCATTAAAGGCTTTAACGCCTTGGCGCGGTTTGCATAGTAAGTCATATCGTGTTGCAGGATTTTGCCTCTAAATAATAGCTATGACGCTTTAATCGGCAATCCTAAGACAGGCTGTGTTAAATTGTCGTTATTGTGGCGTAATTAATTAGGTGTAAAAAAGCTGTTACCTCCAATAACCATGAATTAAATCACTCATAATAAAATAGTTTTAACTCGAGGCCCTGGTGCAAATAACCAACCCATTGATCAATAAAATAACTGTCAGCTTACACACATTTATCGTGCTCGTGATATATTAGCAGCCATTCAAATTTGCTTATTCAGTTAAGGTTCACTCATGAAAATCGGTATTATTGGCGCAATGGAGCCAGAAGTTGTTCATTTAATTCAAGCCATCATTGAGCCTGTGCATAGCACTATTGCCGGAATCGAATTTATTAGCGGTAGCATTGCGGGCAAAGATGTCGTCGTCACTCGCTCGGGGATCGGTAAAGTGGCAGCCAGTATCGCGACCACATTATTAATCGAAAAATTTGCCGTAACCCATGTGATTAACACAGGATCTGCAGGCGGTTTTGTGGATTCTCTCGCTATCGGCGATATTGTGATTTCATCAGAAGTACGTCACCACGACGTAGATGTCACTGCATTTGGTTACGAAATTGGCCAAATGGCCCAGCAACCAGCAGCATTTATGCCTGATATCAACCTAGTGAATGCGGCCAAACAAGCTGTAGCATCATTAGGTGAAGTAAACGCAATAGAAGGATTAATTTGTACTGGCGACAGCTTTATTTGCGACCCGGTACGGACAAAAGTGATGCGTGAAAACTTTCCGACTATGGCAGCCTGTGAAATGGAAGGGGCAGCTATAGCCCAAGTTTGTCACCAGTTTACAGTACCTTTTGTGGTTATCCGCTCTCTATCAGATAATGCCAACAATGACTCACCGGTTGATTTTGACTCTTATATTATTAAAGCAGGCCTGCATTCTGCCATGATGGTGATCGCACTGTTACAACAGCTATAAACCTTCTAGAATCAGTACAGAGACAATGACCTCATGGTCTCTGTACTGAGCAACCTTAAGGTTAACAACAGCCTAACTATTGAGTGTCTATGGTCAATCAATTATTTAATCCTCAATTACTTAGCCAAGATGGCGGGTTACTGCAAAGCTGTTGTATTTTATTTTGTGCCTTAATTTTGGCTCGATTTGCGCCCATTCCTAGAGATCTACAGCCATTATTATGGTTCAACCGCTTAGCCACCTTGATAGCCATCAAAGTAAATCATCCAGAGCGAGCGGTGAGCCAGCAACTTATTGCAGGGATTTTAGCGACACTCATTTTAATTGTGCCTAGCGGGATTATCGTGAGCTTTTTACTTAGCCTTGCTGCTTATCCTTGGTTTTTTGAACTGATCATCTTGTATTTCTGTTTATGTGATTCCGCTTTTAAGCCTGTGGCACAAAAAGTGGTTGATGCCATAAAAACCGGCAATAAACAACAGGCCAAACAACTTCTGGCTCCTTGGGTGAGACAAAACACCCAAGCCTTATCAGAGGTGGGGTTAAGTAAAACAACCATAGAGAAACTGTTTACTACTCCCATTTACGGCACCTTAGCAACCATACTATTTTTCAGCATAGGCGGCGCTACGATGACATTAGTGGTGCGTATGTTAAGACAACTACAACATTGCTGGCCGCCTTATCATCCACATTTTTATATTTTTTCAAGTTTTGTCGGCCAGTTAAATAGAGTTATATTTTTCATCCCGACGTTACTTTGGCACTGCTCAATCGCCATTCAATTTGGCCAATTGGGTATCAAGTCTATTTTTTCACAACCAATATCGACAACAGTGAATAAAGATCAGCTCAATAACCATTACACGAGTTATGCATTAGCGGCCAAATTATTAAAAATAGAATTAGGCGGGCCGCAGCAATTTATTGAAAATGGCAACACCATTCGGGTAGATTTACCCAAAGTAAAATCAGGGCCCTTGCCGGATCATCGCCACATTAGCCAAGCCATAACTGTCACGCACACAGCCAATCTTTTTTGGATCAGCCTAACCTTGCTACTACCGCTTATTTGGACCGGATTAAGATTTATTTAAACCATATAAATCTTGTTTTAAACAGGCTATCATTTAGCGATTATGGACTCGTGTGCGTTTGATGTAGGCCTGTTACAACCTGATGTCACCACTCGTTGTTAACATAGGTCAATTATGCCGACAAATGGCTTATATCTTTGTAACATAAATCCTCTATAACTAATTATTAGCTGCATGAAAACCAGTTTAGGAATGCCATTTTGTTCAACCATTTACATGTATCATTAACCACACCAGCATTGCTGTTTCCGGCTATTTCATTGTTATTGCTGGCCTACACCAATCGATTTTTTTCATTAGCGGCATTGATCCGTCAACTCAGTAACGATAAAAAACCGGTACAAGGCGATCAAATTAAAAATTTACGCCAGCGAATTATTATTATTCGCAAAATGCAAGAAGCTGGTGTCAGCAGTTTTGCCTTGTGTGTGTTATGTATGATTTTGATTTACGTTGGCTTTAATCAAGTTGGCTCATTGGTGTTTGGATTGAGTTTACTGCTGTTATTGTATTCGTTGATTTTATCGGTAATAGAAATCCGTATTTCAGTAGATGCCCTCACAATTCATCTCAAAGAGCTAAGTAAATGAGTCAATGGATCTACTTTTTTGATTTATGCGGTACCGCTGTATTTGCTCTTTCGGGAGCGTTAGCTGCTGGTAAGCACCGCATGGATCCTTTTGGTGTTATTGTATTAGCGTCTGTTACAGCTATTGGCGGCGGCAGTATTCGTGATGCCTTAATCGGCGCGACACCGGTATTTTGGATCCGCGATCCAAATTATATTATTGTCATTCTTGCGACCGTAGTGGCGTGCTTAGTGTTGGTGCGTAAACCCCATAAATTACCTGCACGCACACTGCCCATAGCCGATGCATTAGGTTTGGCGTTATTTACCGTTATTGGCGCAGAAAAGGCCTTACTAATGGGATTGTCTGGTATGGTCGCGGTCGTCATGGGCTTAATCACCGGCGTCGGCGGCGGGATTATTCGTGATTTATTATGTCGACAAATTCCAATGGTGCTGCGAACAGAAGTTTACGCAACCGCTTCTATCGTTGGAGGCATCTGTTATACCTTAAGTATATTTGTCGGCATGGATAGCATGACATCATTACTGATCGCTATGTTCAGTACGCTAATCATCCGTCTGAGTGCTATTCGCTGGCACTTATCTTTACCGGCTTTTGATTTGAAAACTAAGAGAATTTAATGTGCGAATAATCTTCATATTATGCTGTTTGCTATTGAGCTTTCCCACTAAAGCCAATATTGGTGACATGCCGCGAGAACAACAACTTGCGATGCAATACATGGAAGCACTCACTGATCACGATTATACCGTCTTACGTCGATTTTATTCACGCGAAACAGTATTTTACGATAAGACAGCCAATACGACCTACAAAGGTGGTCGGCACATTATTGCGTTTTTACAACGAGCCCATGAAGGGGTATTAGAATACCGCTTAAACGTAGAACACATGTTTAATACTGGCTCACTGGTGGTAATCATTGGTAGTTATCGCTTACGCGGTCCAGGCGATCAGTATGGTAAACCTGGAAAGATTATCGACCTTGCCGTACCCGGTGTCACAACCCTTAAATTTGATAGCAATACTGAGCGCCTAGTGGAGCAAATGGATTTAATGGATTATCAAACCATGACTGACCAACTTGCGGCTCAGTAATAAAATCAGAGTCAATTGCGCGCCGCGAGCGCTTTAATTGGCTGTGTTATATGGCTTCAGTGATATCGATTTCATTACGTATCAGACACAAAAAAAACGGCTTAGTTAATAAGCCGTTTTTTATTGATTTCGTAAAACTTATTTCAAGATAACTTTAGCAAATTTTCGCTTACCAACCTGGAATACCGCTTCAAGACCAGCATTAAAACTGATGCGACTGTCTTCCACTTTTTCGCCATCCATTTTAACCGCACCTTGCTTGATCATCCGCATACCATCAGATGTAGAGCCGACAAGACCTGCATCTTTGAGTAAGTTAGCAATCGCTAAGCCTTCACCTGCTTCTAAAATGACTTCTTCGATGTCATCTGGAATGGCACCTTTTTGAAAGCGATCGATAAACGCTTGATGTGCAGCTTCTGCTTGGGCTTCATCATGGAAACGAGCAATGATTTCTTTGGCTAATAAAATCTTGATATCGCGAGGATTAGTGCCATTTTCAACGTCTAGTTTAAACTGGGCTAATTCAGTTAATGGACGGAATGACAATAATTCAAGATAACGCCACATCAAATCATCTGAAATCGACATGATTTTACCAAACATTTCATTTGCAGGCTCACTCACACCTATATAGTTATGAGCCGATTTAGACATTTTTTTAACGCCGTCTAAACCTTCAAGCAATGGCATCATGATAACAGTTTGTGGTTTTTGGCCTTCTGACTTTTGCAGTTCGCGACCCATAAGCAGGTTAAACTTTTGATCGGTTCCACCTAATTCAACATCGGCTTGCAATGCAACTGAATCGTAACCTTGCAATAAAGGATACATAAATTCATGAATCGCAATAGATTGACCTGATGCATAGCGCTTTTTAAAATCGTCACGCTCCATCATACGAGCAACCGTTTGCTGTGAAGCTAAACGGATCATACCCGCGGCACCTAATGGCTCTAACCAGCTAGAGTTGAATTCGATACGCGTTTTTGCTGGGTCTAAAATTTTATAAACCTGTTCTTTGTAGGTTTCTGCGTTAGCAAGCACTTGCTCACGGGTCAAAGGCGGACGAGTACTGTTTTTACCGCTAGGGTCGCCGACCATACCGGTAAAGTCACCAATCAAGAAAATCACTTCGTGACCTAACTCTTGAAAAGTACGCATTTTGTTCAAAATAACCGTATGACCTAAGTGAATATCTGGAGCGGTAGGGTCTGCGCCTAACTTGATGCGTAATGGGCGCCCTTCTTTCAGTTTCTCAAGCAAATCCGCTTCAAGTAATATCTCATCGGTACCGCGCTTAATCTCTGCCAATACTTGATCTAAATTCGCCATCTCTACTGCAACTCCCAGGGCTTGCACAAAAAATAAAGAGCTCTATGTTACTTGTTAGCCACAGCAAATGAAAGAGTGTACACTTAGCAGATAACAACGAGATAGAGAAATTGGTAACAGAGTCAATGGCAAAGCTTCTTACTTTATTCACATTGCTGCCAAAAGCACATCAAATCACATTATCTTTATTAGTGATTTTAACGACATTTATTCTGATGTTCCCATCGGAAGACGCTCAAGCATCTAAACAAACCCAATTGATGAGCCAATCAACTGAGCAACCCGACATAGAAATCAACAAGCGTTATGCCATTCCACTTGCCTTTCGCACGCCTACAGCACCAAATAGTAATGATAATATTGATGCCGAAAAGTCTGATGAACTCCTATCAAAAGATGACAGCGACAATACCATCAGCGGTGAAACGGCAGATGACGAAGCCTTTGCTCAACACCTTTCGATGTTGCAAACCAGCACTTCTGATATTGACGGTATGATCAATGATATCGACCAGCAAGTGGCTAATCAAAAAGCCAAGTTAAAGCAAGAGGTCGCTAACGATGATAATAGCGTTGAATACTATGAAGTTGTTAAAGGCGATACATTGGGCGGCTTATTTAGCCGTGCTGGACTCAGCGCTAAAGACGTCTACGACATTACCCAATTACCGTTAGCCAAAAAGAATTTGCTCAAGATTATGCCCGGCGAAGAAATTGCCATTAGTAAAAATGCCCAAGGTGAATTACAAGAATTAACCTATCGAATGGACAAAGTGTCGACATTAGTGATCAGTCATCACAATGAGCAATATAAAGAAACCGTCAACACCAAAGAAATCGAAAATCGTACCTCATTTATTACCGCCAATATTAAAAGTAACTTTTGGAATGCTGCGGCGGATGCCGGTTTATCGGGTAATCACATTATGGAATTGGCCAATATCTTTGGCTGGGACGTCGATTTCGCGCTTGATATCCGTAAAGGCGATCATTTTTCATTATTGTTTGAACAAGAATACGCCGATGGCCAATTTTTACGTAATGGCAATATTCTCGCCGCGGAGTTTTTTAACCAAGGGGAGCGTTACACCGCCGTACGGTATACCGACGGAGAATATTATTCAGAAGATGGCAGTAGTATGCGCAAAGCATTTTTACGCTCACCAGTAGACTTTAAATATGTCAGTTCTAACTTTAATCCTCGTCGTTTGCACCCAGTAACGGGGCAAATTAAAGCCCACCGCGGCGTAGACTATGTGGCCGCCATAGGTACACCGATTAAAGCCGCGGGTAAAGGTAAAGTGGTTGAGGCCGGTTATAACCAGTTTAATGGCAACTATGTATTCATTAAGCACAACGAAACCTACACCACTAAGTATTTGCATTTAACTAAGCGCAAAGTAAACCGTGGTGAAACGGTTAAACAAGGCCAAATAATCGGTACCTTAGGTAAAACAGGCCGAGTCACTGGCGCTCACTTACATTATGAATTCATTGTAAATGGCGTTCATCGCAATCCACGAACCATCGACTTACCTAAATCTATGCCGATTGATCGTAAAGAGAAAAATAAATTTACGGCACTCAGTAAACAATTGATGGCTCAGCTAAAATCAAATCAACAACAGCAATTGGCAAGTAATTAATAGCCTAATATTGCCATTCACAGAGAGTTACCTCATGTCTAAGCCAGAATACTTTATCGGTCTAATGTCAGGCACAAGCATGGATGGTGTTGATGCGGTGTTGGTTGATTTTTCAACTGATCATCCTATTTTAGTTGCCAGCCATACCGAAGCGATACCAGCACATTTATTAAGTGGTTTACAACGTTTATGCCAGCCTGCAACAGATGAAATAAACCGCCTCGGTCGACTCGATCGCAGCGTTGGTAAACTGTTTGCACAAGCGGTTAATCACTTATTGGCTAAAACAACTGTCACTGCCGATGAGGTTATAGCCATAGGGTCACACGGACAAACTGTGCGTCATATGCCTAATTTAGAAATGGGTTTTACATTGCAAATTGGCGATCCTAATACCATTGCTATTGAAACTAATATCGATGTCATTGCTGACTTTAGACGTAAAGATATTGCCCTTGGCGGCCAAGGGGCACCTTTAGTTCCAGCATTTCACCAGCAAGTGTTTGCTCGCCAAGGTCACTCTAGAGTGATTTTAAACATAGGTGGAATTGCCAACGTAACCTATTTACCTGGTAATAGTGAGCAAGTATTAGGCTTCGATACCGGTCCGGGTAACAACCTAATCGATGCCTTTATTCAACAAAACTTGAACCTTCCTTTTGATGAGGATGGTGCTTGGGCAGACTCAGGAACCAGTAATCCTGACTTACTCAAACAGCTATTATCGCACTCTTACTTTTCGTTAGCTTACCCAAAAAGTACTGGTAGAGAGCTGTTTAATCAAGCTTGGCTTGAGCAACAAATCGCTGACTATAGTCATTTAGATCAAGAAGATATTCAATCTACCCTACTTGACCTTACCTGCCACAGTATTGCCAACGACATAAATAAACTGGCACCGACAGGTGAATTATTTGTCTGTGGTGGCGGAGCATTAAATAAAGCCTTAATGCAACGACTAGCCATCTTAGTTCCCAATTATAAAGTCGCTACCACCAGCGCGTTAGGTGTGGATGCAAAATGGGTTGAAGGCATTGCCTTTGCCTGGTTAGCCATGCGTTATCACCATGATTTACCAGCTAACTTACCCGCTGTTACGGGTGCGTCACGCGCTGCTGTGCTAGGTGGGCGTTTCAAGGCGAGATAAACACACCAAAATGCGTGGTTTACTTTTGCAATTGTGGCCTCAATGTTATGATGCCCACAAATTTGCTTAATTGTTTAAAATTGAGCAAAGCCAAAACTTAAGATGAGAGTCAATATGAGCAATAAAACCAAAACTGTATCTGAACTAATGAATCTAACTCCAGAAGGTCGTTATGATTATATGGTTGATCAGATTAAAGCTGAAAAAATTATTTGGACACTTCAAGATCAAGATGGTTGTGTCATGCTGACCACTGAAGATGAAGACTGTATTCCAATGTGGCCATCTGAAGAGACTGCCGCACTATGGGCTGTTGATGAATGGAAAGACTGCGAGCCATTAGCGATCCCACTTGACGAGTTTCAAGAACGTTGGGTAAGCGGTATGGAAGATGATGACTTATTTATCGCGGTTTTCCCCGTTCAAGAAGACTTAGGCGTTGTGGTTCCTCCTTTTGAAATGAATGAACGAATTTTGCCAAAGAAACAACAAAAGCATTAATTGTGATGACCGATACCAACACTGAAACCAACCACGCAGACCAGGCTCACAGCGTTGCAAAGCCACATTTACCCAAACGGCTAATTGGCTTGATGATCGTTTACACCTTGTCGGCCATCAGCGGGCTATATGCTGCCAACTCCTTGTCTGAGTTAAGTGCAATGTTATGCATATTAACCTTAATGATGGTGCTCGCAATAATCGGCCGCCAAAAAGCAGGCTTATATCTTCTGCGGGTGTATTGTGTACTGCAACTTTTGTTATACAGCGTACTGCCAATCATTATGTATGACCCCGACAATTTAGTTGCCGGTCCAACCACGTTTGATTTTGGTTTGTTTCAAACCGTTGTTGCTGATTGGGTTATCTACTCTGTGCTTATTGCGCTGGGGATCATTCAAGTGTGGATTAGCTTTAATGCAAAAGTGAAGGCGTGGTTTAAACCGCGGATGAATTTTAATATTATGAGCAGTTAGTTTTGGGTGTATCGGTACAATATAGACATCAAAAAAGCCGTCGAAAGACGGCTTTTTGTTAGCTATTCGATTACATGTCCCCAGACAGGTTAATCACTGTAATAACGCGCATTACACCGAGAAACTCGCTCCGCAGCCACATGTTGTGGTCGCATTAGGATTTTTAACAAAAAAACGTGAACCTTCAAGACCCGATGTATAATCGACTTCACCACCAACAAGGTACTGAAGACTCATTGGATCAACAACCAATTGCACACCTTGTTTCTCAATGGTGAAATCACCTTCGTTGACTTTCTCATCGAATGTAAAGCCATACTGAAAACCAGAGCAACCACCACCTGTTACATACACACGCAGTTTTAATTCAGGATTCTGTTCTTCTTCTAACAGACCTTTTACTTTTATCGCCGCCGCATCGGTAAATTGGATCGGCATTGCTGTATCAACTTGTTCAGTCATTACTACCTCTTACTTCGGTTTCTGCGGAGAATTATCCTTTACCTGACTATTTTGTTCAAGTATTACCCGCAGTTCTTTTTCACCCATCAACAGCTCTGGTACATTATAGACTTGCTCAATCTCGCCACCTTTGACACCACGACGAGCAGCCACCTTCACTTTGACCATGATTCGTTGAAGATTAAATCCCACTGGAAGTTCAAAATTGTTATCTATAATTTGAAAATAATTAAATTCAAAATCCAGTTTTTTATTGATTAATTTGCTCAAAGACAGCTCAGCTGGCTGATCATTTTGTGTACCTAGCAACAATACCGTCGAACTCGTCTTCACTTTAACTTGGTGTTTTTGCAACTGAGTGAGAATTAATCGCAATTGATATTGACCAGCCGCCACACCCTGGGCTAATTCCACCCCATGAATAGACACGCCTTCAACACCAGAATCAGTCACCATTATACTGCGATAAAACGCTAATTCTTTCTCTAACGCTTTTTGATCTGATAATTGTTGGCTAAACATATCTTGCATTTCTTTATTGGCATTTTCAGCAATGCTTAATGCTAAATTACGACTGGCAAGCACTTGCGCCTGTTCCTCAAGTTGTTGTAACAATTTACGCTTGCCACTGGCACTATTCGGCGTAGCCTCTGGTGCAAATGAAAGCCATAAATTAAAACTTATTGCTCCCAATAAAAAACACACTAACATTAAACCAATCAAGTATATGCTTGATGTCCTATTTTTACGTTCTAAAACTTGCAGTCTATCTAACCAACGGTGATAATTTAACATTAAGTTACAACCTTTTAATAAAATACAGTATGTTTGGCGAAGCATATTTTTCTTGGGTTTATTTTTGTGCCCTAGTTAACGTTTTGTGCAAATCATACCCGTATTACACAAGCTTATAATGCTAATATTTAGCGAGTCCAATAACCCTTTTTAGCCTATTAACTGTGTTAAATCAGATATGCAGCCAGCATGTATTAAGCGGTTAGTCCTATTGATGGAGAGTAATAACATGACACTAGCGCGTTATCAAACGATCAATAAACAGCTGCACAAAACACCCTTAACATATCAACAGGCCTTAGAGTCAAACCGTGCGATTTAAGATAAATAAAGCCGCTATTATTCACGCCAAAAGAACGACGCGCAAATATCTACGTAACGAATTTAGAGATAAGTTATCTCAGGCTAAAATTAGTGTGCAACTTTGTGCACTGGCGCTGCTGTTTGCCATCATAGCTTCTGTGGTGATTATCTTATTCCGTTTAAGCTTAGTGTGGGCAGATCAATACCTGCATTCAGATAGCTTAACCTTAAGCTCAACCTTAACTAATTGGCGGTCTTACTTACCGATAATCGGCGCATTACTCATTTGGCTACTGTCTTTATTGGGCTCAAAACGCTATCGGCGCATGGGGATTGCCTATGTACTTCACCGATTCAAATTACATTACGGTAAGGTACCGCTTCAATCTGCTGCTGGACAGTTTTTTCAAGCATTAATCGCCTTAATGGCTAATTTCTCTGTCGGTAAAGAAGGCCCTGCAATTCACTTGGGTGCAGTAAGTGCCAGTGTTATGGCCGAGAAGTTTTCATTACCAGACAATAGCGTGCGCATTATGTGTGCCAGTGGTATTGCCGCCGGCATTGCTGCAACCTTCAATGCACCGCTTGCTGCGGTATTATTTGTATTTGAAGTGATTGTGCGCGAATACAAAATCCATTATTTCTTCCCAATCATGCTTTCAGCCATTTGCGGCGCGGTATCCAGTCAATTGGTGTTTGGTAATATTCATGAATATGAATTGATTAATGTCATTCATATTCCACTGGATCAATATCCTATTTTGCTGATTGGCGGCCTTGCTTTAGGCTGTGTCGCTGCGTTGTTTAACTATTCACTGCTAAAAGTAACCGCGACAGGTCAGCAATGGCCGTTAATTTATCGGCTGCTTATTGCAGGTGTGATTACTTCGTTTGTGGCGCTGTTGCTGCCGCAAGCTTTGGGTTCTGGTGATCTGGCGATTAAAGAAGCCATTAGTGAACATCCTAGTTTACTGTTTTTAATTGCACTGTTGTTGGCAAAAATCTTGGCCACCATTGCTGCTATTGGCTTTGGTGTCCCCGGCGGATTAATTGGTCCACTCTATGGTATTGGCGCATTAGTTGGGGCTATCTTAGCCTTAGTCAGCAGTTTACTGTTTCCATCCATCGCACCTTATGTGGGTTTATATACTGTCATTGGCATGACAGCAATGATGGGGGTTTGTCTGAGTGCCCCTCTAGCTGCATTAGTTGCGCTGCTTGAATTAACCAACGATGCGTCGATTATCTTACCGGCGATGTTTGTCACCATTCCAGCATTTTTAGTGGCATACCAGGGATTTAATACTCATTCTATCCTACTTAAACAACTGGATATTATGGGGTTAGGCTATAAGGTTGCCCCACTGAATCAAGGGTTACAAAAGAAAGGCGTTAGAGTACTGATGGATAAACGCTTCGTGATTGTTAACGATGATGACGAACTACTGCTTGAAGTACTTAAACGCGCTGCTGGCCGCCCAGTATTAGTTAGAAATGCTGAAGGCGAAATTGAAATGTTGCGACTTGAAATGCAATCCTTTGAAGATTCAACCACCCTATCGCGTCATCTCATGCCCGGATTACCTGACAGCGCTACCTTAAATGAAGCTTATGAAGCACTGCTCCCAAAACGATCTGGCGAAGTGTATATCTATCGTGATAACACGCAAAAAGTTGTTGGGGTGATCAGTTGGGCGAATTTATTGCAAGAAATTCGCTCAGGGCAAATTTAATCCAACCTCTTTGAACTCATTAGTCCTCAATAGTGTGACAAAGTGCGGCTTAATCCTCACTTGTCGCTCCATATGAGGCGCTTGAGCAAATTGCAGCTTCAGATGTTATCTCAGTGGTTCTAAGGCTAATTCGCTGCGGCACGAGCAAATAACATGAGTCTTTCAAACACGATTAAGTTAACGGCCAAAATCATGACAATGTTCTTGATAACAGCAAGTGAATCTCTGTGTTAAGCACGGTTATTATATTTATCTGGCGGTTATTTTCTGCTACAATTTTGCCTCAGCCACCCTAGACATAATCTCTATAACACCCTATATAATAATACGGTAAAATAGCATGCTGTTCTGGTGAATATTTTGCCCCTAAACTTTGGAAATTAGGCTGATGACGCAGTTCGAAGGTTCACATATCCTTTCAGTAAGCCAGTTAGATCTGGATTCAATTAACACTATTTTCAACGTCGCGAATAAAATGACACCTTATGCTTTGCGTGAAAAACGCACCAAAGTATTAGAAGGTGCCATTTTAGGCAATCTGTTTTTTGAACCCAGCACCCGAACTCGTGTCAGCTTTGGCTGTGCCTTCAATTTACTTGGCGGACATGTTCGAGAAACCACAGGAATGGCATCATCGTCATTATCTAAAGGCGAATCACTTTACGATACGGCTAGAGTACTCTCTACTTATTCGGATGTAATTGCCATGCGTCATCCAGACGCATACTCAGTTAAAGAATTTGCCGAAGGCAGTCGCGTACCTGTAATTAACGGTGGCGACGGACCGAATGAACACCCTACTCAAGCCTTACTTGATTTATTTACCATCAAGAAAGAGTTAAGCCACTCAGGTATGGGCATAGACGGTATGCATATCGCCATGGTAGGTGATTTAAAATATGGTCGTACTGTGCATTCACTATCACGCTTACTGTGCATGCATAAAGATATTAAATTCACCTTGATATCGCCAAGTGAACTATCAATGCCTGACTATGTGATCGCCGACATTGAAAATGCTGGCCATAAGATCACAATAACCGAGCAACTTGAAGGCAATTTGCATCATGCAGATATTTTATATCTGACACGCATTCAAGAAGAGCGCTTCCCATCACAGGAAGAAGCCAATAAGTACCGAGGTAAGTTTCGCTTAAATCACAATATTTATACGCAACACTGCAAGTCAAATACCGTGATTATGCATCCATTGCCTCGTGATTCACGCGCGCAAGCAAATGAACTCGACAATGATTTAAACAGCCACCCAAGTTTGGCTATTTTTAGACAAGCCGATAACGGCTTACTTATACGTATGGCACTTTTTGCATTAACACTTGGGGTTGAAGACCAACTCGAAAAGTATGAGTGCCCAGTAAACTGGTATTCACGTAAAGCCGATAGATAATTGGCACACAATATTAAGGATTAGACATGACCCGTTCCGAGGTTTTATTTGAACAGGCTAAAAAGACCATCCCTGGTGGCGTTAACTCACCTGTACGAGCTTTTAATGGTGTAGGTGGTTCACCTTTGTTCATTGAAAAAGCTGATGGTGCTTATATTTTTGATGCCGATGGTAAAAAGTATATCGACTATGTTGGTTCATGGGGACCGATGATTTTAGGTCATAACCACCCTAAAATTCGCCAAGCAGTGTTAGATGCCGTTGAAAATGGCTTGTCGTTTGGTGCACCAACGGAACTTGAAGTTAAAATGGCTGAAAAAGTCATATCAATGGTGCCATCAATAGAACAAGTTAGAATGGTCAGTTCAGGTACTGAAGCCACTATGAGTGCGATTCGTTTAGCACGTGGTTTTACTAATCGTGACAATATCTTAAAATTTGAAGGTTGCTACCATGGCCATGCTGACTGCTTATTAGTTAAAGCAGGTTCTGGCGCGTTAACCCTAGGGCAACCAAGCTCACCTGGTATTCCAGAAGATTTTGCTAAGCACACGTTAACAGCAACCTATAACGATCTTGATTCTGTGCGCGCTATCTTCGAACAAAATCCAACCAGTATCGCCTGTATCATCCTTGAGCCCGTTGCGGGCAATATGAACTGTATTCCACCTGTCGAAGGCTTTTTACAAGGCTTACGTGCCATGTGTGATGAGTTTGGTGCACTATTAATCATTGATGAAGTGATGACAGGTTTCCGCGTGTCTATGAGTGGCGCACAAGGTCACTACAAGGTAACACCTGACTTAACCACACTTGGCAAAGTTATTGGCGGCGGCATGCCTGTAGGCGCATTTGGTGGCCGTAAAGATATCATGCAGTTTATTGCACCTACGGGCCCTGTCTATCAAGCCGGTACCTTATCTGGTAACCCAATTGCGATGTCTGCTGGTTTAGCCCAAATGGATGCATTGTGTGAACCCGGTTTATACGAAGCGCTTGCAGATAAAACGAAACGCGTTGCGGAAGGTTTTAAAGCCGCTGCAGACAAACACGGTATTCCATTAAATATTACTTATGTGGGTGGTATGTTTGGTTTCTTCTTTACTGAAGATAACACGCCAATGACCTCGTTTGCCCAAGTCACAAAATGCAACATGGAACACTTCCGTCATTTCTATCATGCCATGTTAGATGAAGGTATTTATTTAGCGCCAAGTGCTTATGAAGCGGGCTTCATGTCAATGGCTCACGGCGATGCTGAAATTGAATATACTCTAGCCGCTGTTGATCGTATTTTTGCTGCAATGAAATAAATCAACAGACAGCTCAAGCTAAGCAGTCTTTTGGTAACAATAAAGAGGATAAATAACCACGTTATTTATCCTCTTTTCATTTGTGTTAACAAACTCCAATTTCTTTTCACTGTATTGCTTTTTTATACGCTACTTTGGTCGATTATTGGCAAAATAACTGTGATCTCAGTTGCGAAATCCCTCGTTGTGTGATGTGATCGCCCCGCCAAACGGAAAGCTTAATTAAACCTTAACGCTAGGGCCAAATTAGGTTAGCAAAAATTCATGGTAATGATGTTGATTACCTACAACACAAAGTTGGAATTGCAGTCATGCTACATACTTTTCTTATCTCACTTGCGGTACTTGCATTGCTCAGTATCGTGTTCGAAGAAGTTACCCATATAAATAAAGCAAAAACCACCCTATTCCTTGGCTGTATAGCTTGGATTACCTTGTTCATAGCTTCTGGTAGCCCAGAAAAAAGTAAAATCGTGGGCGAAAACCTCAACGAAAACTTATTAGAAATTGCTACATTATGGTTGTTTTTAATGTCGACCATGACTTTTGTCGCCTATCTTAATGCCAAAGGCATGATCCAAGTATTGGTTCAAAAAATATTTCCGCAGCAAGTCTCTGTGCGAATGTTGATGATGCAAGTCGGGTTATTCTCATTAGTACTGTCGACTTTTTGTGACAACGTCACTGCCACTCTGGTGTCATTAGGTTTACTAACAACCTTTAATTTAGATAAGCAAATGCGCCGCCGTATGGCAGTGTTAATTATCTTTGCGGTAAACTCTGGTGGGGTGGCATTAATCACGGGTGATGTGACTACCTTGATGATTTTCCTCGCCGGTAAAGTGCATATCTCAGAATTGTTAATCTTGTTTATTCCAGCAGGAATTAGCGTCATGGTCCTAGCAGTATTGTTTTCACTTAAAGCCGAAGGACATGTAAGCACCACGCCTATCGAGCAAAATTACAATACGGTTGATATTGTCATCGGAGTCATTTTCTTTACTACCATAGTATTAACCATGGTACTTAACGTGCTGTTTGGTATTCCGCCGGTATTGACCTTTTTATTCGGCTTATCGGTGATGTTCTTAGTGGGCCGCACCAATAAAAGTAAAAGTGAAGAAGTTCAAGTATTAGAATATATTCGTCAGGTTGAATTCGATACCCTATTGTTCTTCTTAGGTATCTTGTTACTCGTTGGCATGCTCAAAGAAATTGGCACTTTACATTTATTAACCGAAGTGTACGGCATGTATAACCCTAGTATTTCTAACTTTTTCACTGGCGTGGGTTCTGCCCTGTTAGATAACGTGCCATTAACCGCAGCGTTATTAAAAGCCGATCCGGTTCTAACAACAGCACAATGGTTAGGACTGACTTACTCTGTTGGTGTCGGTGGATCGTTATTAATCATAGGTTCTGCATCAGGCATCATTGCCATGAGTAAAGTGGAAGAGCTCACATTTGTCAGCTACTTAAAATACGTACCAGCATTACTATTATGTTATTGCATCGGTTATGGATTAACCTTGTTTTTAGCCAATAACATTCATGGCTAATATGGCGAGTTAATTAAACCAATAACACTAAGGCGCAATAAGCGCCTTAGTGTTATTTATCGATTGAGGCTAACGAATGACATAACGAAGTTGCGATAGGTTTGTTAAGGTAAGTATGGTAAACCGAGATTGAAATACTTGTGCTAAAGCAGCATCTAAATAGCCGGCACTCTAAATTGTTCACCGTTAATTTCTAACACTATATCCCTAGGCCTTATCTCAACAATGGTAAGCTTGTTCTGAATCATATCGCCCTGCTGTAACTCAACACCATCGACATTTAGCCAACGATTGTTTGGTTCAGATGAATATACATGGGCATTAATATTAAACTCAGGCACTTGTAACTGTACGCTTGCAGGTAAATCACCATATTTAGGAATCTGTTGATTTGTAGGTCGAGGAATAGGATCGAGCTTTTCCTGCGTCACTTGCTGATTTGCAGACTGCTCATATTCAACATCTTTTAGCGCGGTTTGAAATGCGGCTAACAAGTTATTGCGCTCATCAATTGAGGGCTCTTTTACCGAAGCAAAATCGACCTCTTCAGCCGCAGCATTAACTTGCAGCCTTAATGCTTCTAGTTCAGCTTGCCCACGTCGATTCGCATTGGCGCCTAATATAATAGGTTCGGCATTATTCGTCAGATTAGAAGACGCACTGCGTCCCGACACTTGATGGGGTTGATCGTCAGTTTGTTGAGCCATTGCCTGAGCATCGTCATTACGACCCCAATCCTGATTACGCGCTTCATTATCTGATGCCGATTGATAACCTGACTCCATAGGTTCAGCAGCAGTGTTCTCAACATTACGCTGCAAAGTACCCAAGGATTGATAACTATTTTGAGCAAGAGGTTGCGCAATCGGCAAAGCCACTTTACCGGCTAATCGCACTCCATCATGGCCTTGATCTATGGCACTCTGATTGCCGCGTGGCAGCTCACGAGATCCATTAGCAGCTACCGCATCAGCAGATAGGGTTGATTGGGCTACAGCCACGGTATCAGCCACGGCTAACGGTGCATTGTAACGCTCAACGGGTAAGGCAACAGTTTGCACACCAGGCACTGCAGGATGTAGCAACAAACTCATGCTCCAAGCCGCACCAACACCAAACGCAATAGATAACGCCAGCAGAGTGAATTTTCGGGTGTTGGCTGATATTTTCGGCGGCGGAGAATAATTGGCTCTGGGCGTTAAAATAACATCAACAATATTTTCTTGTTGCTGCTTTTTACGGTTAACAGCGTCTAATAGAATTGACATTAACTGCGCTCCGAAGATGCACTCAAACGCGGGCCTTGCTGGCTTAAATATAAGTTCAGTTGTACTAAGGTTTGATTGCCAGCAATACCATCAGGCTTAAGGCCATGCTGACGCTGAAATTGCATTAATTGCTGTTCTAATTCACCATCGAATTGTGTCAGTAAGCGTGCTCGGCGTTTATTGACTAACGCTAAGCTATTTTCTAACCACTGTACTTGCGCCAGACTCGAAGACTGACCGATTTCACGGGGTAATACACCATCTGGTTGCCAAAGAATTTCGAAGGTACCGCTAAAATGACGATCAAACCAATCTTTGTTTACCCAGAATTGTTGCTCGCCCAATTGCAATAAAATTTGCTCCACTTGGCGCTCTACAATCACCCCATAAAACACATTCGCCTGAGCATCTTGTAAATACACCACCGCAGGATAATTTAGCCGCATAATACTGTACCAATTACCTTGTTGCTGGTAACAGGCTAAATCTTGTTGCTGCGCAGCCTGGCAGGCAGATAAACCAATGATAGGTTGTTTATTCCATAAACCAAATAACCCGGCAAAAGCATTATCAATGCTACTGCTTTGTAACATAGCTTGACGCAAAATCTGTTGCTGCGCGTTAACAACTGGCGGGCTGGTTTGTAGTTGCGATGTCGATGCTGTAATAGATTGATTTGTGGCACTAGGAATAGTAGCTAACGCTGGCGGATTAACAGACTGCTGCGTTTGATTGCTAGCTAATGCTGTATTGGAGTTAAGGCTATCGTCATTAGCCGAGCGATTAAACAGATAAAACGACAAACCAAATGCCAATACCAGCGCGGTTGCTGCAACAAATGGCCAACGCTTATCGCTAGGAGCATCAATATCACCTAACACTTCAACTGCGGCTTGATTAACCATCTTGTGATCAATCGGCACCTTAGCTTGACCATAACCAGCCATTAGTGCTCGTTCACATAATAAGTTAGTCAAGCGCGGAATACCGCCAGAGTGTTTATGTAACGCGGCAATCGCTTTACGGGTAAATAAAGGCTCGTGCCGACCCGCTACTTGTAAACGGTGCAGAACATATAAGCCAATTTCATCTTTATTCAATGGTAATAGATGGTAACGAGCAGTGATCCGCTGTGCTAACTGGCGTAGATCTTGGCGTTTTAACAGTTGCTGTAACTCTGGTTGGCCAATCAAAATGACCTGCAACAGTTTTTTGGTATTGGTTTCAAGGTTAGTCAGCAAACGCAACTGCTCTAACACCTCAGAACGCAAATGCTGCGCCTCATCAATAATCAGTACGGTATTACGGGCATTTTTATGATTAGTGAGTAAGTAAGTACTGATGAGATCGGTCAGCTGTTTTAAGGTCGGATTTTCGCCATACTTAATTTCCAACTCATCACACAATGTCGCCAAAAGCTCTAACTCGGTAAGTGATGGATTAAGAATAAATGCCGTATCTGTATTTTCCGGTATTTGTTGTAATAAACAACGTGAAACGGTAGTTTTCCCGGTACCAACTTCCCCCGTCAACAATACAAATCCACCAGTTTCACCTAACCCATAAGTTAAGTGTGCCAGCGCTTCGCGATGACGATCGCTCAAGAACATATAATGAGGGTTAGGAGCAATAGAGAATGGATTATCGTTTAATCCATAGAAGGCTTTATACATTCGACCAAAAATCCTTATTTGAAACTGACGGCTCACGTTAATGCTTGTGCAACAGCTTGTCAAAAGTTAGCCGTAAAAATCTAACTCTGATAAGATTTAAGCAACTTATTATTACACGTTGTGGTACGCCATGAAGATTTATTTAGTCGGCGGGGCCGTGCGCGATACACTTCTTAAACAAACTGTTGTCGACAAAGACTATGTGGTCGTTGGCAGCAGTATTGACGAAATGTTGGCTCAAGGCTATCAGCAAGTCGGAAAGGACTTTCCGGTTTTCTTACACCCAAAAACTCAACAAGAATATGCACTGGCGAGAACAGAGCGTAAAACAGGTAAGGGTTACCAAGGGTTCAGCTGCGATGCTAATAAAGATGTCACTCTTGCTGATGACTTACTGCGCCGCGATTTAACCATTAATGCCATTGCACAAGATAGCGAAGGTAAACTCTATGATCCCTACCATGGCATTGATGATATCCACGCCAAAGTACTGCGCCATGTATCCGACGCCTTTATTGAAGATCCCTTGCGTGTATTGCGAGTGGCCCGATTTGCGGCTCGATTTCATCACTTAGGTTTTACCATTGCAGCTGAAACCTTACAGTTGATGACCGATATCGCCAATAGTGGAGAATTAGAGCACCTCACGCCAGAACGAGTATGGCAGGAATGCGATAAAGCATTAAGCAGCCAAAGTCCGCAAATATTTTTCGCCGTTTTAAAGCAATGCCAAGCATTAACTGTGTTATTTCCAGAAATTGATGCGTTATTTGGCGTCCCCCAACCAGTAAAGTGGCACCCAGAAATAGACACCGGCGTCCATACGCTGATGGTTCTGGAGCAAACCAGCCTACTAAGCAGTAATAAAGCGGTCCGCTTTGCAGCATTAGTACATGATGTGGGCAAGGGGTTAACCCCAAAACAAGAGTGGCCGAAACATCATGGTCACGGCCAAAAAGGCTTAAGCATCATTAAAGCACTTTGCCAACGAATACGCGTGCCTAATGAATACCGTGATTTAGCCTTATTGGTCAGCGATCAACATCAGAATATTCATAATGCTTTTGAACTGAGGGCTGAAACCATCGTTAAACTGTTTGATAAAGGTGATTTCTGGCGTAAACCACAACGGTTAACAGAGCTTTTATTATGTTGTCATGGCGACATAAGAGGACGAACTGGATTTGAACAAGCAAGCTATCCGCAAGCTGAATTTTTACAACATTGCTATGAGTTGGCCAGCAACGTAGATGTGCAATCAATTATTAGCGCGGGTTACCAAGGATCGCAAATTAAAAGCCAACTTCAACTAACGCGCTCAGAAACAGTTAATAGTTATATAAAACAAAGAATTGAACCATAATGGTTACATCAGTAATCGCCTATTTAGGTTTTTATGTAAAAAAGCGGAAAAATGCAATTTTTAGCGGAGAATAAGCAATAAATCACTAAGATTTATATAAAATCGATAAATAATGATGCTTTTTGCCCAGCCAGCTTGCAATTTTCTTTTATTTCGCTATTTTAATTAAACAATGTTAAGTTTGCCTATAGCAAATTAAAAAATCTGTGACATAATTACGCCGTTGCAAAGGCACATGCCGTTGCACTATTTAACAACCTATATATTAAGGGATTTACCCATGAACAAGAAAGTACTGATGATTGCTGGTGTTGCGATGACTGCTTTATTAGGTGGTTGTGCTAACACTACTGCTTTAGAAGAAAGCGTAGCAAACCTAGGTAACAAAGTTGATCAACTATCAGCAGAAGTTGGTTCTTTAAAGTCTGAGCAAAGCAAGCTATCTGCCGATGTTAAAGGCGCTAAAGCTGCTTCTATGGACGCACAAGCCGAAGCTAAACGTGCTAATGACCGTTTAGACAACATGGCTTCTTCTTACAAAAAGTAAGAACTGCTATTAAAAATTAGCTTATTTAATAGGTTGATTATTAGGGCTTGATGGTTGATTCCACTACTTTGTAGTATTTCAACATCAAGCCTTAATTATTTGTGCTCATTTAAAATGTGGTATCAAGCGGTATCAAGCCGTATCA